>CBDUTO010000004.1:0-79629 GCA_965370315.1 uncultured Melioribacteraceae bacterium
CTAAAATAATTACAAGTAGTCCGCCAACGATGTACAATAGTACTTTAGTAATTTTTTTTAATATTTTTTTCATTTCTAAAGCTTGTTTAAGTTATTTTGCATGACACACAACGTCTCAATACACGTATTGCGTGTATTGAGACTATATGTTATATTATTGTTCGTGTATCACGAATATAATTAAGTATATATGAAGAAACAAGAAATCATAGATAGTTTCAATAAAAAGATGGTGATTGAGAATTATTCAAATCAGACAATTAAAAATTATTTATCTGCTCTAAAGCTTTTCCTTGAATGGATTGAAAATCTTAAAGTTGAAAAGATTACTAATAAAGAGATTCAAAATTATCTATTCTATTGTCAGAATGATAAGAATTATTCATTTTCAACAATGAAACAAATAATTGCAGCTATCAGATATTTATATGTTAAAGTGTTTAATAAACCAATTCCTAGAGCTTTAAATCTAAAATTACGTAAACCAACTCTGCTTTCAAAAATTCTTGCAGCTACTACAAATTTAAAACATAAAGCAATACTCTTTTTAATCTATTCGGCAGGATTAAGATTGGGCGAATTGGGGATATTGATTCCGAAGCAATGCGGATACATGTTATAATGAGAAATGGGAAGAATGATAGATACATTATGCTATCGGAGAATGTTTTGGAATTATTAAGGGAGTACTATAAAGTTTACAAGCCAAGTGGATACATTTTTGAAGGACAGAAAGGTGGAAAGTATAGTCCTAAAAGTGTTCAATCAGTTTTTAAAAGGGCGTTGCAAAAATCTGGAATTAGAAAAAAAGCAACGGTTCACACTTTACGCCATAGTTTTGCAACCCATCTTTTGGATGATGGAGCAGATATTAGATATATTCAAGAATTGCTTGGGCATAAACGATTAGAGACCACGCAGATTTATACTCATGTTTCATCATATTCAATAAATAAAATTAAGAGTCCAGCAGATAAAATTAAACTATAAATGCATATATTTGTAGAACTTTTAGCTTTTAAAGACATCTAAACAGAGTAAATTTATAACACATAGGAGGTACACAAAAAATGCAAAAAACAGCAATTATTTTGATTTCAATATTTCTTTCAATTTCACTTTTTGCTTCCAATATTCCAACTGAATTTAAAGAGGTAAAAGCAGTAGGCGGAATTACAGAATATCAATTAGAGAAAAATGGACTGACCGTTTTACTTCTTGAAGATCACTCTGCACCAGTACTTACTTTTATGGTTACATACCGAGTTGGATCACGAAATGAAGTAACTGGTACAACTGGAGCTACACACATTCTTGAACATCTAATGTTTAAGGGTACAGACAAATATAATAAGGCAAATGGGGGTCATATTGATGCTCAACTTGGTAATATTGGTGCGCGATTAAATGCAACAACTTGGATGGATAGAACAAATTACTACGAGTCAATTCCAAATGATTATCTTGAACTTGCTATAGATATTGAATCTGATAGAATGAGAAACTTACGTCTTCTCAAGGCAGATAAAGAATCGGAAATGACTGTTGTACGTAATGAATTTGAGCGTGGAGAAAATTCTCCCTTTAGTTCACTAAATACAGAAGTGTGGGCAACTGCGTTTCAAGCACATCCATATCACCATAATACAATTGGATGGCGTTCGGATATTGAGAATGTGCCAATGGAAAAACTACGTGAATTTTACGATACTTTTTACTGGCCAAATAATGCAACAGTAACAATTATTGGCGATTTCAGTACAACAAATGCGTTGGAGTTAGTAAATAAATATTATGGTGCAATTCCTACTTCGCCAAATCCAATTCCACAATTATATACTGTTGAACCAGAGCAACAAGGTGAAAGACGCACAGTACTCAGTCGTGCTGGGCAGTTGGGCGTTGTTGGTATTGCTCACAAAGTTCCTGCAGGTTCACATGTAGATACTTATCCATTAGTTTTATTGGATTACATTTTAGCAAACGGAAAAACAAGTCGGTTTTATAAAGCTCTTGTTGATCAAGGAAAAGCAGTAAATGTTTTTAATTTTTACGTTCCGTTGCATGATCCTTCCATATTTACACCTTACGTTTTCTTAGCTCCGGGAGCAACTCACGAAGAAGTTGAAAAGATTGTTCTTGAGGAGATTGAAAAAGTAAAAACTGATGGAATTACTGATGATGAGTTGAAACGTGCAATTAGCCAAATTACAGCTGAAACAGCTTATGGTAGAGATGGTTCTTTCTCAATAGCGAGTCAAATAAATGAAGCAATTGCAATGGGCGATTGGACTTTTTATGTAAATTATTTAGACAACCTCAAAAAAGTAACAACCTCTGATATTCAAGAAGTTGTAAAAAAATATTTTGTTCAGAACCATAGAACAGTTGGATATTTTATTCCAAAAACTAGTGGTGGAAATAAATCTGAAATAAAACCATCATCTTGGTATGAAGACCAAACTAAAGGATATTACAGAAGAGAGAATGCAAAAGATAATTCACCAGTTGAGCCAAATCCAACAATTGTTCCAACATCAAAAATATCGGATAATATAAAATCATCCAACGTTGCTGGAATTAAATTACTAACCGTAACAACTGGAGTTAAAGACGTTGTAACTTTTACAGGAAGTTTTGCTGCTGGCGATTCATTTAGTCCAGAAGAAAACTCTGCAATAGCTGATTTAACTGGCTATATGTTAGATAAGGGAACGGAGAAAAACAACAAGTTTGCATTAGCTGAGAAACTTGAAAACCTAGGTGCAGAGCTTTCGTTTTCTGTTGGAACACATAATTTAGGTTTTAATGGTAAGTGCTTATCAAAGGATGTTGATGAAGTAATAGAATTGCTTGCTAAACAATTACGCTACCCAGCGTTTAATCAAGAAGAATTTGAGAAATTAAAAATTCAGAGAAAAGGAAGTTTGCTACGATTGTTAGAGGATACTAACAGACGTGCATCTGAAAAATCAGATTCAATGTTATTTCCAGCAGGGCATCCAAACCATGGCACCTCGGCACAAAAACTGATTGATGATGTTGCAAAAGTTACACGTGATGATGTTGTGAAATTTTATTCCGATTACTATGGACCAAAATCTATGATTTTTGTTTTGGTTGGTGATTTAGATAATTCCAAGATAAACTCCTCAGTTGAAAAATATTTTTCTGGATGGAATGGTGGGGTTGATTTTCCAAAGGTTGACAAATCTGATCAAGTCACTGAAGGTGAAACAGTTATTGTTAAAATGAAAGAGAAAACTAGCGCAACACTACACATTGCACAAACCACTGGAATTCAAAGAACAGACAAAGATTACATTGCACTCAGTATTGGCAACAGTATTTTCGGAATGGGTGGTTTCTCTGCCCGCCTTATGTCTATTGTTCGCGATGATGAAGGATTAACATATGGAATCTACTCTGTTCTTGGTGATGACACGTATAGCGATGGACAGTTTTATATTTCTGGAACTTTTTCTCCTGACTTATTAGCCCAAGGTTATAGCTCAACAATGCGTGAGTTCAAGCGTTGGGTTAAAGATGGAGTTACAGCAGATGAACTTAAAGCTGCAAAAACTCGTGCTATTGGCAGCTACAAAGTTGGTCTCTCTACAACACGAGGTATTGCAGGAAGATTGTTAAGCATTACTCAACGTGGTTACGAGCCAAGTTACATGGATGAGTATTCAGACCAAATTAATAATGTTACTTTGGAAGAAGTGAACGCTGCAATTAAGAAGTATATAAATCCAGATAAAGTTAATGTTGTTGTTGCTGGAACGGTAACAGAAGATAACTTGAAGATGAAAGATTAACAAAAGATTGCCGCGAATTCGCGAATAATTTATTAGCGTATTCGCGGCTAATCAAACTCAGTATTACGTAAGAATTTACGAAATCTTAAAATAAATAAAATAGCAGCGAGCGTTAAACCTACCACTAGACTAATCCAAACACCAACTACTCCAAATCCATAAGTGAAGCCTAGTAAATATGCTACGGGAAGTCCAACAACCCAGAATGCAAAAAATGCTATTACCATAGTTATATTCACGTCCGTTAAGCCACGTAAAATGCCAACAGCAACAACTTGTAAACCATCTACAACTTGAAAGAACGATGCAACAACAATAAGTGATGCAGCAATTTCGATTACTTCAACATCATTAATGTATAGTGTAGGAAGGAAGTCGCGGAATAAGAAAAACATTAATCCGAAAAAGCCCATTATTATTGTAATAATTCCAAGAGCAGAATACCCTGCTCTTTTAATTCCATCTAGATCTCGTTTACCAAGATAATTTCCAACTCGAATAGTTGCTGCTATTGAAACACCAAGCCCAACCATAAATGTAATTGACGCTAGATTCATTGCAATCTGATGAGCTGCCAATTCATTTGTACCAATCCATCCAACCATAACTGCAGCAAAAACGAATCCACCAACTTCAAAGAACATTTGAAATCCACCAGGAATTCCAAGACTGATAATTTTTTTAATTACTGTTTTATTGATGCTTTTGAATTTCAATGATGGATCAAATTCTTTAAATGATTTCGAATTTCTTATATAAATAAAAATGGCAACTACAATAAATACCCTTGTTAGCAAAGTGGAATACCCTGCACCATCTAATTCCATTCTTGGAAACCCAAGATTTCCAAAAATTAAAACCCAGTTACCAAAAACATTAACAATATTAGAAACTAATAATATATACATAGGCGGTTTTGTAAAAGACAATCCTTCGGAAAATTGCTTATATGTTTGAAACAACATAAAAGGAATAATTGATAAATTTAAAATTTTCAAATACGATTCTGCCTGTGCAGCAACCTCAACTGGCTGATCTAAATAATAGACTATATCAGAGAAAAAGTAGATTGGAATTACAAGTAGAAACGAAAATATTAGATTAACTAGTAAACCTTGTCGAAGAATAATTCCGCACTCATCGTGGTTATCTGAGCCTTTTGCAATTGCAACAAGTGGAGTAAGAGCCACGCTCATTCCAATTCCAAGAACCAGAATTAATAAAATTAATCCATTGACCAAAGATGATGCCGCAAGTGGAACTGCTCCAAGTCTGCCAACCATAAGGCTATCAACAACACCAAGCATCATGTGCCCAAGTTGTCCAATTACTACTGGAGAAGCTAGTTTAAGTGTTTCTTTGATATGAAATTTATAACTGTTCATCTACTGTTTTATTATTATTTTAGAGATGTATTCTACTAAGAAAAATGATTTAATAATAGTAGTATTTACTATACGAAACACGATTTTTTTCGGAAATATAAATTCATGTATTTATCATTTCGAAATTAGCATGTTTTTTAGCGATTGAGAAATCTCCAAGCTATACTTATAGTAAATAATTTCTTAAGGAAAACATGTTCAAAATAACAACCTACAAAATTGCGAAACTACATTTGCTTTGGTATATCACAAATAATTGGAAATAAATAAATGATAATTAGTGAATAAAATATGACATTAATAAAAATGACATATTTAACATTAGTTCTTTTTCTCGTTTCCTTAACAATGGGACAAACAGTTAAGTGTAATTTCTGTGGCAAAGAAATAGTTGGTGAATATATTGTTGTTGACGGAAACGCATTTCATAAAAATCATTTCAAGTGTGCAAACTGTAATAAATCAATTAAGGGAAATTACAATAAAAAAGAGAGCAAATATTATGACCAAAAGTGCTACACAGATTTATTTGCGTTAAAATGCTCATTTTGCAATGAGCCATTCAATGGCGAGTATCTTATTGACGATCATGGATTGAAGTATCACAAATACCACGAG
The DNA here is from genome assembly GCA_965370315.1 of uncultured Melioribacteraceae bacterium. GTDB lineage: Bacteria > Bacteroidota > Ignavibacteria > Ignavibacteriales > Melioribacteraceae > 1-14-2-50-31-20. The sequence continues at coordinate 5,825 of CBDUTO010000004.1, forward strand.
GGAGAGTTAAATAGATGCGATAATTGTAACAGATTAATTTCCAACAAAACGACAAATGGAGGAGTTAAATATAACGATGGAAGAAATATCTGTAATGTATGTAACAAGAAAAAACTTAATTCATACAACGATTATAAGAGTTCACTAAACAACGTTATTGGAAGATTAAAAAAATATGGATTACGATTTAGCACATCTACGCTTATATTAAAAATTGTAAACTTAAATGAACTCCAAAAAATTTCTGGGAATAGATATTCAAAAAGTGTTCGGGGTTTTACATATACTTCCATCAAAACTACTCGAAGTAAGCAAACATTTGAGCATACAATATTTGTGTTGAAAGGAACTCCATCTAAATATGCAGAATCTACAATTGCACACGAGTTAATGCATACCTGGATAAGTGAAAATATTGAGCACAAGCTAGATCTGCAACTTGAAGAAGGAAGCTGTAATTATATCTCGTACACATATTTGAAGTCTGATTATTCAAATGATGCTAAAGATATAATTAAACAACTACAAAACAACCCAGATAGAATTTATGGTGAAGGTTATCGTAAAGTTTATGAAAGATTTAGGGGAAGAGGTTTTAATTTGTTCTTGGAATATTTGAAGAAGAATAAAACTATTTAGGGAATTCCATACTATTCGTCATTGCGAGCATCTTTTGCAACGTAATCTATCTTAGAAACTATGCTACTTCTATCAGATTGCCACGTCGTCCCCCAAAAAGGACTCCTCGCAATGACAATTATCCGCACAGAATTTTATCAAAAAAAACATTGTAGTGAACGAAATTAATCCGTTCACTACTCAAAACATTACTGATTCAAAAAGCTTAAAAACGGAACTGCATTCGCTAAATAGAAGAATAGCAAACTGAACCCTAACCACAAGCCAACAACCATTCCAATATACTTTGTAGTGTTTTCTGATTTAAACATTTTGGCAAAAGCTATACCAACAACAACATAAAACCAAATTGAAAAGAGATCAAGCTTGCTTAATAAAAACCCTAAAAACGTAGCTTTATCCAGGTCCATAAAGGTTGTAACACTTAGGTCTGTAATCATTTTATTCATCAACATTGCAACTATTACTTGTAGAATAACTTGAACCGCTGCAATATAGAATGGTAATCCATAAGCGACCATCGCATTACTAAAGGTACCATCCCCTTTAAGAATAAGCCGAGAGAAACCATAATAGAATCCACTGAGAATAAAGAAAACTAAAAATGTAAAAATAACAATTCCTATTAGTTGTGGTATTAGCATTGCCATTCCACTTCCATCCATTCTCTCTCGCATAGCCTCAATTTGAGCGTCAGCTTGTTCTTGAGTCATTGCACCAGAATTTACATACTCATCAAAAGTTTTTTCCATTGCTTCTGTTTGTTTTTCCACCATTTGATATTTGATTTGTGGATTGCTTTGCATGATAACAGTTGATAGAGATAAAACAACAATGAATATTAGTAGTGGTATTAACCAATCAATTACTTTTGTTGGAGCTTGAGCAATTTTTGCAAATGTGCTAGCTGGTTCGGAGAATAATCCAACCATTTTATCAGAATGGCTAAATTCATATTCCTCCTCATCTTCCATTAATTCTTCTTCATTTAATTGGTCATCGTTTAGGTCTTCCATTTTCTCTCCAAATTTATTGTGGGTTAGTATTGGATTTATAATATTAAAAATAACACTTCTTAATAAAGAATAAAAACAAAATATCTAAATCCTTTTATAGTAAAAACAAACAATTCGCTATTAGCAAAGTAATTTTTGAATCTTGTATTTAGTCACTCAATCAATTATGTTGCTACTAAAATTTGGAGAAAATATGAAGACTATAATTGAACCTTTCCGTATAAAATCGGTAGAACCAATTAAATTTACAACAAGAGAAGAACGTGAAAAAATACTTGTCGAATCAGGATATAACCCATTTTTGGTAAAAGCAGATGATGTAATAATTGATCTGTTAACTGATAGTGGAACATCAGCTATGAGTGCAAAACAATGGGCTGGAATATTGGATGGCGATGAGTCTTACGCTGGTTCTCGAAGCTTCTACAGATTTGAATCTGCGGTAAAAAACATTACCGGTGATAAATTTATTATTCCAACTCATCAAGGAAGAGCCGCAGAAAAAATTCTATTTTCAATTCTAGGTAGTGAAGGAAAGTTTATTCCTAATAATACACATTTTGATACAACTCGTGCAAATGTTGAGTTTAGTGGAGCTGAAGCTGTTGACTTACTTGTTGAAGTTGGAAAACACCCAGAGATTAAAGCTGATTTCAAAGGAAATATGGATGTAGAAGCACTTGATGATTTTATTAATAAAACTGGTGCTGAAAATATTCCAGTAGTAATGATTACTATCACAAATAATTCTGGTGGTGGTCAACCAGTCTCTATGCAAAACATTCGCGAAACTCGAGCTATATGTGATAAATATGGAATCCCTCTTTTTCTTGACGCTTGTCGTTTTGCTGAAAATGCTTACTTTATTAAGCAACGCGAAAAGGGATATGAAAACAAAACTCCACTTGAGATATCGCAGGAAATGTTTTCTTATGCCGATGGTTCAACAATGAGTGCCAAGAAAGATGCACTTGTAAATATTGGTGGCTTCTTGTCTTTGAATGATGAAGAACTTGCAATGAAATGTAGAAATCTTTTAATTGTTACTGAAGGATTCCCTACATACGGTGGACTTGCTGGGCGTGACCTTGAAGCAGTTGCTCAAGGATTAGATGAAATTCTTGATGAAGATTATCTTCACTACAGAATTAAAAGCACCGAGTATCTTGGGAATAAAATGACTGATGCTGGAATTCCAATAATAGAACCACCTGGTGGACACGCAATTTATTTGGATGCTAAAAGATTTTCACCAAATATTCCTCCAAGTCAATTTCCTGGACAAGCAATTGTATGCGAACTTTATACTGTTGGTGGTGTTCGTGCAGTTGAAATTGGAAGTGTTATGTTTGGGAAAAATGATGCTGATGGAAATCATATAGCTCCTGCAATGGAGTTGGTTCGCTTTGCAATTCCTCGTCGTGTTTACACACAGAGTCACATTGATTATGTTGCAGAAGTGGTAATTGAAGTATTTAAAAATAGAGAGAAACTAAAAGGATTTGAGTTTACTTACGAAGCACCAATGCTTAGGCACTTTACTGCTAAGTTTAAACCAATTGATTAAAAAAGAAAACCGCAGAGGCGCGAGGACGCAAAGATTTTTTATTATATAGTCCTTTGCGACTTTCTGCCTTTGCGGTTCTCTTCTAAACTAAAAACAATATGAAATTAAAAAAGAAATTCAAGTTCTCTGATTCTAATCAAGTATGGAGAATTAAAATAACTGATACAGATAAACTCTTTGTTGAAACACGTGATACAGAGAAAATGAAAGCTTACTTCCATAGCTACGAGTTATTTTCAGGGAAAAAATTATTCTCTGGTCATAAAATGGATGAAGCCTTTTGGCTTGGAATAGAAGCCATAAAGGATGACATTGTTTTCTTCCACCGATTTGCAAAACCAGATATGCCTGGTCACCGTGGTATATTTGCTTTTGATATCAACACACAGAAAGTACTTTGGGAGGATGACTCATACTCCTTTCTCTTTTTAAAAGATGATTTAATATATGTTTATCATGAACTATTTGAAGGTAGAAGTTTTTATACACTTGATATTAAAAGTGGTGAGGTAGTTGAAGAGCTAGGCAATAATGCAGACCAAATTAATATACTTCGTGATGAAGCAGAGAGCTCTGTAGATTTTAGTAATTATATTTTTCCAGAAAAGTATTTTGGAACAAGTGGTGATGAAAAAGTTGATTCAATAATTTCTGATGAAATTAAAAATATTGACATGGTTGGTGAAGTGGAGTTTGTAAATTCTAACGGACTCCTTCTACTCAATTTTCATCAAAAAGGAACTAACAGAGATCTGATAAACAAATTTAGAGCTTTCGATTTAAGTAATGGGAAAGAGATACTAAGTGACGTTTTGAATAAATCTGCAAATGCTTTTGCTCCAGATTCATTTTTTGTCTATAAAAATTTACTACTACTCATTAAAGAGAAAAAAGAAATTATCATTTTTGAAATAAAAGACTAGAGGCTTCAATGAATATTGCAAAAGAAGAAAAAAAAACAATGCTTCAAATTGCGAGGAATTCTATAGCATCTATTTATGATAACAATACTTTGTCGAAATTTGATTTTTCACCGTTTCCAATCCTTGACACCGAAAAAGGTGCATTTGTAACGTTAACAGCAAACCACGATTTGCGCGGTTGTATCGGGTACATTACTTCCAACATGCCGTTGCATAAAACAATTGAGGATGCAGCAAAGCAAGCAGCTATTGGTGATCCAAGATTTCCCAAATTAGCAGAAAAGGAGTTTTCCCAAATTGAAATTGAGATATCAATTCTTTCTGAACCTTTTCCAATGGAAAGTTATGACGATATTATTGTTGGAGTACATGGCTTGATTTTAACTGAACAGGGTATGCGTGGATTACTTTTGCCTCAAGTTCCAATTGAACATAATATGAACAAAGATGAATATTTATCTGCACTATGTAATAAGTCAGGTTTTCATTCAAGTTTATGGAAAGAAAAAACATTAAATATTGAAATGTTCACTGCCACTGTTTTTTCAGAGAAGGACATAGAGAATGAGTAAAATAATTAGAAAGCCTGCAGTAGCGGGATTGTTCTATCCTGAAGATGCTACTGAGCTAAAAAAAACAGTTACATCTTTACTTGACGAAAACAAACCAAGCAAAGAGTACAATAATATTATTGGAATTGTATCCCCACACGCTGGATATATATATTCTGGGAAAAGTGCTGCAATAGCATATAATGTGCTAAAAGATAATTCGTATTTTGAAACTGCTATTATTCTCTCGCCAAGTCATCAAGAATATTTTAAGGGAAGTTCAATTTATGATGGAGATGCATATGAAACTCCACTAGGAGAAATTCCAATTAATAAAACTCTTTCAAAACATATTGTTGATAATTGCGACACAGTATTTTTTAGCGATATCGGGCACAAGGAAGAGCATGCTTTGGAAGTTCAACTTCCTTTTCTACAAATTATCAGCAACAATTTTTCTATTGTACCTATTGTTATTGGAGATCAAAGTATTAAATATATTCAAGAACTTTCCAGCATACTCTCAAAAGTAATTGATAATAAAACCATTATTATTGCTAGTTCTGATCTTTCTCATTTTCATTCAAAAGATAAAGCAACAGAACTTGATAATATTATAGTAAACAGAATAAATAAATTTGAATACCCTGAACTTTACAATGATTTAGCGAACCGAAAATGCGAAGCTTGTGGTGGTGGTGGAATTGTAGCCTTGCTTGAAACTGCCGATATTATTGGTAGTAACAAAGCAGAAGTTCTTTCACACACAGACTCAGGAGATATTTCAAATGACAATTCAAGTGTTGTTGGTTATCTTTCAGCAGTAATTTATGAAAAGGAGTAAGTATTTATGAAATTATTTTTATCAATTATCCTATCAATTACATTTATTTCGTGTATGGATAATCCCACATTGGAAAATAAAATAGATGAAATATTTTCAGAGTTTTCAAATGAAACTCCAGGGGCTTCTGTGTTAGTTTTACAGAATGAGAAAAAGCTATTCAATAAAGGTTATGGATTGGCAAATTTAGAAAAAGGGAACCCTATTGAATTGAAAACTAATTTTCGATTAGCTTCTATCACCAAACAATTTACTGCATTCTCCATTCTGCTACTTGAAAATGAAGGCAAACTCTCATTGGAGGATTCACTTGTCAAATACTTTCCCAACTTCCCAAAGTATGCAAACAATATTACTATCCGTCAGATACTCCAGCATACATCAGGGTTATTGGCTTACGAAGATTACATGGATGATACATTAACTATCCAATTAAAAGATCGAGATGTTTTAGATATTCTAATCAAACGAGATGCAACATATTTCCAGTCAGGAACAAAGCACAGATATAGTAATTCTGGATATGCAATATTAGCATTGTTAATTGAAAAATTATCCGAGAAAACTTTTGCTCAGTTTCTAAATGACAGAATATTTATTCCATTGGGGATGAAGAATAGTGTAGCATTTGAAAATGGAATTTCAGAAGTAGAAAATCGAGCTTTTGGATATGCCAAAACTGATTCAGGATTTATATTTACAGATCAAAGCTTAACTAGTGCTATACTTGGTGATGGTGGAATTTATTCATCTACTCTAGATTTAGTAAAGTGGAATAATGAAATTGACAATCCCACACTCCTACCCAAAGACAAATTGAATTTAGCATTTGAGAAGTTGGTTCTCCCAGATGGTGAAGTTATAAATTATGGATTTGGGTGGCGATTAGACCCTTATAGAAATTTTGAACGCCCATACCATACTGGTGGCACCTCAGGCTTTAGCAATATTTATATGAAAATTCCAAAATTAGATTTAGCAATAATTGTTCTCATTAATATTAGAGAGTATGATGCTAAAGGATACGCAGAAAAAATTGCTGATATTGTAATTAATCAAAAATAATTATTAAGTGTTATTATGAAAAAAATAGATAGAAAAAATTTTATTAAAAAGACATCACTAGTTCTTGGAGCTGGTGCTACTGGGGTTCTAGCTTCTTGTGGTAAAAAAGAAGAGAATATCTCGGCAGTAATTCATACAAAAAAAAGTTTTAATTGGAAGATGGTAACAACATGGCCTCCACACTTTCCTATTATTGGTGAGGGTGCTGATAGATTTGCAAAAGAAGTTGCACTTATGTCTGATGGACAATTGAAAATTCAAGTTTATGGCGGTGGTGAACTAATTCCTTCATTTGAAACATTTGAAGCTGTAAGTCAGGGAATAGTCGAGATGGGACATTCCTCAGCTTATTACTGGGCTGGGAAATCACCCGCTACACAGTTTTTCACTGGTGTTCCTTTTGGAATGAATGCTCAAGAAACAAATGCGTGGCTCTATTATGGCGGTGGGCTTAAGCTCTGGGAAGAACTTTATTCTAAATTTAATTTAATTCCATTTCCAGCAGGTAATACTGGTGCACAAATGGGTGGGTGGTTTAATAAAAAAATCAATTCAATTGCTGATATCAAAGGATTAAAAATGCGAATGCCCGGCATTGGTGGAAAAGTCTTATCTAAAGCTGGTGGAACTACTATTCTTTCTCCAGTTGGCGAAATATATACTAATCTTGAACGTGGCGTTATTGATGCAACTGAGTGGGTTGGTCCTTATCATGACTATTTAATGGGGTTTTATAAAATTGCAAAGTATTATTACTATCCTGGATGGCACGAACCAAGTGGGGAACTTGAGTTAATTGTTAATAAAACAGTTTTTAACCAACTTCCAATAAACTTGCAAGAGATAGTTAGAATTGCTGCAAAAGCATTAAACGTTAGCATGCTATCAGAATTTGAGAAAATGAATATAGAGTATCTTAAAAAAATTGAAGAAGAAAAAACTGTTGAAATAAAAAAATTTCCAGAAGAAGTCCTAAATACATTTAAGGAAATTACACAAAAGGTTCTAATAGATATTACAAACAAAGATGAAATGAGTAAAAGAATTTATGATTCATATAGAAAATTTCAAAAAGAGATAAATAATTGGAGTAGTTTGAATAGAAACTATTAAAGAAAATACTTTCATAAAAATTGAAATAGCTCAGGGTATTAGGTAAATTAAGGTTTAATATAATTTTTAAAAGGGAAAACTAATGAGAGCTATTATTCCAGTTGCTGGTTTTGGAACTAGGTTAAAACCACATACTTTAACCCATCCCAAAGTTCTACTTAATGTTGGAGGGCAACCAATTATTTCACACATAGTTGAAAAACTACTTGAAGAGGAAATTACTGAAGCTACTTTTATTGTAGGTTATCTTGGTGATAAAGTAGAGGCCTTTATTTCGGAAACTTATCCTGAATTGAAAGCCGACTATGTTGAACAGAAAGAGTTGCTCGGTTTAGGTCATGCAATCTACCAAGCTTCACGTACTTTTAATGAAGAAGAGATAGTGATTATTCTTGGTGACACCGTTTTTGATGTAGATCTAAATCATATTACGAATCTGGAAACATCCTCTCTAGGTGTTAAAGAGGTTGAAGATCCAAGAAGGTTTGGTGTCGCAGAATTAAAAGATGGTTTTATTACAAAATTGATTGAAAAACCAGCAGAGCCAACTACAAACCTAGCTTTGGTTGGGTTATATTATATTAAAAACTCCACATTGCTTACAAGAAGTTTGGAAAAGCTTTTTAAGAAAAGCATAAAAACAAAGGGTGAATATCAATTAACAGATGCTCTTCAAATTATGATTGATAATGGAGAGAAGTTTTCTACATTTCCTGTTGAAGGATGGTACGATTGCGGTGAACCTGAAACATTGCTATCAACCAACCAGTTTATACTTTCGCGAAATGGACAAGATTTAGAGATTGATTCAGTTGTTATCAATCAACCAGTATATATTTCTCCTACAGCAAAAATAGAAAACTCGGTAATTGGTCCATATGTTTCTATTGGAGATAATTGCGAAGTGCTTGATTCTGTGATAAAAAATTCGATAATAAATAAAAATTCAAAAGTAAAAAGAATGGTTCTCACCGATTCAATAATTGGTGCAGATGCAAAAGTACAAGGAAGCCGACATAAAATGAATGTTGGTGACTCTCTAGAACTAGAATTAGTAAACGAATAAAATAAATATACGAGGAACTATGTCATATTATTTCACTTCAGAATCAGTATCTGAAGGACACCCAGATAAAGTTTGTGATGCCATCTCTGATGGTGTGTTAGATGCAATTTTTGAACAAGACCCTGACGCACGTGTTGCGTGTGAGACTTTCGTAACAACTGGATTAGTTGTAGTTGGTGGTGAAGTTACAACTTCTGCTTATGTTGATATTGAGAAAATTGTTCGCCAAACTATTAAAAGAATTGGGTATACAAAAGCAGAGTATAAATTTGACTCCGAGTCTTGTGGTGTGTTAAATGCAATTCATGCACAATCACCAGATATAGCAATGGGTGTTGATACTGGTGGTGCTGGTGATCAAGGTATTATGTTTGGATATGCTTGCGACCAAACTCCAGAACTTATGCCAATGCCAATTGTCTATGCACATAAGTTAGTTAAACGACTTTCTGTTATCAGAAAGAAGAATCCAAAACTTATGCCTTACTTGCGTCCAGATGCAAAGTCACAAGTAACAATTGAGTATGACGAGAACAACAAACCAGTTAGAGTGGAAGCTGTTGTAATCTCTACTCAACATGATGAGAAAGTAAAACAAAGTAAAATTAAAAAAGATGTTATTGAGCATGTAATTAAGAAAGTAATTCCAGCAAAATTACTTGATAAGAAAACAAAGTATTTTGTAAATCCAACTGGACGTTTTGAAATTGGTGGGCCACACGGAGATAGCGGCGTTACTGGAAGAAAGATTATTGTTGATACATACGGCGGATGGGCACCACATGGTGGTGGAGCATTCTCTGGAAAGGATCCTTCTAAAGTAGATAGAAGTGCAACTTATGCTGCACGTCATATTGCAAAAAATATTGTTGGTTCTAAATTAGCAAAAGAATGTCTCGTTCAACTTGCCTATGCAATTGGAGTTGCACAGCCAGTATCTGTTTATGTAGACACTAAAGGAACTGGAGTAATTTCTGATAATGCAATCTCTGAGATGATTCAAAAAGAAGTTGATTTAACTCCAGCTGGAATTATTAAGCGACTTGATTTGAAAAAACCGATTTATGTAAATACTTCGAGCTATGGTCACTTTGGAAGAAAAGAGTTCTCGTGGGAGAAACTAGATTTAGTTGATAAGTTTAAAAAGTATAAAAAATAAAGAAACGACACAGCCACGAATTCACGAATGGATTGTAAAATCATTTAATTCGTGCATTAGTGGCTAAGGTTTTTTAAAAAGTTTTATTGAATAATAAGGAAATAAAAATATGAGTGATTACATCCCATATAAAGTAGCAGATATTAGCCTCGCAGAGTGGGGAAGAAAAGAGATGACATTGGCTGAAGCAGAAATGCCGGGACTTATGTCTTTAAGAAAAGAGTTTGGTGAATCTAAACCTCTAAAAGGTTCAAGAATTGCTGGATGTTTACACATGACAATCCAAACAGCAGTTTTAATTGAAACATTAGTTGAACTAGGCGCAGATGTAACTTGGTCATCATGTAACATATTCTCAACACAAGATCATGCCGCTGCTGCAATTGCTGCTGCTGGTATTCCAGTATATGCTTGGAAGGGAATGAATGAAGAAGAATTTGATTGGTGTATTGAACAAACAATTTTCTTTGGAGAAGAGAAAAAACCATTAACATTAATTCTTGATGATGGTGGTGATTTAACAAACATGGTTCTCGATAAATTCCCAGAACTTACAAAAGATATTAAAGGACTCTCGGAAGAGACAACAACTGGTGTTCATAGATTATACGACAGAGTTGAAGCTGGTACACTTCCAATTCCAGCAATAAATGTAAATGATTCAGTAACTAAATCTAAATTCGATAATAAATATGGATGTAGAGAATCATTAGTTGATGCATTACGTAGAGCAACTGATTTAATGATGGCTGGCAAAGTTGGTCTTGTTGCTGGGTATGGTGATGTTGGTAAAGGTTCAGCTCAATCACTACGCAGTGCTGGCGTTAGAGTAATTGTTTCAGAGATTGATCCTATTTGCGCTCTTCAAGCTGCAATGGAAGGATTTGAAGTTAAGAGATTTTTAGATGCAATTCCAGAAGCTGATATTATAGTTACAACTACTGGAAACAAAGATATTGTAACTGAAGCAGCATTTAGAAAACTAAAAGATAAAGCCGTTGTATGTAACATTGGTCACTTCGATAATGAAATTGATATTGCGTGGTTAAATAAAAACTACGGTCACACAAAAGATACAATTAAACCTCAAGTTGATATGTACACAATAGAAGATAAAGAAATAATTGTATTAGCCGAAGGAAGACTTGTAAATCTAGGTTGTGCTACTGGACATCCATCATTTGTGATGTCAAACTCGTTTTCAAATCAAGTGTTAGCACAGTTGGAACTTTGGTTACACCCTGAGAGATATGAGAACAAAGTTTATATGTTACCTAAGCATTTGGATGAAAAAGTAGCAATGTTGCACTTAGCGAAAATTGGTGTTGAACTTGATACTTTAACGGAAGAACAAGCTAAATATATTGGCGTTACTGTTGATGGTCCTTACAAACCAGAGTATTATAGATATTAAAACCACTTAAAACCTTCGAGGTTTTAGAACCTCGAAGGTTTTACCACACAAATAACTTGACATTACTTGACATCATGCCAAGTAAATCTTATATTTAAACTATGCAAAAGTCATTAAATACCATCCTTGTAAAAGAACGTCTTGTAGAATACGGTTTAAATCAAAGTAACGTTAGTATTGAGTTAGCTGTTAGTAGAGAAGCTGTTTCTCAATGGCTCAATAACAAAACTCTTCCTAAACCTTCAAAATTATTACGTCTTGGTAAGTTGTTAAATCTATCTTATTCTGATTTAATTACGAAAAAGGAATATTTCGAACCACAAATTGCTTTTCGAAAAGTTAGAAATACAAAAACAAAAGATTCACATATAAAGCGTGCTAAAGAGATGGGGTATGCATTAGAACAACTCGTTAAATATTTACCGCAAGAGTTAATGATAAAACCTCCTGAGCTGAAAACTCCACTCAACAGCTATGAGTATGTTCAAAATGTTGTAAAGTTAATTAGAGATAAATTTAAAATTACTGATTGGGAAATAAAATTTACCGAAGTAATTAATATAATTAATGACTTTAATGCTATTTTAATACCTGTTCTGCTTGGTGCAAAAAAAGCACATGAAAATGCTCTACACATATATTTGTCAGAAAGTGAAACAACTTGGATATATATAAATCTTGATACAAAAATATTTGATTTTAAATTTTGGTTAACTCACGAATTAGGACATATATTAAGCCCCTCTATGACAGGTGAGAAAGCCGAAGATTTTGTAGATAATTTTGCTGGGGCATTTTTGTTTCCAAAAGAAATTGCTGAACTAAAATATAAGGAAATAATTCAATTACGTAGGAAGCAAGAAAGGGTAAATCTAATTATTGACATTGCTCGCGAACTAATTATTTCACCTATTACAATTTTAAAAGAGATTGAAAAGTATTCCGATGCTAATAATATAGAAAATATTGATGTTGGTGAAAATTTTTATGCAAGTTGCACTAATTTTACAAATTATTATAAACTTATAAGTGAAAATATTTTTGGATTACAGAAACCAAATGTAGAAAATTACATAACTGTTTCAAAAGAAAAATTCGGAACGATCTTTTTTGATTTGCTGAAAAAATATAATGAAAAAGAAGGGATAACATCAGGTTATATTAAAACTGTTTTAAACCTTCCTCCAACTGATGTTAAAGAAATATTTTCGTACTTAACAAATGCGACAGACTAAGTTATTATTAGACACGAACACTTATCTTAGGCTTGCTCAGTCTATTCGCCCTCTATTAGGAAGAGAATTTGGGAAAGAAAAACACACCCTTTATATCCATAATAAAATCGAAATAGAACTAAATAGAAGTCCTAGATTGCAGACAAAATTTAGTTGGATTGATGGTGATGAGTATACTACTAATCGTAAAAAAAAGCTTAACACATCAAAAAAGGAAAAGACAAACATTGAAACAAGCTTTGATTTTATTTGGGAGTTTCAAAAAGATATTGGTTATAAACTTTCACAAGAAGATATATATTGTATTGCAACTGCATTAGAACTTGAAATTCCTCTTGTTACTGATGACCAAAATATGATTAAAACTTGCACTGAATTTGAGGTAACTGTTTTATCTACACTTCAATTATTAAAATTAATGTTTGATAATGATTTGATAGACAAATTGATGGTAAAACAAATTGTTAATTATTGGATGTATGAAAAAGATATTCCTGCAAATTTTAAAACTGAATTGGAAAATCTGTTCCCAAAACTACTAAACAATTAGGTTTTAATCTTACGACTCTCAAGTTACAAAACTTACATTTTTATGCGTGTAAAACAATTTTTGTTTTATCATTAGTCATATTATGAATAAACACCCCCCTAATAAACAAGCTGTAGAATTAAGGTTTTATTTTAAAATTGCTTTTTAAGCTAAACCTCTATTTCAATTCCCACAGGGCAATGGTCACTACCCATTACATCTGGTAAAGTAAAAGCATTTTTGATATCACCTTTTAGACTCTCAGAAATAAAAAAGTAGTCTATTCTCCAGCCAACATTTCTATCTCTTGCACGAGTAATCATATCCCACCAAGTATAAATTTCTGGTGCCTCATTGAACATTCGTAGAGTATCCAAATATCCATCAGCTAAAAATCCATCTATCCACTCTCTTTCAATTGGTAAAAATCCAGATACTTTAGAGTTTGGTTTCGGACGTGCTAGATCTATTTCTTTATGTGCTGTGTTTACATCTCCACAAACAATTATATTTTTGCCATTAGCTTTTTGCTTATTAGCATGTTCTTGAAATGCTTTGTAATAATCCATTTTGTATTGCAGTCTTTCATCATCACGTTTGCCATTTGGATAGTAAATATTGTAAAGCACAAAGTTTGGATATTCTAATATTAGCGTTCTACCTTCATCATCAAATCGGTCAATTCCTAAACCAGCAGTAACGTTAATTGGTTTTTCTTTTGAATATACTGCAACTCCACTATACCCCTTTTTAATTCCCTGCGCAAAATATGATGTATATTCACCAATGTTTAATAGACTTTCATCTAGTTGTTCACGCCATGCCTTCGTTTCTTGAATACAAAAAATATCTGGATTATCTTTTAGCATCCATTCCTTCAAACCTTTTTTTGCACCTGCTCTTATTCCGTTTACGTTCCACGAAACTAATCTATGTTTTTTCATTTGTTACCTAATTGTTTTGAATTGGTAAATCAATCTAAGGAAAATTGCAATTTGGGGAGGGGTTTTTTGATAAATATATTCTAATATAAAAAAGACGTTCCAACGGAACGTCTCTACAATTTATTTTGGTCTTAACAAAAATCCAAATCTACAAACTGTAAATTGAGGTTTTTATTTATTTCCAACTGTAAACTTTTCTAAATCATACAACCAATTCTTTTGGAATTGTAATTGTAAACGTTGTGCCTAACTCTTCATCCGTTTCAAATGAGACTTTTCCACCCAAGTATTTTGTAGTTAAAAGTTTCACACTATAAGTTCCAATACCTCTTCCCATTCCCTTTGTTGAAAATGATCTTTGGAAAATTTGTAGTTCTATGTGTTTGGGAATAAAAGTCTGATTATGAACCTCAAAAAGCATGCTTGAATTGGATTCATTAATGCTTAGCGTAACTATACCACCATCGTTGCTTGCTTCCAAAGCATTCTTAGCTAGATTGCCAAGCACTCTTCTTAATAATGTTCTATCAGATTTTATTACTATTTTGTTGCAATCATTATTTGTCAATTCAAGAGTTTTATTTTCCCCAACATAGTTATTCTGATATGTGCAAAGAACATCATTAAAAACATCTTCTGCAGTAAATTCTGATACATCAATTTCAAGTTTCGAATCCTCAGCTAAGTTTAACATTCTTTGGCTCTTTAACTCGTCAATTAAAGTTGAAGACACATCAAGAGTAAGTTTGGATAGTTCTTCCATCTCTTCTGGAGTACTATCCTGCATTAACTCTAAAAAATTCTTTAAACTTCCTGCTGTATTAAGTACATCATGGAAAAACAGTCGCTCCAATACTTGGCGCCTTTTTTCACTACTAATATCAGTTAGCGAAACCAAAGTGTAATCTGAGTTCCCTATTTTAATATTCTTTGCCCAAATATTTAAATCATAAACATTACTATTTTCAGAAGTAATCCTGAATTCTTGTTGGTCTACACCATCTATTTGGCTATTAAGAACCGTATTTACACCAGCACAATTTGCACAGCTTTCACTGGTTCCACATCCACCAACCTCTTCACGCCCATGAATACACTTAAATGCTTCTCCCAATCGTTGACCTAAAGTATCGTCACTTTTAATTAATTGTAAAAACAGTTTATTAGCATATATTATTTGTCGATATCTATTAAGGATTAGAAACATATGGTCAACATCATCAATAAATGGTCTAACCATCAGAAAGCTATCAACTAAATCATGTTCATAAGCAATTGCTTCTCCCGATGCCCTTTCAGCAGAAGCATATTTTGTTTCCATTTTTTCTAATAATTCTTCCATTATTTTCTCTTTACTAATTTCATCTGTAAATTATAGTCGAAATAAAATTTAAAAGTTTAAATTTGAAAGATTATAAAAAAATAAATATCGATTCAATTGGAAAAGTTGAAATACGAAAGAGTAGCAGAGCAAAGCATCTTTCCATAAGAATTAAACCTCACGAGGGCGTTTCGGTTACAATTCCCAGAAGAGTCTCTTTTTTAACAGGAGAGCATTTTGCAATTAGTAAAAAAGAGTGGATTTTAAAACACCTACCCAGAGTTATAAGTTTTGAAAAGAGCAAAATAATATTTGATGAAACAACCGATTATAGAACAAAACATCATCTGTTGGTAATTTCCAAAGGATCATGTGAAAAAACAAGAGTTAAAATTTCTAGTTCATTAATTGAAATAATTGTTGCTAGCAACTTGGAGATTAAATCCGAAGAAGTTCAAGAGATTATAAAACTTGGAATTATCAAAACAATTAGACTTGAAGCCAAAGAGTATATTCCAAATCGAGTTGAAAAACTAGCCTTATTATTCGGATTTAAATACAATAAAGTATTCTTGAAAAATCTACGCTCACGTTGGGGAAGTTGTTCTGGAAAAAATAATATTAATTTAAACATTCATCTTATGCGATTACCTGATGAACTAATTGATTACGTGATTCTGCATGAGTTAGCACACACAATTCACAAGAATCATGGTAAATATTTTTGGACAAAACTCGAGGATGTGCTTCCAAATTCCAACGTGTTTGACACGCAATTGAAAAAGTTCTCACCTAATTATTTCTAAATTTGAAACAAAATTGTTTTTGTTTTTTAGAACCGATTCAGATTTACTACATCTAACTAAACCTTGAAGTTAACTATGAATGTAAAATCATGATTACTAAAAGTTTACCATGAATAGAAATCTAATAACTAAAGATGACCTTCAAGGTTAAAAAATAAAATGTTCTAACTTTCACAGTTTTTTTATTGGAGAAAACATGAATCAAGAAGTAATGAATCTTTCAGCAGCAGAAGTTGAAGAGAGAACTTTTATAAGTAAAGTATATATATGGATGGGGCTTGGACTTTTAGTTACTGCTATTACAGCATATTTTGTTGTAAGTTCAGGGTTTGTCTACACTTTAGCGTCAAACACAATACTTTTTTACGGAATAATAATTGCCGAGTTAGGATTGGTAATTTATCTTTCTTCCCGAATTCAAAAAATGAGTGCTGAGGCTGCAACAACAACATTTTTAATTTACTCAGCACTAAATGGCATTACTCTATCAATTATTTTTATTATGTATACTGAAGCTTCTGTAGCTTCCACATTTATGACAACTGCACTCACTTTTGGTGCAATGAGTGCTTATGGATATTTTACAAAGCGCGATTTAACAACTATGGGTAGCTATTTACAAATGGCTTTAATCGGACTAATTATTGCCTCTGTGATAAACATGTTTTGGGCAAATAGCACAATGTACTGGATAATTTCATACGTTGGTGTTCTTTTGTTTGTTGGACTTACTGCTTACGATACTCAAAAAATTAAAAGAATTGGAGCTACTGTAGAAGGAGTTCAAGCTACTCAGAAAGTTGCAATTATGGGAGCTTTAACACTATATCTTGATTTCATTAATTTATTTTTAATGCTTTTAAGAATTCTTGGAGATAGAAAGTAATTATTAAATTCTTGTCATTCCCGAATGCACCTATCGGGAATCTACTGTTATCGAAAAGATTCCCACTAAAACATGTTGGAATGACATTTAAAAATACCATGGCAAATGAATAAATACAATATAAAGGATTTATCTGAAAATATTTATGAGTTTGAAGAACTTGAAGATGCTGAAAAGAGATTTAATGAATTTCCAAATTCTGTAAAAATAATTCAAAAAGATAGTGATGAAAATGAAAAGGTTATTAAAAGTAGAACTCATAAAGAGATTGGAATAATTGTAATTAACAATAAATGCGTATATGTAAAAGTCCCATTTTTTAGACCATCAGATATGCAAGTAGTTAAAATTTCCAAGATTGGGGAAACCCCAGAAAAACTACGTAGTAAAATGGATGTAATTGATGAGAGGTGGGCAAATTAAAAATTTTGTAACACAGATTAGTAATCTGTGTACTTATAACAAATGGTGGAACAATATGAATTCAAAATTGTAAACCAACCGACATATTTTATAGTAACAACTATTTATATTGATTACTATATTTGAAATAGATTTATAAAAACATATAACAAAGGAGCTTTACGTGAAAAAACTATCAATATTACTAATCGCTGTTTTCATTCTTTTTGGATGTGCGAATAATAACGAAGCTAACGACCAAGCAAAGATTGAAACAAATGATCAAGTATTACTAAAAACAAACGATCATGATGTTAATGGATTAGTTTGGCATTCAAATGTAGAGAAGGCAATTGAAATTGCTAAAACCGAGAGCAAACCGATACTGTTACAATTTTCTGGTTCTGATTGGTGTAAGTATTGTATCTTATTAAATAACGAAGTCCTATTTACAAAAGAGTTTGCAGATTATGCAAAAGATAATCTTATATTGGTTAATTTAGATAACCTTCGTAAATCTCCACAAGCAGCAGAAGTTGTAAATTATAACAGAGCACAAATGAAAAAGTATGGTATTACTGGTTATCCAACTGTTTTATTGATGGATAAAGATGCAAATGTTGTGCTTCAGACTGGATATCTTCCTCGTACAAAAGGACCAGCAGCATATATTCAACATATAAAAGATGCTTACGGAACAAAATAGAACTTTAGAGATAGATTAAAAAGAAACCCAACTTCATTAATTTGAAGTTGGGTTTTTAATTTGAAGACTTAAAGCATGTCATTTCGAACATGCTTTTTGTTAGAAATCTTTCATAATCCAACAATATTTCTCAATCGTCCCAATAAAAAGAATCGGGACTCATTTCGAAATGACATAATTGCATCTAATTCACCTCAACTAAATCATTATCCTTAACAACATCTGGAATATATGGGGATCCAAGTTTTACAGATTTTAATTTTTTGTTTGTATTATGCTTAATTATCACTTTAGATTTTTCTTTCCAAACACGTGCTGATTTTTCAATTACCTCTTCTGTGCCATCCTCAAATTCAAGAGTAACAGCAACTCGTACTGGCATTGTTCCTGCTTTAACAACAGATATAGTTACTTCCTTCTCAGAAACATCAACCATCTCAATTCCTAGATCTGGGTATCCAAGTTCAAAGAACCAAGGTTTCCAAAACCAAGACAAATCTTCATCAGCAACATCATCAAATGTGAAGAAAAAATCGTATGCAATAGGATGTTTTCCATGCCATCTATTCATATACTCGTGTAAAGCTTTGTGGAATAATTCATCACCCAATAAATTAAGTAGTTCTAAATATGCTATAGCAGGGCGTCCATAAAAATTAGTACGCGATTCACCATGTGTCATCATTTGACTTTGCAAAATCATTGGAACATCTAATGATTTTCCGGCATTCTTTGTATACTGAGTGGCATACTTTTTTTCATACATATTAGTTGTATCATACTTTTGAATTAGCTCTCGTTGAAAAAAGGTTGCCCATCCTTCATCCATCCATGCTGCACGTCTTTCATTAGTTCCCATATAAAATGGCATATAATTATGTGCAATCTCATGGATAACAAGTCCAGCATTTCTTGTAATTTTTTTGGGCGCACTATTATTTTGCATCATCGGAAACTCCATTCCACCACCTCTGCTCTTATTTGTAAACGCAGTAGTATGTGACCAAGGGTAAGGAATTCCAGGAGATACTTTTGAAAGATACTCAATAGATTCGCGTGCATATTTAGCAACATGTTTTTGCTGTTCAAGACTATCTGGATGGATAGATGCTGTTAGTACACGTCTACCTGGTTCAACCTCAACACTTGCAGCATCCCAATTATAATTATTGCTTACGGCCCACGCTATATCTGGAACTTTACTTGCCTTATATTTCCAAATATTTTTTCCAGTTTCAGAATTTAGTGTAACCTCATTATTTTCATAATCCTTAGGGGTAATAATATTTACGACTTCGTCAGACATGCTTGCTTCTGTAATTCGCTCAATAATATTTTCGTGAAAAACATTTTCTCTATTTGATAAATCACCAGTTGACCAAACGACATAATTATCTGGAACAGTGTATGAAATTTCGTAGTTATTAAAATCGTTATAAAACTCTACTGCCCCTTCATACTGTAAGTTATCCCAGCCAAAAACATCATCATACACGGCTACTTGTGGATACCAATAAGCAATAAAATAATCGCCACTATAATTTCCCATTCGCAACGGTCTATTCGCAATTTTGAATTTCCAATCTATTTCTAAGTCTATCTTTGCATTTGGTGGGAGTTTGCTATCAAGTTTTACAATTAAATTTGTTCCAGAAACATATGTCGATTTAGTATTTAATTCAACATCGTCATTGTCAATTTTCAGAGTTAATATTTTAACTCCATCACCAAGAACCGAGTCCGGAACAATCCAGTTTCGAACAGAGCCCGGTTTAAGAATGTTTTGATACAATCTTAAAACTAGTCTATCGAGAGAGTCTGGACTTTCATTATGATAAACAATTTTTGCTGATCCAATCACTAAATCTGTTTCAGGATATAACTCAACATCTATATTATAGTCAGTATGGTTTACCCAATAATTGTCACTTACGGTTCCATCATAAGTACGAGTTCCATTTTTGTAGGCATCTTGAATATCTAATGGAATAAATAAATTAGAATTTTGTGAAAACATACTTGATGTGATAATAAGTAAAACAAATGAGACAATACGTTGCATTATATCCTCAATAATTTGATTAAACAATTTGATAAGATAAAATGATTTTTGGGAAATTCAAACTGAATATTTTCGGTTGGTTCTCGTCGTTTAAGGAGTTTCGTGCTTCTCACACTATCAAATTAACAAATTGTTATTCCCTGATGTTCCTACATGGAATCTTTTATTGTGGGAGATTCCCGATAAAATATTCGGGAATGACAGTTATTCTTTATTATCACCGTTGACCTTTTAAGACTGGCAGTCATTTCGACCACGTTCTTTGTGAGGATCTTTTAAATTGTATGAGATTTCTCCTTAAAAACAACTCAACTAAATGATTATATAGTATGCAAATACTATATAAACTACTTCGAATGCCTCTTCCGTAATACTTCACTAATTTCATTCAACGATATTTTCTTCTCTGCAAGTAGGACCAATAGGTGATAGAGTAAATCCGAAGACTCTTCTTTTAACAACTCTATATTATTATCCATTGCCTCAATTACTACTTCAGTAGCTTCCTCGCCAACTTTTTGTGCAATTTTATTTATTCCTTTTTTGAATAGAGATGCGGTATAAGATTTGTCAGTTGGATTGTTTTTTCTGTCAGCAATTATTTTTTCAAGTTGATATAAAAAATTATTATTCGAATCTATAACTTCGTTGAAACAAGTATCGCTTCCAGTATGGCATGTTGGTCCAATTGGATCAGCCTTAATTAGAATTGTATCTTTATCGCAATCAATTAAAATGTCTTTAACAATTAAATGGTTTCCAGATGTTTCACCCTTTGTCCAAAGTCTCTTTTTTGAACGACTAAAAAATGTTGCTTTCCCTATCTCTTTTGTTTTCTGCAATGCTTCTTCGTTCATATAACCAAGCATTAATACAGTGTTTGTCTTATAGTGTTGAATTATTACTGGAACTAATCCATCCCCTTTATTAAAATCTATTTTATCATTACTAGTTTCTTCTCTCATAATCTCACCGGAATATTTTTATTATTTAAATATTGTTTTAACTCAGGAATTCCAATTTCGCCAAAATGGAATATACTTGCAGCTAGTGCTGCATCAGCCTTCCCTTTTCCAAATACATCTACAAAGTGTTCCATGTTTCCAGCACCACCTGAAGCAACAACCGGCACAGGTAGTAACTCAGAAAGTTGCTTTGTAATTCCTAGAGCAAAACCATTTTTGGTTCCATCATGATCCATTGATGTTAAAAGTATTTCACCAACTCCACGTTCTACAGCCTCAGTTACCCAGGGGAGTAATTCCCAATCGGTTTCTATTCTTCCACCACTTGTAAATATTTTTTGAATTCCATTAACACGTTTTGTATCAACAGAAAGAACAACACATTGGCTTCCAAATCTGTTAGCAATTTTATCGATGAGTTTTGGATTATTAACTGCTGATGAATTAACCGTAATTTTATCTGCTCCAGAACCAAGAAGTTCATTCACTGCATCATCGTTAGTAATTCCACCACCAACTGTAAATGGAATATTTATTTCACGAGCAATTCTTTTTACCAATTTTGCAAGGGTTTTCCGTCTCTCAACTGTTGCGGTAATATCCAAGAACACTAGTTCATCAGCTCCAAGTTCAGCATACTTTACCCCTAATTCTACAGGGTCTCCTGCATCACGTAAATCAACAAAATTAACCCCTTTTACTGTTTTCCCGTCCTTAATATCTAAGCACGGAATAATCCTTTTTGTTAACATAAATATCTCTTTAGTTCATCTAGCTTAATACGACCTTCGTAAATAGCTTTACCAATAATTACACCTTCAATATTTTGCTCGTTTAGTTTATCCACATCTTCAATTTTGGATACTCCGCCGCTTGCAATTAATTCAATTTTTGGAATTTCACTTTTTATAGTTCTATATAAATCAAATGCAGGACCAGAAAGAACACCATCTCTAGAGATATCAGTAACAATTGTTGACTTAATTCCTAACGCCCAATATTTTCTAATGAATTCTATTAAAGACAATTCTGTTGTAACTTCCCAAGCATTTATTGATACTTTCCCATCAATAGTATCAGCACCAAGAATTATTTTATCTCCATATTTATCGATCCAGGTTGTTACCGTATCTACTTCATTAACAGCAATACTACCAGCAGTAATTTTGGATGCACCACTTTCAAATGCTATTCGTAAATCTTCCTTTGAACGGATACCGCCACCAAAGTCTATTTGTAGATTTGTCTCTTTTGCTATTGATTCTAAAACACCCCAATTTATAATTTGCTTCGCTTTAGCACCATCTAAGTCAACTAGATGCAAATATTTAATTCCTATCTCTTCAAATTCTTTTGCAACTTCCAAAGGATTTTCATTGTAGATTTTCTTTTTTGAAAAATCGCCTTTTGTAAGACGAACACACTTGCCGTCTATAATATCAATAGCTGGAATTATCTTAATCATTTATTCTCCATTAATATAATTTTCATACCGCTTTGTCATTGCGAATCTAACGGTTTTTGTTGGGTGAAGCAATCTGTAATAGTAAAGATTGCTTAGGATAAAACCCTCGCAATGACAGTTGTTTTGATTTTTCAATTCGTGAATTTGTGGCTCTCTTTTCATTATCAAATCAACTCTATAAAATTTTTAAGAATTTGTTCTCCAATCTTTCCACTCTTTTCTGGATGAAATTGTAGTGCGTAAAAATTGTCTTTTTGTAGTGCAGAACTAAATGGTAAAATATAATTTGTCTCGGCAATTGTGTATTCGCTTAATTCTGCAAAATAGCTGTGAACAAAGTATACAAATGAATCATTAGGAATATTTCTAAAAAGCATACTACTATTATGTTTAATTGAATTCCATCCCATGTGTGGAACTTTCTCTTTTGGCGGAAATCGGTTTACATGTTCCTCGAACACACCTAAACAATCTGTGTTTCCTTCTTCCGAGTATTTACAAAGTAACTGCAATCCTAAACAAACTCCAAGAAAAGGTTGTTTCAATTTTGGGATTAATATATCTAATCCGGTTTCTCTTAGGTATTTCATTGCACTACTTGCTTCGCCAACTCCAGGAAATATAATTTTGTCCGCTGATTTAATTTCTTCTAAATCGCTTGATATTACTGCTTCATATCCTAATCGATTTAGAGCAGAAGAAACGGAGTAAACATTTCCAGCGTTGTATTTTATTATTACAATGTTCGGGTTCCGAGTTACCGGTTCCGAATTATTAAGACTCTTCATATAGTTTTCACTTTTAATTTTCATTGTTAAATTGCTGTATTGCTAAATTGTTGTTTCATTGTTAACAAGTTTCATTGGATGCTCTTTAAACAATTTAGCAATTGAACAATAAATCAATTATTCTTATATCATTCCCTTTGTACTCGGCACATCAGGGTTTAATGAATCTTTACTAACCGCCTGTTTTATCGAGCGACCCATTGCCTTAAATATTGCTTCAATTTTATGGTGCTCATTATTCCCTTTTGCTTTAATGTATAGATTACACTTAGCAGTATCTGAAAATGACTTAAAGAAATGATAAAACATCTCCGTTGGCATATCCCCTACATACTCACGTTTAAATTTCGTTTTCCACTGAATCCAACTTCGTCCAGAAAAATCAATTGCAACTGATGCTATAATATCATCCATCGGAAGCATAAATCCATAACGCTCAATTTTCTTTTTATTACCAAGTGCTTCAAGATATGCTTCACCAAGTGCAATTGCAGTATCTTCAATGGTGTGGTGTTCATCAACCTCCAAATCTCCTTTTACGCTTATACTTAAATCGCAGAGCGAGTGTTGTGATAACTGTGCCAACATGTGGTCAAAGAAGTTTAATCCAGTTGAAATATTGTGAATTCCTTTTCCATCAAGATTTAATTCAACTTTAATTTCTGTTTCTTTTGTTTTCCGTTCAATGATAGCATAGCGTTTTTCCTTTTTTAACTCTTCAAATATCTCATCCCAATTGAGCGTTGTAACTGTTGCAGCATCGGATTGGTTAGAATTAATGAAAATAGATTTACTTCCTAGATTCTTAGCTAATTGTATGTCTGAAGTTCTATCTCCAATAACATAACTGTTTTCTAAATCGTAATCACCATCAATATATTTTCTGAGTAAAGCAACTTCAGGTTTTCTAGTCGGTGCATTTTCTTCTGGAAAAGTCTTATCAATTACTATTTCCGAAAACTCAACTCCTTCATTCTTCAATGTAGTTAACATTTTATTATGTGCTGGCCAGAAAGTCTCTTCGGGAAATGAATCAGTTCCAAGTCCATCTTGATTTGTAACCATAACCAATTCGTAATCAAGTTCAGATGATATTTTTCTAAGAGTAGATATTGCTTTGGGATAGAACTCCAATTTTTCAAGTGAGTCTATTTGTTCATCCTCTGGTTCAATTATTATTGTTCCATCTCTATCTATAAACAAAACTTTTTTCATACTATTCTCCATACTTTGAAAGTATATCTATTAGTCGCATATTTTCATTTTCGGTACCAACTGTAAATCTTAAACATTCATCGCAATTAATCATTTTGGAACGGTTACGCACAATTATTTTATTCTCAAGCAAATAATCATAGACTTTATTTGCGTTTCGAACTTTTGCCAAAATAAAATTAGAATCCGATGGAAAAACATATTCAATATTATCATTTAACAATAAAGCTTCTACAAGTCTATTCCTCTCAGATACAATTTTTTCAACAATCTCATTTTTTACTGATTCACTATTGAGTGCATCAATTACTATTTGTTGACTCACTCCATTAACATTATAAGGATATTTAATTTTATTCAATACTGAAATTATTTTTTTATCACCAAATGCCATACCTACGCGTATATTTGCTAATCCCCACGCTTTTGAAAATGTTTGTAGAACAACTAGATTATTAAATTTTTTCAATTCACTAATCCAACTCTCTTCATTTGTGAAATCGATGTAAGCTTCATCTAAAACAACAATTCCATTAAAACTATTAAGTATTGTTTTAATCGAGGTTCTACTCAGTAAATTTCCACTTGGATTATTTGGCGAACAGACAAAGATCAACTTACTGTTAGATGTAAGACAATTTAATACATTCTCTGTCTCTATTTGAAACTCAGTCGACAACGGAACCTCAATAATTTCGACATCATTAATATCCGCTGCTACTTTGTACATTCCATATGTCGGTGGCATAATTAAAACAGAGTCTTTTCCAGGCTCACAGAATGCACGGAAGAGAAGATCAATAGCCTCATCACTTCCGTTTCCAACAAATATGTTTTCTGGATTACTCTCTTTAATTTTTGATAATTTCTTTTTTATCTCATTTTGGTGAGGATCTGGATAACGATTAAATTCACCATCTGGAATTGAACCAAAAGAGTTTTCATTTGCATCTAAAAAGAGACCAATGCTACCTGTGTATTCATCGCGTGCAGAAGAATAGGGTTGTAACTTTTTAATATTCTCACGAAGTAGATTTTCAATGTTAATCATCTTGATTCTCGCTTCTAACTGTTACCGCTAATTTATGAGCTTCTAACCCTTCTGTCTCTGCCATTGTTTCAATAGCTGGGGCAATTTTCCTTAATCCGCTCTTTGTCAATTTTTGAAAAGTAATCTTTTTCATAAAACTATCCAACGAAACTCCACTGTATACAGATGCAAATCCATTAGTTGGTAAAGTATGATTTGTTCCCGACGCATAATCTCCTGCAGACTCTGGCGAATAATTTCCGAGAAATACTGAACCAGCATTAATTATTTTATCTACAATATTCTCAGCCTCTTTTACAGATAATATTAAATGTTCTGGAGCGTAATTATTAGAAATAGCAATCGCCTCGTCTAAATCCTTTACTAAAATTAAAGCACTGTTCTCTAACGATTTTTCAATTATATCTTTTCGTGATAATAGTTTCTTATATTTATTAATTTCTGACAAAACTGAATTCAGTAGAGTTTCACTTGTGGAAAGTAGAACAACTTGGCTATCAACGCCATGTTCAGCTTGGGAAAGTAAATCTGCTGCAACAAATGTTGGATTAGCAGAATCATCTGCAAGAACAAGAACCTCCGATGGTCCTGCTGGCATATCAATTGCAACTCCATATGAATTGACTATTTCTTTCGCAGCAGTTACCCATTGGTTACCAGGCCCAAAGATTTTATTCACTTTTGGAATTGTTTCTGTTCCCAATGCCATTGCAGCAATTGCTTGTGCACCACCAACTTTGAAAACTTTTTTAAAATCTAATAGTTTAGCCACATATAAAATTGAATCCGCAATAGTTCCATCACTTTGTGGAGGAGTGCAAATAACAACTTCTTTACAACCGGCAATATTGGCTGGAATACCGAGCATCAGTAAAGTTGAAAATAGTGGTGAAGTTCCACCTGGAATATAAAGACCAACTCTTTCTATTGGAATACTTTTTCTCCAGCATGTAATTCCTTCTAAAATTTCTATTTTAGGTGAATCATCTTGTTGAGCATTGTGAAACTTTTCAATGTTTTTTCGTGCAACGTCTATTGCCGTTTTTAACTTCTCATTTATTCGATTTTTAATTCCATCAAACTCAGAGTCCAGGACAGAGAGTTGATTTAATCTAACCCCATCAAACTTTTGGGAATATTCAAACAGTGCTTTGTCACCATTAGTTTTAACAGCTTTAATAATTGAGAATACTTTCTCTTGAATTATTCTACTCTCAATTGCTGGACGTTTTAGCAACTCTTTTGTCGTTTCAATTGTTGGATGTTTTACTATCTTCATCTTATTCTCTTATGCAATTATTTTTTCAATTGGTAATACTAGAATTCCTTCTGCACCTGTACTTTTTAAATTTTCAATTTTCCCCCAAAAATCATCTTCACCTATTACTGTGTGAACTGAGCTCCATCCTTCCAAAGCTAGTGGCATTACTGTTGGACTTTTTGCTCCAGGAAGCATTTCAATTATTTCAGCAATAGCTTCATTGGGTGCATTCAACAGAATATATTTATTATTCTTTGCTTTGTTAACTGCACGAGTTCTAAATAGTATTTGTTCTAATAATTCTTTCTTAGCAACCGAAAGGTTTTTATTCGCAACTAGAACAGCTTCAGATTTTAGAACCGTCTCAACTTCTCTTAATCCATTACTCTTTAGTGTACTACCTGTGCTTACAATATCAAAAATTGCATCGGCTAAATTAATATTTGGAGTAATTTCAACAGATCCACTTATATAGTGAACGTTAGCAACTACATTGTTCTTCGATAAATAATTTTTAAGAATTTTTGGATATGATGTTGCAATATTTTTTCCATCCAAATCTTTTACCGAATTAAACTCATTTCCTTTTGGAATTGCAAGGGACATCCTACATTTTCCAAATCCTAATTTTTCAATAACATCAAGTTTTTTTTCTGATTCGAGAATCACATTCTCGCCTACAATTCCAATATCTGCAACTCCATCTTGTACATATTCTGGAATATCATCATCACGTATAAATAAAAGCTCCAAATCATAATTCTGTGCTTTAATTAATAATTGCTGCGAATAGTTGTCAATTCTAATTCCAGCCGCTTTTAGTAACTCCAGCGATTTATCCGCAAGTCGCCCCTTTTTCTGAATTGCTAATCTTAAAATATTCGATTCCATTTTTCTTCTCCTTTAAAAACAAAAAACCCCGAAAATATCGGGGTTTAAATTTTATCAATTATTTGTAAATATCTATATTTAACCCCGATTCATTATCACTCTATGATGATGACCTGAGTTAATTAATAATATGTTATTTTCTTTTTTCATAATTTTGTTAAGCAATTATAGATGTATTTAATTTAGAAAGCAAATATTATTAATTCTACAGAATCTCGCTTTGCATATTTATGCAATAATATTTTCCTATGCTGCATACTTATGCGCTATAGGAGCAAATACTGCAATAATATCCAACATGGTGTTGACAAATTATTCTAAACCAGTTACGTTTAGCACCATGATTATAAATCACTTACATATTATCATTTCTATTAGCTCACGCGAGCTACCTATTCGTCGTCGCCCCCGTCTGGGGTAATAATAATCTATTTATATATTTTAAGTAGAACATACTAAGCAAAACAATTACAATTTAAAAGGATTACAAATGATTTCTGTAGGAATCATCGGTGGAACTGGTTACACCGGAAAATATTTATTAGAGTTTATCAAACAGCACGAAATGATTGCAGACTACACTATTTATGCAAATAGAAGTGCTGGCACCAAATTGTTAGATATATTTCCAGAATTATTAGGACTAATTGATAACCAAGTAATTCAATCGGTTGATAATCTTTCCTACTCACACGATTTATATTTTGTTGCGCTACCTCACGGTGAATCGCTAAAATATATTCCAACCCTTTTGGATAAGAATATTAAAGTAATTGATTTGGGCGGAGACTTCAGACTTGATGATAAAGAGCTTTACAATGAGTGGTATGGATTTGAACATACTTACGACAATTTACTTTCTTCAAAAATTTACGGTTTGGCAGATGTTAAAAATAGTTTGATTCACGGTTCAACCTTTATTTCAAATCCGGGATGTTATCCTACATCAATTCAATTGGCTCTTATTCCATTAATAAAAAATTATGCTTCTAATATTATTAGTATTAGTTCTGTTTCATATTCTGGCACAAGTGGTGCGGGTAAATCAGCTAAAACTGAATTGCTTCTTTCTGAACTTGATGGAAATGTAAAAGCATATAATATTAATAAGCATAGACACGAACCAGAAATTAAACAAGAGTTAGCAAAGTTTGGAATGAAATCTCCATTTGCATTTACAACACATCTGCTTCCAATTGCACGTGGAATTTATTCAACATCAACTATTCATTTAGATTCTGTAATTGCAGAAGATGATATTAAGGAAATATATTTAAACGAATATGATAATTCTAAATTTGTAAGAATGCGAAATACTCCACCCGAATTAAAATGGGTTATAAATACAAACTTCTGCGATATTAATATATCAGCAAAAGATAAAACAGTTGTAATTACATCAACAATAGATAACTTAATTAAAGGTGCATCCGGACAAGCAATTCAGAATATGAACAAAATGTTTGGATGGAATGAAACTTTAGGAATTTTAAAACAAAAAGCTAATTAGGAAATTAAATGTTCACATTTATCGAAAACGGTTCAGTAACATCAGTCAATGGAATCAAAGCCACAGGCATCCATGCTGGTTTAAAAAGAAAAAGAAAAGATTTAGCTTTAATCGTTTCTGATGTGCCGTGTAACGTAGCAGGGACATTTACGTTAAATAAAGTTAAGGCTGCACCACTATTAGTTTCTCAAGAACTTATTAACAAAGGCGGAAAAGTGAGTGCAATTCTAGTTAATTCAGGAAATGCAAATGCTTGTACTGGCGATAGAGGTTTTACAGATGCTCTAGAATCTCAAAAGTATTGTGCTGATGTATTAGGGCTTCAACAAGATGAAGTAGTTATAAGTTCAACTGGCGTAATTGGCGAATATATGCCAATGCATATTCTTAAGACTGGAATTAAAGCAATAGCAGAGCAACTAACAGAAGATGGGGGCGTAAAAGCAGCCAAAGCTATAATGACTACAGATTTAGTGGAAAAATCATTTGCTGTAAAAGTTCAACTCACTTCTGGCGAAATTACAATTGGCGGAATTGCAAAAGGAAGCGGAATGATTATGCCTAACATGGCTACAATGCTCTCATTTATTACAACAGATGCTGATATTGAGGCTACATTTCTTAAAAAACTATTATTGAAGAGTGTGCAAAACTCCTTCAACAAAATATCGGTGGATGGCGATACAAGCACAAATGATATGGTCATTCTTATGGCAAATGGAATGTCCAAAATAGCGATTGAAGAGAATAGTAGTGATGAAAATTTATTTCTCGAAGCACTTAAAGCAATTACAATTGAAATGGCAAAAATGATTGTTGTAGATGGTGAAGGTGCATCAAAACTTGTAACTGTTGCCATTACTGGGTGCAACGACAATGAGGATGCTAATATTATTGCAAAAACTATTTCAAACTCTCCACTTGTTAAAACTGCTATTTACGGGAGTGATGCCAATTGGGGTAGAATACTAGCTGCTGTTGGTAGAAGCGGAGTTGAATTAGATCCATCGCTTGTGGAAATTAAATTTGATGACATGTTAATACTCGGGAAGGATTATAAGCATAATTTTGATGAAGAGGACGCAACAAATATATTATCTAAAGATGAAATTACAATTTCTGTAAACCTAAATGCTGGCACAGGTAAATCAACTTGGTGGACATGTGATTTTACAGAAAAATATATTGAAATTAATGCATCATATAGAACATAAATTTTAGCAAGAGGAAACAAGATGAAAACTGTAGTATTAAAATTAAGTGGTAAAGCTCTAAATGAATTTACAACTAATACTCATTACATAAATATGATGAATGAGTTAAATGATAATTACGATGGTGTTGTTATTGTTCACGGTGCTGGGAAAATGATCAGCGAGTGGTCGTCTGCTATGAATCTGGCTTCTTCGTTTGTTAATGGACATAGAAAAACTACAAAAGATATAATGGATGTCGTTTCAGCTGTTCAAGGTGGATTAACAAATTCTACTGTTACAAGCTTCCTGAATGCCAAAGGATTTGAAGCAACTGGTTTAAATGGAATTGATAGAAATTTATTTGTCGCTGAATATCTTGATGAAGCCCTTGGTTTTGTTGGAGTTCCAAAGTTAAATGGAAATGTGGATTGGATAAATGATTTAATGATTAAAAATATAATTCCTGTTTACTCCTCTGTTTGCAGAGATGTTGATGGAAATTTAATGAATGTAAATGCAGATTTGTTTGCAAAGGAATTAGCAATTGCACTCTCTGCAGATACTGTTCTTTTTGTCTCGGATGTTGAAGCTGTGAAAATTGAAGGAACTAACATGCAAGAACTATCGGAACTCGATATAGTTTCTGGAATTGCAAACGGACACATTACGGATGGAATGATTCCAAAATTGGAGAGCAGCATGGATTTATTAAAAAATAATATTAAGAAAGTATGGATAGGAAATAATCCGACAAAATTAAAATTTGATTCTGCTCCATTAAATGATATGGGCGGAACATGGATTGTTGAATCAAAAAGAGTGGCTGTATAATGAAAAGTGCATTGCTTCAAAATTATTCGCGTTACCCTGTAGAATTTGTAGAAGGCGAAGGGAGCAAACTCTATGATAAGAATGGGAAAGAGTATCTCGATTTTCTTTCTGGTATTGCTGTTACTGGCTTTGGACATCAGCATAATGAAACAACAAATGCTGCTAATGAACAATTGCACAAATTATGGCATGTTTCAAATTTATTTAAATCAACTCCACAAGAAGAACTTGCAAAAAAGCTTACAACTTCAACTGGAATGGATTCTGTTTTCTTTTGTAATTCTGGAACCGAAGCAAATGAAGCTGCTATTAAATTTGCTAGAAAGTGGGGTGTTGATAGAAACACAATAATTGCTACAAATGGAAGTTTCCACGGTAGAACAATGGGTAGCCTTTCAGCAACTGGACAAAGTACTTTATGGAATGGGTTTACACCAATGCTTCCTGGATTTACATTTGTTGATTTTAATAATCTTGAACAAATAAATAGCAGCATTGATGAAAACACATGTGCTATAATGGTTGAACCTATACAGGGAGAAAGTGGCGTTATTGTTCCAGATGAAAACTATTTAATAGGTTTAAGAAATATCTGCGATGACAATAATTTATTGTTGATTCTAGATGAAGTTCAGACCGGCATTGGGAGAACTGGAAAATTATTTGCTCATCAATACTTTAATATTATTCCAGATATTCTAACATCTGCAAAAGGACTGGCAAACGGATTGCCACTTGGAGCCACTATCTGTTCAGAAAAAGTATCCACTGCTATTAAACCAGGCGATCATGGTTCAACTTTTGGTGGAAATCCCATTGCGGTTGCAGCAGCAAACAAAGTAATTGATTTGTTATCTGTACAGCAATTAAAATTGATAAAAAATAGTGGGAAGCATATTAAGGAATTAATCTCAAATATTGATAATTCTTTAATATTAAGCTCACGAGGAAAGGGATTAATGATCGGAGTTGAATTTGAAAAACCAATTGCTAAAACTGTTGCTAAAGCCTTATTAAATAGGGGTATAGTTGTTGGTAACTCGGGAGATACGGTTTTAAGACTACTTCCACCATTTATTATAACAAATGAAGATATCCAATATTTTGTAAAAATATTCGCTTCTGTACTCGAAATAGTTTCTTTTTCAAGTGGAAGTTCGGATATTGTCAACATAAATTAAATTAATTGGAGGTTGGCATGTCAGCAAAATCAAAAAGACAAAGTTTTATCAAAGATTTACTAAACACAAAAATTATTGGTAGTCAAGAAGAGCTTGCGAGACTACTATTTAAAAAAGAAGTTTCTGCAACTCAAGCTACGTTAAGTCGTGATTTTGCAGAGCTTGGAGTTGTAAGAACAATCACTGAAAATGGAATTAGGTATATCCTAAACAGTGATGAGGCTGGAAAACAAATTAGCAAATTAGTTAGCTACGAAATTATTTCAATTGAGAATAACGAGAGCTTGATTGTTCTTAGAACTCTTGCTGGAAGGGCACAAGGAGTAGCTCACTTTATTGATAGATTAAACAAGCAAGAGATTCTCGGCACTGTTGGAGGGGATGACACTGTTCTCGTTATTCCAGATAGAGCAAAGAATATTCCGATAGTTATTAGAATGATTAAAAATATGATTACAAAAACACATTATTAAATGAGTCCGCTTAACGTGGACTTGAAGGAGAAAATTATGAATCCGAAAAAAATTGTTGTTGCATATTCTGGTGGATTAGACACGTCAGTAATGGTAAAATGGTTAAGCGATAAGTATGATGCTGAAATTATTGCTGTTACTGGAGACCTAGGTCAAAAAAGTGAGCTAGTTGGATTAGAAGAAAAAGCAATAAAAACCGGTGCATCAAAAGTTCACGTTATTGATTTAAAAGAAGAATTTATTAAAGAGTATGCTTTTAGTGCACTTAAAGCTGGAGCGCTTTACGAAAACGAATATCCAATGGGTTGCTCAATTGGAAGACCGCTACTAGCTAAAATGCTCGTGGATGTTGCACTAAAAGAAGGTGCCGATACTATTGTGCATGGAGCTACTGGTAAAGGAAACGATCAAGTAAGATTTGAAGTAGGCATTCAAGCTCTTGCTCCACATTTAAATATTTTGGCACCATTAAGAACATGGGAGTTTAAAACTAGAGAACAAGAAATTGAATATGCTAAAGAACATAACATTCCTGTTCAAGCAACGAAAGATTCACCTTATTCAATTGATGAAAATCTTTTTGGAATTTCGGTTGAGTGCGGCATTTTGGAAGATCCTACTGTGGCACCGCCAGCAGATGCATATCAAATTACAACTGATCCTAAAGATGCTCCAGACGAAGCAGAGACAGTTGTAATTTCGTTTGAGAAAGGAATTCCAGTTGCATTAAATGGAGTTACAAAACCACCTGTTGACTTAGTAGTTGAGCTTAATGATCTTGGTTCTAAACATGGAATTGGCAGATTAGATATTATTGAAAATAGAGTTGTTGGAATAAAATCCAGAGAAATTTATGAAGCTCCGGCAGCAACTATTTTACATAAGGCACATCATGAGTTAGAAAAGTTAGTGATGGATAAGGATACATTCAGATATAAACAAGGTGTTTCAAACCAAGTAGCAAATATGATTTATGACGGATTATGGTTTACTCCTTTATTTAAATCTCTTATGGCTTTTGTCGATTCAACTCAAGAATATATTTCTGGAAATATTAAAGTTGAGCTTTATAAAGGAACTCTAAAAATCTTATCAAGAGACTCTGAATTTACTCTTTACAATGAAGAATTAGCGACATACTCAGATGGAGATAAATTTGATCATGGTTCGTCTATTGGATTTATTCATCTTTATGGATTACCATTTAAAACATTAAGTGAAGTTAGAAATAAATAGAATTAGTTATAAAATTTTAGAAGTATATTGTTATTTTGCACGGATGTGAGAAATTTTTTGAAGCACACAAGATTTCTCACCCAAAACAAGGGTTCGAAATGACATGTCTTTCTTTTTCTTTTCATAATTTTAAGGACACACAAACATGCTCTGGGGTGGGAGATTTACAGAAAAACTAAATGATATAGCGATGGAATTCTCTTCATCGCTTTCATTTGATATAAACTTAATTACTGAAGATGTTCAAGTCAGTGTTGCTCACGCTGAGATGTTGGCTACCATTGGAATTCTGACTACTGATGAATCGCTTAAGCTTGTAGGTGGTTTGAAAAATATTTTAGAATTATATAACTCCAATAAATGGAAGCCAAGTGAATTAGAGTTTGAAGATATTCATTCTGCAATTGAAGCAAAATTATTTGAGTTAGTTGGCGATATCGCAGGCAAACTCCATACTGGCAGAAGTAGAAATGACCAAGTCGCTACCGGGTTTAGACTTTGGACAAAGAAGGCAATCACAAATTTAACAGAGCAATTATCTTTATTCCAAAATGCCTTATTAAAATTGAGTGAATCTCACACCGAAACAATAATGCCTGGATACACACATCTTCAACGTGCTCAACCAATTTCTTTTGCCTTCCACTTACTTGCTTATGTTGAAATGTTGGAACGTGACAAAAAGAGACTGCAATTTGTTTTGGATGAAACGGATTCTTCTCCGTTAGGCTGCGGTGCCCTTGCTGGTTCTACTCTTCCGCTTGATAGAAATATTACAACCGATAAATTAGGTTTTAACAAACCATCTTCAAACGCATTAGATGCAATATCCGATAGGGATTTTGTTCTTGATTTTCTAAATGCTTGTAATGTTGGAATGATGCACATTAGTAGGCTCTCCGAAGAAATAATTCTATGGACTACTTCTGAATTTAATTTCATAAAACTTGGAGATGCTTTTACAACTGGCTCCTCTCTTATGCCACAAAAGAAAAATCCTGATATGGCAGAACTTAGCAGAGGCAAAACTGGACGAGTTTACGGAAACTATACTGCCATAGCTACAATGATGAAAGGACTTCCACTAAGCTATAACCGTGACATGCAGGAAGATAAAGAACCGATATTTGATTCCTTTAAAAATTACTCACAAGCATTATCAATGATGACTGGAATGATTAACACATTGTCAGTAAATGAAAATAGATTCGTTGAAGAACTGGAAGGTGACTTTCTCTTTGCAACAGAACTAGCTGAATGGCTTGTTATTAAAGGAATTCCCTTTAGAGAATCTCATCATATAGTTGGAGAAGTGGTAAAAGTAGCAGAGGAAAACAATGTAAAGCTACACCAATTGACTATTGAGCAGCTCAAAAACATTAATTCAATTTTTGATAAAACAGCACTTGAAGTATTCAAAGTTGATGGTGCCCTTTATCGTAAAAAAACTTTTGGTTCCCCCAATCCAGATATGGTTAGAACTGAAATTGAAAAATGGGTGGAATTATTAAAAACTGAGGATTAGGAAATTAATCCTCAGTAACTATTCTTACTATTTTATAAAAATCATTTTACTTGTTTTAATAAAAGCGCCTGCACTTAGTCTATACAAATAAGCACCACTTGATAAGTTAGAAGCATCAAATTCAACCTCATAATTTCCAGCATTTTGAACAGAATTAACAAGAACAGCTACCTCTTGCCCAAGAATATTATAAACTGATAATTTTACTTTCAGTCCATTTAAAACATTGGAGGGAATACTATAAGTAATTTTTGTTGTAGGATTAAAAGGGTTTGGATAATTTTGCGAGAGAATAAACTCCTTTGGTAAATTTGTCTGATAAGGATCAACATCTGCAAAAACATCATACTTAAGTATGATTGTCGGGTCGCCAAATAAGTTGTATTTCCTATACTCTTTGCTACTACTTCTATCTAAAGTTTCTCTTAGAATATCTCCAACTGCCACTTGAGTATATAACTTTCCCCATATTGATTGATTTATTTGCGAATTCATATTTGCATAATTGACGCCAACAGGTGCAATCCCCAGTAAAGCTCCATCAGTTGAAAACAGCATTTCATCTAATATAGAAGTATTATTTATATCTGAATAAGATTGGCTGTGTCCAAAGCTCACAAAGAATGGTGAATTTATATTGGTTAACCTATCAACATCATCTATATGAAATAGTGATTCATGTGTGTAGATCGTATCATTTCCATGCCCACTAAAATAGATTGATGAAGCACC
The DNA here is from genome assembly GCA_965370315.1 of uncultured Melioribacteraceae bacterium. Classification (GTDB taxonomy): domain Bacteria; phylum Bacteroidota; class Ignavibacteria; order Ignavibacteriales; family Melioribacteraceae; genus 1-14-2-50-31-20. The sequence continues at coordinate 42,393 of CBDUTO010000004.1, forward strand.
ATATTCATTAACATAATTGACAATTGAGTCAGTAGTTCCAAAATACTCTGACGAATCCGATTGGAAATAGTACTTTTTATTTATATAGGCGGGCGCCATTTCACTTACTTGTGTCACAATACTCTCGAAAAGTGAACTTGCAATAAGGTTGGTGCTAGTTATCCCATCATCTGCCAAATAGAGTGAGTTGTTATTCCACCTTTCAACAGAGCTATTATTTTCATAATTAATAACTTTACTAAAATAATTTGTTAATTCATCATGTGTTCTTACTGCAACTCTTCCAATTGAAAAGCTAAGATTAGTAGTATCTTCTTCCAAAACATTTATACCATAAAAATAATCTGACTTTGCAGTATCAGTAGGTTCATAGCCTGGGACAGATACAAAACTAAAATTTGGAATACTATCAATATCAGAAGCAAACATGAAATACTTGGGTGTTGGATTACTCCAGTTTGTTCCAGCATAGCTTATAAACTCGCGGATATTATCTTGAACTAATGTTGAATCGCTAAACTCTGCTAAAATATTATCCCTAGTTGTAACGAGTGTTTTAATACCTCTTGAACTATTTTTATGATCAGCAAATTCCTCACAGATTGGAACAAATTTGTTTACAGTGATAATGACAAAATCATATTGATTAGATTGGTCACGTAGTGAAATACTTTGGGCTTGAACAGAAATAGAAATGAAGATAATTAAAATAAGTGCTTTTAATAGTTGCATATTAGAGCCTCTTTTTATTAGTTGTAAATTTCTCGAAATGAACTAATAAAAAATAGCCGTTAGGAAATCTAATTTAAAGGGCAAAATAAATCACAAATTATATTATCTTTTAAATCTATACAGTATTCCATTTTTTGGTGAAAAATCTAATTCACCTTTGAAGCCTTGCTTTCTTAACTCGTTAACAAAGACTTTCATAAAGAATCCATGTGATACAATTAATATGTTTTTTTGTCCTGAGCTTTCAATCAGATTAATAAACTCATTTATTCTTGAAAGAGTTTTCGGTTTAACTTCCTCCTGACTTTTAAACGAAAAGAGCCAAGCAATTCTTCCAACAATTTGCCATATCATATAATGTAATTTGGTGTGGGTTCTAATAAATGCTGAGAGAGGAACTTCAACTATTAAAGGTGTTGAGATTATTGCGCCATCATAAATAGTCTTTGCAGTTATTTGAGCTCGAGACAATGTGCTTGCATAACAGACATCCCATTCGTTGCTATCTATATTTACTTCATTTGGTTTCACAGGATATATATCATATCCACTCATGCGTTCGTTAAATTCTTCTGAGTTTAAGTTCTTCTTTCCATGAGGAGAGATAACTTTAAAATGTCTTACTAAACCTATTTTCATAATTTTTATAATGTTACTATAATTTATAAAATAATTCATACCAAGACTATAAGGACTATAGCAAAAGTATCTTTGTACTAATTTAGTTATTTTGTTTAAATATATTATTAATTGGAGTTTAAATTGAAAAGAGATTTAGAATTAATAAGAAAATTATTTTTCAAAATAGAAAAGTATCCTCTGAAAATTAATAATGAATTTGACTATCAAATATCTTTTGAAAATTATTCAAAAGAAGAAATCAATTTTAATTTGTTCTTAATGAGAGATGCAAATTTTATTGAGGGAATTTTTCATCGAAGTGTAATCAATAAACACTTGGAAGTAATGAATCAAACCTTGGAAATTACTTGGGAAGGTTTTGAATTCTTTGATACTATAAAACAAACCAGTCGCTGGCAGAAGATTAAAGCAATGGTTCAAAAAGAAAATATTCCATACTCAATTATTAAACAAGTAGGCACATCCTTTATTTTGAAGTCGTTAGAATAAATATTACTTCGAAATTATAAATTATTCCATAACTTCTTTATATCTAAAGCAATCCGTTGTATGGTCGTTTATCATTCCAATTGCTTGCATGTGGGCATACATAATTGTTGAACCTACAAATTTGAAACCTCGTTTTTTTAAGTCCTTGCTTAAGGAGTCTGATTCGGCTGATGTTGCTGGCAAGTCGCTCATCTTTTTCCATTTGTTTACAATAGGTTTGTTGTTTACAAATTGCCAAATATATTTATCAAAACTTCCAAACTCTTTTTGAACTTCCATAAAAGCTTTTGCATTTGAAACTGCTGAACGGACTTTTAATTTATTCCTTACAATAGCTGGGTTCAACAAAAGTTTTTCAATTTTCTTTTCAGTAAATCTCGATACTTTAGTTACGTCAAAATCACTAAATAGCTTTCTGTACCCCTCGCGCTTTCGCAAAATAGTAATCCAACTCAGTCCGGCTTGTGCACCCTCGAGAATTAGAAATTCATAATGTGTCTTATCATCATGAACAGGAACACCCCATTCCTCATCGTGATACTTTACATATAGTTCATCTGTTCCACTCCATTCGCATCGAGTTTTCATTTATTTACTCCTCAATATTATTTTGGTAATTTTCCTAACACTTTCCAAATCCATTTATGAAATCCATGAATTGAATTAACAGGCTCTAAAAACATTAGTATACATTCTTTATAAACCACACTAATTTCATGTTCATCACAATATGTAATTGCCTTCTCAGATTCACTTCCTTGTTGCATCCAAATATGCTTTACACCAATCTCATTTGCTTCCTTAACAATTTTCTCAGTTTGTTCAGAGGGAACAACAATTACTATGGAACTAACTTTCTCTTTTAATTCGCTTAAAGAACTATAATATTTATCCCCTTCAATTTCATCCATATTTGGATTAACTCCAAATGGAGAGTAATCCTTTTTTTTCAACTCTTTATAAACGACATTTCCAAATTTTTGACTTTTCCGTGAAACACCAATTACTGCAATGTTTTTCTTTAGCAAAAATTCTTCAATGGTTTGCTTTGAAACCATACTACCTCCACTTACTTAACCCAAACCGTTTTTATATTTACAAACTCCTTTATTCCGTAGTGCGAAAGTTCCCTTCCATACCCTGATATTTTTGTGCCACCAAAAGGCAAACGTGGATCTGATTTAACCATCCCGTTTATAAACACAGAACCTGAATCAATTTCTTTAGCAACCATTTTTGATTTCTCAATATTGCTTGTCCAAAGTGATGCACCAAGTCCAAATGGAGTATCGTTGGCAATGTGAATTGCATCAGCTTCATCTCTTGCTCTAATAATTATTGCTACTGGTCCAAAAAACTCTTCAGCGTATGCAATATTTCCCTTTTGAACATTGCTTAAAACTGTTGGTAGATAAAATGCTCCTTCTCTTTCAAGCCTTTTTCCACCACATAGAATTTTTGCACCTTGCTTTTCACTAGTTTTAACTTGGTAATCCAATTCCTCCAATAAATCCTCTCTAGCAATAGGACCCATTTCTGTTTCATTCTTCATAGGATCACCTACAACAAGCGAGTTCATTTTTTCAACAAACTTGTATTCAAACTCATCAGCAATTTCATCAAGTAAAATAAATCTTTTTGCAGCAATGCAACTCTGTCCATTATTCATTGTGCGTGCAAATACACCTTCATCAACGGCCTTATCAATATCTGCATCGTTAAAAACAATAAACGGATCACTTCCGCCAAGCTCCAGAACACTTTTCTTTAAAGCTTTGCCAGATGTTGATGCAACAGCCATTCCTGCTGGTTCGCTTCCCGTTAAAGTTGTAGCCTTAATTAGTGGATTGTTAATTACACTCTCTACTTGAGAAGAGTCAATCAATAATGTTTGAAATGCACTCTTAGGCAAACTAGCTTCTATAAATATTTCCTCAATAGCTAATGCACTCATCGGAACATTCGACGCATGCTTTAGCAATCCAACATTTCCTGCCATCAATGCTGGTGCAGCAAAACGGAATACTTGCCACATAGGAAAATTCCAAGGCATTACTGCAAGAACAATTCCTATTGGATCAAACTGAACAAAGCTTTCAGCGGCATCTGTTTCAATTACTTCTTTATTTAACATTAACTCTGCATTCTCAGCGTAATACTCACAAACCCAGGCACACTTTTCCACCTCTCCAACTGACTGAGTGATAGGCTTTCCCATTTCAAGCGTCATTATTTCTGCATACTTTTGTTTGTTCTTTCTTAGAACATTTGCTGTATTCAAAAGTAATTTTGCTCGATGCTCAAACGTCGTTTTCTTCCACACTTGATAAGTCTTTTCAGAATCTAATATTTTTTCACTAACACTTTCATTACTCATTTTTTCAAACGAGTGTTCTAACTTATTTGTTGTTGGATTTACTGTTTCAATTGCCATTTTATTTTATCCATAATTACATTAAATCTATTTGCTCAAACTTCATTTAATAATTTATTAATAATCCATTAGAATTAACTTGATTAAATTATATATTATAATTATTTATTGCTCAACAAATTACCCATAATTGAGTTTCCCTATGGCAAAGAAAAACCCAAAGACTTTCATTATTGATACTAATGTAATTCTGCACGATCCAAATTCAATTCATCAGTTTGAAGAAAATAATATTGTAATTCCAATAACTGTAATTGAAGAGATTGATCACTTTAAAAGAGGAAGCCAAGTAATAAACATTAATGCAAGGCAATTTGCAAGAACACTCGATTCCCTTACTGGTAAAGAGCTTTTCAATGGTGGCATTTCTCTTGGCAAAGGAAAAGGCAAAGTTCGTATTTTAATAACCAACGGAATGTGCGAAGAGATTAGAACTGCTTTTAGGGAGGACACTCCAGACCACCGCATTTTAAGTTGTGCTTTCGAACTTGAAAAATCAAGTACTACAAAGAAGAAGCACATCTTAGTTACTAAAGATGTAAATCTTCGTATGAAAGCTAAGGCACTAGGCATTCTTGCTGAAGATTATTCTACTGATAGAATCCAAAGTGTTGATGAACTTTACAGTGGGAAAGAAGTAATTGAAGATTTTGATGACGATGTTATAAAAAGATTTTATGAAGCTCCATATCAGATTGATGCTGATGAAGTTAAGAAGAAAATAGATAATGAATTCGTTCCAAACAAATATTTTATTATCCGGAATACAAGTCGTTCTGTATTAGCAAATCTCGATTCTGAACAAATGCTCTTTAACAAAATTGATAAAAATCCAGTTTCTGGAATAATGCCTAGAAATGCCGAACAGACATTTGCTGTAGATGCATTACTAAATCCGAACATTCCTCTTGTTTCCCTTACTGGCAAAGCAGGAACTGGAAAAACTTTAATTGCACTTGCAAGTGCCATTCATGTGAGAAAGCAATATCGTCAAATTTTTGTAGCTCGTCCCATTGTACCTTTAAGTAACAAAGACATTGGATTTCTACCAGGTGATGTGGAAAGTAAAATTGGTCCATACATGCAGCCGTTATGGGATAATTTGAAAGTAATCCAGGATCAATACAATGAAAACGATAACCACTATGTTGCTATTTCCAATATGCTAAAGGATGAAAAACTAGTAGTTGAACCACTTAGTTACATCCGTGGCAGAAGTTTGCAACGTATTTTCTTTATAGTAGATGAAGCACAAAATTTAACTCCACATGAAATTAAAACAATAATCACCAGAGTAGGAGAGGGTTCTAAGATTGTCCTTACTGGTGATATCTATCAAATAGATCATCCATATCTCGATTCACAATCTAATGGATTATCATATTTAATAGACCACTTTAAAGGACAAAAACTGTACGCTCATGTTAATCTTGAAAAAGGTGAACGTTCAGAATTGGCAGAGCTTGCGAGCAATTTATTGTAGATTAAACATAAAGGTCATTAAGACCACTTAGGAAAAAAAACATGAAAATCATTTTAGCTATTTTATTATTTGCAACTATTCAGACAGCATATTCACAAGAAGGGAATCTAATAAGTAACTTTAGTTTTGAACAGCATTCTTATGATACAACCACTATCCCTTACCGCTTTTTCAAGCCAAATACATTTGCAGGCGATAAGTATCCATTAGTTATTGCATTACATGGTGCTGGCGAAAGAGGAAATGATAATATAAAACATATGAAGTTTCATCGACTTGCAACAGTTTGGGTTGATTCATTAAATCAATTAGAGCACCCTTGTTTTGTAATTGCTCCACAATGTCCAGAAAAACAAAAATGGGTGGATATTGATTGGGGATCAGAAAAGTATAATTTTAATTCAACTCCAATTAGCAATGAACTTGCAACAGTTAGCAATTTAATTGATTCTTTAATTGAACACTACCCAATTGATAAAAACAGAATTTATTTAACTGGCTTATCCATGGGTGGATTTGGTTCATGGTATTTGTTAATTAATAATCCTAATCGCTTTGCAGCTGTAATAATATTTAGCGGAGCATCTGATCCAGAAATGGCTAGCAAAATAAAAGATATTCCAATTTGGAATTTTCATGGGGACGTTGATGGAGCAGTTCCGGTTGAAGGTTCTAGAAATATGATTAAAGCAATCTCTAATTGTGGTAAAGATGTTCTCTTAATTTCAGACCCTAATAATAAATTGTTTTGGGATTCAGAATTTGAGACAAATAGAATTCTCTCTTCTAATCACATCTATACTGAATATAAAGATAAAGGTCATGTAATTTGGGCAGAGTCCTATAACAACTGGCATGTGCGCGAATGGATGTTTTCTAAAAAAACAAAAATCCGCCACTAGGAGTTTCGATTTTTTCCTCTAAATAGAAAAATCTTTTTGGTTCACTGAATTTCTTTTTAATTTCAAATGGAAAATCTATGCCTTCACCTGATTTCTCTTTCAAACTAGATTTTCCAGTATTTAATTGTTGCACTGAACTTTTACTAAATCGAAAAATAATTTCTTTCGATGCCACCGTTTCTCTTATCAAATAATATTCACTATCATCATCCAACATAATATCTTCAGCAATATCATTTTCATATAAAGCTAGGTCAACACTTGCCTGTTCGGTAAAATCTCTAGTAGCATCTTTAATTTCAACTTCTGCAGTGACAAAATCTGAACTAAAACTTAAATTTAACATACTAAGCAGTTCTGCACTTGAAAAAGTCATTTGTCCAATTAATTTACCATCTTTACTTTCATCCGATTTTATTTGCCTCACATCCTGAACAATATACCTCACGCCATCTTCGCTAATACGATAAACTGTTCCTGGACGACAATTTGTTCTTGGAGTTTCAAATGGTTTGAAGTTTTTCAACAACGAATTTGGCGTTGATTGTGCAAATCCGATTGATGCAATTAAATATATTGTTAAAAGTAACTTCTTCATTTCATTTCCTGATAATATATAATATGATAATTAATCATCGGAAATTAATAGAAAAAAGTTAGTGCTACTTATAGGAGCAATATAAAACAAATCGTAAAAATGACTTTATACTATCTACCTTTTTCTTTTCGCTTGGCTGTTTTTTCAGCTCTTTTCTCTTTTAATGTCTTGGTTGCCGTTTTTTTTGTTAATTTTTCTCCCTTTGCCTTTCCCTTTGCCATTTCTAATCACCTTTTAATAAAATAAATAGTTACCGAAATAAGATACTCTTTAAAGAATTAAACATCTAGAAAGAACTTATAGATATCATCCGTTTTTAAGATTGTTATTTTGCATAAATTGGTTGTAACAAAAAAGGGAAAACCTGTTGTTTTCTTAATCGAACTAGACTAATGATCATCACCATTAGTCATTATCTTAATCTAATTAAATATCTTTCTATTTGCCTTCGGTGCCTCAATACATGAACTATAGCGTGTTCAAATAATTGCTCCACATCATAGGATTGCCCCCACCTTACAATTATTTTTTTTTCATTATTAAGTTCTTCTATTTTAATATTTGAGTTGCTTTCAAATATGGCAACGTTGTAATTAAACATTTCAATTAGTGCCTCTTTATAATCACTTATTGTATCTAACAATATCTCTTTTCGAAAATCAATTTCCTCGTTGAATGATTTTTTGACTTCAATTGCATACCCATATCCTGCTCTTTCAACATGGCTTAATATGGTTTGGATTGATTTACAATCAGGGTCTTTTGTTCTATGATCTACTATAGTTAATAATTCTTTATTTGATATATCATTAGCAATTTCTACCAAATCAAGAATAGCTCGTTCATATTCATCTAATATAGCACCTATGGCACCATTGCTTCTAAAATTTTTCATTGTTTTTTCCAACGAAGCTTAACTTTTCCATATTTTATAATTCTATTTGAATACTAAAAGTGAGTGCTATATTTAATATCCTTTGTGTATAGAACGCAATTTTATTCATATTATAACAACTTTCGATAAAACCTTCAAGGTTTTATAACCTCGAAGGTTTGGCAATACTATTTCTTCACCACATAAATTTCTTTTTGAGGATTAGATAAATACTCTGCACCATCTTCGTTAACTACAATTATTTCTTCAATTGTTGCTATTCCATAATTTTTAATTGGCAAGCGTGGTTCTATTGTGAATATGTTGTTTTTTTCAATTTCTAGATATGGAATATTCCCGTAACGTTCCCAACGTGGGCCAAGCAATGCACCGCCGTCATGAGCTACACGTCCTACTTGGTGTCCAAGTCCATGTGGATATTCTTCGTAACCTTTATCCACAATATAGCTACGTGCAACTTCATCAATTTCCCAACCCATTTTACCAGGCTTAATTGCTTCAAAAGCTTTTTGAACAGATTCCAATATTGTATTAAAGCCACGAGTAACTGGTTCGGGCACTTCTGTTTCACCATCTTTTAATACATACCAAGTACGTTGAAGATCCGAACAATATCCATTTAACTTTATTCCAAAATCCATATTGATTACATGGCCACGTTCAATTTTATTTTCTGTCGGACCAGAATGAGCTCCGGCTGTATCTGGACCAGTAAATACTGCTGGGCAGTGTTCTTCATCCCATGCTAGTTCGAAACCTTTCTCGTTACATATTCCTTTTACAAAATTTGCTACATCTAATTCGGATTTACCTGGCTCAATAAAATCAGTAACTTGATCAAAGATTATAAGTGTTTCTCTAATTGCTTCTTTTATATATCCAACCTCGGCATCAGACTTTCTTCCACGTAATGCAGCAACTACTTCTTCAGATGAAACAAATCTATCCACATATGGCGTGTCTTTCAGAATATCAACCAACTCAAGAAATACACCGTGAGTTAATCCATCAGCCAAACTTGAATTTCGAGAATAATTAATTGCAATTTTTTTCGGATCAATTTTTTCAATAGTCTTAACTAAATCTTCTCGAACAGATTTTAGGTATGGGATTATAGTATCATATGTTCCTACAGTCTTCATGTTTGCTTCTTCAAGAGAGCCTATGATAGCAGTACTTTTACCAGTTTTGGTTAAAATAAAAGCCGAGTGCCAAGTAGCTCCAGTTCCAACAATCATATCCATCATTGGGTCTTTTAAGTTCCCAGTCTCTCTCACAAACGTAAGCCACATATCTATGTTTTTTTCGTTCAGTATTTCTACTGCCTGTTTCTGTTTTTCTAAAACCAATTGGTCTACCATAACAACTCCATTTTACATTTATTTAATTTTAAAAATATTATAATATTGACTACTCAATTCAACACTTGCTTTATTTTCTGTAACACCAATTTCACTACCATCTATTAAGCTAACAAGCTTCGATGCATTATAAACACTAGGGAATGTCAATTCAGCGATTCTACTTTTGACCCCTTTATTTAAAACAATTAAAATTCTTTCATTTAAGTCTGATCGAACATATGCGTATGTATTATCATCAGCTATTAACTTATAATAATCACCATAACGTAAAGCAGTGTGGCTATTTCTAAGCTTAATAATATTGGAAACAGTTTCCATTGTCTCTTGTTCATATTTAGAAAGAGAGTCATCAAATCGCATCATTCTTCTGTTGTCTGGATCAGATGCCCCAGTCATTCCAAATTCACTTCCATAGTAAATTACTGGTAAACCTGGAATTGTATTCATAAATGCCATGTATAGTATTAGCTTTTTATAGTTTTCTGGATTATCAACTTTAGGTGGATTGTTCCAACCCTCCTCTGCTGCTGACCATTGGCTTACATCTAAATCACCATCAGCAAATGACATGAATCTATTTTTGTCATGACTATCCATTACGTTGCTCATTAAGTGCATAGGACCGTAAACAGAAAATGTTTTCTGCATCTCTTTATCCAAGCCACTAAAAGAGGCATCCTTGTTTATAAATGTTGGTAGTGCAACATCATAAAGACTAAAATTAAACTGAGCTGAAAGTTGACCATTGTTCACATAGGAGCTAATTAAATCGTAACTTCCAAAAGTTTCTCCAACTTGATAAAGTGGTCTGTTTCTTGGTATTTCTATCTCTCTTTTTAATTCTTTTGTTAATTTTCTCCAAAACTCATTAGGTACATGCTTAACAGCATCATGTCTAAATCCATCAGCGCCAGTCTCTTTAAGCCACCAGACTGCATTTGCTGTAATTGTATCTAGCACAGTTTGAGAACCAAGAAAATCAAACGAAGGTAAATATGGCTCAAACCAAGTGGTTAAACGGAATTCATCCCAGAAGCGAATATTTTTTCGTCCATCTGGTAAATCCAATTGTCCAAACCAATCTTTATTATTTTGATAATATGGATGATCTTTATGTACATGATTAGAGACAAAATCTAAAAGAATTTTTATGTCATGCTTGTGTGCAACATTTATAAGCTCTTTAAGTTTTTCCATATTTCCGAATTTTTCTTCAACTCGAGTGCTACTTATAGGCCAGTATCCATGGTAACCAGAATACCATCTGTGTGGTTCAGGATACTCTTGGAAAGCTTCATTAGGATTATCATAAACTGGTGATATCCAAATTGTATTAACTCCAAGATTATTAAAATAATTAGAGTTTAATTTATTAATCACACCTTGTAAATCTCCACCCATGTAATTTGCTTTATCAGCTAGAAGTTCATGTTGCACAGGATTATTAAGTGACTGATCACCATCACTAAACCTATCAATCATAAGTGAATAAATGATCCCATCGTGCCAGCTAAACTTAGAGTTACCATCAATTGGTTTTCCATTATCAAGCAAAACATGTTGGAAGTTTGTTGTCCTTCCATCTTTAGTTACTGCAATACGAATAAGTTTTTTTTCATTCCCAATAGAAGGTGGTAAGGTTATAGCAATATTACTATTATTGAGCGAAATAATTTCATTGGATAATTTTCTATTACCAAGTAGAGCAATTATATTTTTATTACTTAAATCTTTGATGAATTGATTACCCTCAATTTCCAAATTCAAAACACCTTCTTGATTATCTAAATCACGAACATGTAAAAACACTTTTTCCGATTCATCTTCTTCAATAGTTCGTAGAGAATTAAAACTTCCAAAACCATTTGGAGTTTTATTTGGATTTATAGGATCAACAATTTCTTCCCCATCACCAAAAAACTTGTATGCATAAATACCGGGCTCTAATGTGGCTACCGCCTCAAAAGTTCCATCTCCATCATTGTCAGTCATAGAAATGTCTTTTCTATTCCAACCATTAAAACTTCCGAAAAGATATAATTCATTATACTTTTTATCTGGAGTGAACTGGAATTTATATGATGCACTTTTAATAACCGTTACTGGTATACTGTATTCTACTCCATCAAGTGAAAATTTAACAAGTGTCATTCCAACAAAATCACCTTGAGATTTTAATTTAATGGAGTTTGACTCCTTTTCGTATTGAATATTTATATCATCATTTTCAAGAAATTCAACATCATAATTCTCGCTATAGAATAGATCACTTATTACAATTTCTTTTTCTGTTTTGAATTGAAGATTTACATTTGGAATAATATCTGTAATTGTACTGTTTTGGTCTAGCTGACAAGAAAACAATGCAAAGAAGAGTATAAATATAGTTGGAAGTTGATATAGCTTTTTCATTTGTATCCATTCTAATTAAAAAGATTCTCGAAAAATAAGATTTTCTTTTGTGAAAATGAACACTATCCCGTTATTTAAAAAGAAAGGGAATAAAATAAATTATTCCCTTAAAATTTAATTTTCTGACTTTAGATGTATTTACAAAGCATCGTAATATAGTAATTGAATTTCATTGCTATCAAAAGCTTTGTTGTAAATTCTGAATTCATCTATTTTACCGTTAAAGTACCTTGATGGCAATGTAGAAGTTGTAAGTTTTCCAAGCACAATGGGTGTAGTCGTATTTATTGTTTCATCCAATTTATAATTCTGTTCGGTAAGCGTTCCATTCAAATAAAACTCTGTATAATTTTCACCCACTACCAATGCACAGTGATACCAATAATGTGGTGAAATCGCTTGAGTTTTTCCAGTAACAATTAAAGTATCACCTTCTGTTCCAATAGTGCCATAAACATGGAATCTTGGATTATTACCTGCAATAGCAAATGTAAAATCCCTTCTTAATCCAGTATCATAGGCTTTGCCAATAAGACCTTCTCCATCCGTTTTCCCGTCTGTTTCAAGTATATAATCATTGCTTTTATACATCCAAAAAGAAATTGTTTTCTCATTGCTATTATAAACGTTATTGTTTGGTATCTCTGCATAACAATCATATCCATCAAAATTTATTGCATCTCCTTTCTTCCCACTGCTAAAACTAGTATTTCCGTATATACGACCATTATTTCCGGTAGAACTTAAATCATATACTCCATTATCTTCAAAATCCCAATGCCCAACTAAATAATCATCATAAAAAAAGCTAAACGGTATAGAATTAAAGCCCTCCTTTGAAAGAACACCTCTTAAATCTACAACTTCAGATGGGGCATTAGTCATATCAATTTGAAATGCTATTTTTCCAATTTCATTATTGGGAGTATCTTCCTCAGATATTGTTGGGGCATTATTGCATGAAAAAAGGATTGTACTTAGTAGAGTGATAATTAAAATTATAGTGCTTTTCATTCTTACCTCATAGTTTTAATCTGAATATATAATATTTACCAAAAATATTTTTCTTATACAAGGCAGCGCTATCTTTTTCTTTTAATAAGAGCAAGCAAATCTCTTGCGCCTCTTTTTAAACTAAGTATTTCAATCTCTTCAAAAATTGAAGCTTTATAAAGAACAACTGGGAATAAGATTAATAATAAAAATTGAATTGAAATATTAATTGGTTTTCCATAGCTAGGTATATATATTGACACAAAATATATTATGAGTCCAATTGTAATTATCTTTATCATTTTCAATAATTCAAATGGTACTCTGAAGATTTTTTGTCCAAAATAGTATGAGAGAAGCATCATTAAAATGAAAGAGAGAAGTAACGAGTATGCTGCACCAATAAAACCAATGTTTGGTACCAAAAGAAAATTAAGTAGGACATTAAAACATGCAGTAACAATAACTATTGCAGTGACATAAATGGTCTTTTTAGCATAATGAAAACTTAGAGAAAAATTGTATTGAATGCCTTTAATGACAAAAGCAAATGCGATAATAGGAACTACGACTGCAGAGACCCAATACTCTTCATTTTTAGCAAACAGCTCTATAATCTCTTTCCCAAACATTGAAATACCAAGAGCTGCAAATGCCATAACTGTAGTATAATATGTTAAAATTTTCGAAAAGTATCTTTTATCATTTGGAGTCCCAAGTTTTTTATAAGCAAGCGGTAAAAATCCTAATTGAAACGATTGCAGTATCAACATATTCATAACACTTGCAACTTTATTCCCCATTGAATAGACTCCAACACTTGAAAGACCGTAAAAATACTCAATAATAAATCTATCGCCCAAAGTTAACAAGAATGAAAAAGTTGTTGAAAACACTAGTGGAAATCCATACAAAAACATTTCTTTAAGAATTTTAAAATCTAAACTAAAACTTGACCCTTTTATGACCACAGGCATTGATAAAACAACTACTAATAGCGAGCCAACTAGTTCACTAATCATAATCCCTTCCACACCCATTTTGGCATATGCTACAAAATAAATATTCAGAAGTACTATTGCTGTAAATTTAAGAGTTGTGAGAATTACATAAAATGTAGGCATCTCTTTAAGCCGAATTACATTTAGCGGAACATTACTAATAATACCCGCAGATGCTGCTAAAAACATATATAAGAAATAGTTTGAAAATTGATCTGTAGAAAATATCTGAACTGAAAATTTTGCACTGAATGGGATTAGTAGAAAACTTAAAAGGACAGCTATTATTGTTGTTGAGAGAAAGACACTAAAAATAATAGAATTCTTTTTCTCAGCATCATCTTCACTTGCATACCACCTCATCATTGCCGTTGGAAGATTAAACCCTAATACACCAATAAGAATTTGAAGAATAATTTGTAATATTGCTAATATTCCATATTCACTAGTTGAAAGAATACCTGTATAAAGTGGCAACAGAATAAATCCGACCAATTTTGTAGAGATATTTCCCAAACTATAAATTGCAGTCTGTTTAATGGTTTTTTTAATTTCAAAAAACATTATTTTTTCTCCAACAACACACAAAGTTGATAAGGTCGCTTCTTCGATATTATTACATTTAGCCTATCCAATATAAAGGCTAACAAATTAAATCTGTATGGTATTTCGTAACTGTGGTTACAACTAGGACAAGAAGTAGTACGCTTTTGGTTTGGAGTCCAAAACTGCGGGATCCAAGCTGACGCAGGTGTAAATTTATGTTTCACTGAATTTAGGACTTTGTTGTAATCCCTAATTTTAGCTCCATACTCAAATGTTAAATTTACTTTGTACTCACGGAAAAGATCCTCAATTAAATCTAAATTTATTGTTCTTAAGTGATAAGATTTGTTGAATTTATATGAACATTTTGTACATTCCGTAACTTGTTTTTTTATGTTCTCATCATTTGGGAAAGTTAGAAAGATATATTTGCCACTTACTCTTTTCATTTCTTTTATTGCTTTTACAAATATATCATCAGGCAAATGCTCAATCATTTCACTACTAAAAACTAAATTAATAGAATTAGTTTTTAAAGGAAGATAATCAGCAGAAACATTTATTTTTTTCGTCTCTACAAACTTTAATGCATTTATACTTCTGTCTACAGCAACAAGATTATAATTATCTTTTAATGCATTTGAAATAGTACCATCACCACAACCAATATCCACAATGGTTTTAACATCTTTTGGAATTGCATTTTTTATTAAGTCAGCTTTGTCACTAATTTTCTCACTTAAGTTAGCATTATTCCAATCAAAATTTTCGTAGTAATTTTTATTATCCATTATCGCTTTTCAATTCTATAGTTGAATATAAGGAAACTAGTTCATTGCTTGTTTTATTCCAATTGTACTTGCTTAATACTGCTTCTTTTCCTTTTGCGCCCATTGTATTTCTCAAATCTGGGTTTTGATAAAGCTTAATTATTTTTTTAGCTAAATCACTCTCATTCCCCGATTCATAAACAGCACCGGCTTTTGTTTCATCCAATATTCGCTTTAGTGGATTACAATTGGTTGCAACCACTGGTTTTTCAAAAATCATATATTGAAATAGTTTATGTGGAATTGTGTTGTCCGTGTGAACACTTTTAAGATGAGGAATTAAACTAAGATCACACGCTTTAATGTAGGAGGAAAGTTTTTCATGTGGCTGCCATCCCTCAAAAGAGATATGTTCTTCAACATTTAATTCTTTCGAAAGCTCTTTAAGAGCTTCTAAGTTACTTCCCCCGCCGACTAAAACTAATCTTACATTTTTAATTATTTCTATAATTTTTGGAATAGCTCTAATTGTGCTTTCCAATCCACGATGAATATCAAAACCACCCACATAAGTAATTGTAAAATCATCTTTATATTTGCTCACAATTGCTTCGTCAATTGGAGATGCCAAAAAACTCTCTAAATTAACATAGTTAGCAACTACTGATATTTTATCGTTAGCAATACCAAGAGATTTGTAGCGTTCTACTGCTTCTTCAATTACAGTAATAATATGAGTAGCCTTTTTTGTCCAATCTATCTCACTCTGTTTCCAACGTTTTTTTGAAATTAAAATGTTTCCAGGAAACGTATTTGCATATTTATAATGATTGAGGGCATGAACGAAATTTTCATGGAGATCTGAAATAATCGGCAAATTAAAATTTTCATTTCCTCTAAAAGCACTCTCTAACATCCACAAATCATGGACATGTAATGCTTCAATTTTATTTTGAAGAATAAATTTTCTAATTTGAATAGCCCAGAATATTGGATAGATATTAAAAACTGTATTGTTTAATCCACGGAGTTTGTTTTTTACAAATAGCGACAATGGAATTCTAATTATTTTAGCACCGCTAAATTCTTCAGAATTCTTTTTACTCCCATGATTGAAACAAAGTACAAATACTTGATGTCCATCATTCTGTAAAGTAGCAACTTCGTTTTCCACACGAAGATCACCTGTAAATTCGTTATCGAGAATCATTCCTATTCGCATTTATGCTACTTTCCTTTTTGTATAGAGTAAATATCCCCCACACAATATCAACAGCCAAATTAAAACATCTCCAAGCCAAACAGCTGTTACACTTGCAGAATATGTGGATGGTAAAAATTCAAAAACCAATTTATGGCTTCCAGATTCTACTTCAACTCCACGGAGTAAGTGATTTGCTTTTTCTATTGCAATTTCTTTTTCATCCAATCTTGCAACCCAGCCATCGGAATAATAAATTTCTGATAAGATTAAAAATTGATTTGAATTTGAGTTTACATCAAGTTCAATTTTATTTGGAGTTTTAGAGACTATTTTAATAGTTCCTTTTCCAGAGAATGTTTTTGTCTCTTCATTACCAACAATTAAAGCCTCATTTGCAGGATTGAATGTAGATTGGTTCATCTCAAGAACAACATCCTCCTTTGTTGGTAAGGATTTTAACTCTTTCACAAACCAAGCTTTCTCAAATGCATTTGGATTGAAGTAAAGAATTTCTTTTTTAGCATTATCTATCGCAACTGTTTGCAGAGAATCTCCATTTAATTGAGCAGAAGCAATTATATACTTTCCACCAAGCATGTTTATTACATTCCAATTAATTCTATCTGGAGTATTGGCATTATAAAGATTGTGTGCAATAATATCTTGAATCACTTGAAGCTTTATAGCACTATATCCACTAATCAGTGGATAAAAATATGCATAGTGATTACTTGTAAAACCTTGCCCTAACAATATTGCACGATAGTTATCGTCAGCATTAGCAAGAACTTTTGTTATTGGAGTCTCTTTATATACTGACTTTTCAAGTTGCTCTAAGTTATCCAAATTAATTATTTTATGCGCTCTGTTTGATATTGTTAAAATTTCGGCAGTTGAAATAAGAAGTAACAAAACGACAAAGACTTCTAACTTTATCTTTTTAAATAAAAATCCTATAACTATTCCAATAGCAGGAATAAGAAAGAACAACAAACTCTTTGTATCTGCCACTAGAAATTCTTGGCGAATATCTTTTATTATGTTCATTGTTTTTGCGTCATATCTACTTAAATCTGCTGCAGTGGAGTACGCAAATGAATCACTAAAAAGAAGAGTTGCGACTGCAAAAAACAATCCGATTCCAAAAACAGAGAGAATCCATTTTATATCTTTTGGTGTATAAAGTTCGACAATCCCTTTTATCCCATATCCAGCAAGAATAAGAGTTGCAATGAATGTTATATTCAATATCATTGATGGGGCTCGGAACTTAGAGAAATAAGGAACGTAATAGAAAAATAGTTTATACAACTCGGGCAGATGTCTTCCAAAACTTAGCAGTATTGAAAGAACAACAAAGACTGCAACACCCACAACAAATTTATCTTTTCGATAATATATAGCGCCAATAATTGCAAAGAGAAATAGAATCATTCCCATGCTTGCATAATTACCATTAAACGGTTTCTCTCCCCAATAGCCAGGCACTTGTTGTCCTTTAAGGTGAGCATATTTGTCTCCATCATATATTTCCCCTTGCAATCCACCATTGAAGCGAGGAATAAAGAAACTCATTATTTCATTTGGAGCAAACGACCACATTGTTGCGTATTCAAAACTAACACCGCCACCTTCGTTTGCAGAGTTGGCTTCTTCGCCTATCTTTACAGGGTTTCCACCACGTGTAGAATGCTCTGCATATTCATGTGTTGTAAACAACGGTTGTGCTGCAACCATAAATGTAAGAACCAATGCTATAGCAAACTTTGTAAACAATGATACTATATCTTTAATCTTCTTATCAATTATAAGCTTTATGGTAGGATAAATATAAATGACAAATAAAATTAGAATTCCATAAAATACAATTTGAAAATGATGTGTTCTAACAAGCCACGAAAAAGCTAAGGCAAACAGTCCCGTTCCAATCCAATCTTTTTTATCGAATAAATAGCTAAAGCTCAGTATTAGCCAAGGTAATGTCATTATAGCTCTAAGTTTTGAATTATGTCCTTCTCCAATCTGTGCTTGCCAATCTGGTAAAAGTGTAAAAACAACTGCGGCAATAAGAGCGGCATACCATGGAATTTTTTTATACCGAAGCAAATAGAAAAGTCCAAGCCCACCCATAAAGAGATAGATGAATGCCCAGTACGAAATTTTGGATACAAAGTTTAAAGCAGTATCAACATGGGGTGTTTTGGGAGTAATTCTAGAATATATTGGTTCACCTCCAAAGATAGAAGGATTCCATAAAACAGTTTCACCATTTTCTTCATTCCACTCAACCCAACGATGTGTTTGCCCTATAGAGCCAAGTGAGTCATTACCAATTGGTTGTAATCCATCCAAAATCCATCCACCAAAATAGAATAGTAATGGAAGGAGAATAATTGCTATACCAACAATGTTTTTGTATTTATTCGGAAGTGTGTTGAGAATACTAGGTTTACTCTCTGTCTTTACACTTTTCTGTTTTGCTTTCTTTATTTTGCTCATAGTCCTTGTACTTTTTAATCTTGTAATAATTTTTGCAAATCTGATTTACTTGGAAGATATAATTTATATTCTCTGGCAAATATTTGTTCATTATCTACTGGAAATGTAAACTCAACAACGGCTTTGTTTGTCTGCTTACAAAGTATTATTCCAATTGTTTTATTTTCTTCTTTTGTTTTTATTTTTCTATCGTAATAATTAACATACATTTGTATTTGCCCAATATCTTGGTGTGTGAGTTTACCTATTTTCAACTCAATTATTACAAAACATTTTAACAATCTATTATAAAACACTAAGTCTATATAAAAATCAGCTCCATCAAACGAAATCCTTTTTTGGCGACTATCAAATAAAAATCCTTTTCCTAATTCCATTAAAAACTTTTCTATCTTATCAATTATAGCTTCCTCCAACTGACTTTCAGTATAGGATATTTCTTCCTTTAATTCTAAGAACTCTAAAACGTAGGGCTCTTTTAAAAATTCTACGGGATTAGAAATGCCTTTTCTTTCCTCAAGTATATTGCGGGTTTCTCTCCCTTTTTTGCTTAATGCAATTCGCTCGTACAAAGATGAGTTATACTGACGTTGCAATTCACGAACTGACCAATTATTTTCGCTAGCTTCAAATTCATAAAATTTTAGTTCGTCTTCATTTTTTATTCTCATCAAAATAATATAGTGAGTCCATGATAATCTCAATTCCGAAATCACTGATTTCGAAATTTCATCCCTCTCCATTTTTGATATCGAAATCACTGATTTCGCTTTTGGTGTTTCAAGCGATTGTTTCTGTAACATCATTTTTAAAACTTGCTTAGAAAAAAACAAATAGAATTTGCGCATTAATTCCAAATTTCTCTCAGTAAAACCTCTTCCAAATTCTTTGGTTAATTTTTTTGAAAGCTCTCCTAATGTACCCAAAGCATATTCTGCTCGTTTTTTCCCTTTCTGTTCATTTTCAACTATGTACAAACCTATTTGATAATAAGTAAATAATAATGTCCTGTTTATATTTTCAGTTATACTCTTACGAGAACTATCAATTAATTCCTTAATACTTTCAAATAAAACATCATTTGTTACAATACTATTTTTCACTTTACTCATAGCTCGTATTTTTATTTTTAAACAATATCATATTAGTAATTTACTAAAGCATCTATAATCTTTTTACCCGCATTTCCATTACCATAATATTTTTTTTGGTCGTCAAATTGATCTACACTAATTTTATCTAAAATTAACTGAGCATTTGCTCCAACAATAAAATTCCAATTACCATTTAATGTCTCGATCCATTCTGTTTCATCTCTCATTGTTATGCATGGTTTCTTCATGAAGTATGCCTCTTTTTGCAAGCCACCACTATCTGTAAGAACTTTGGAACTGTTTTTTAATAACAATATCATTTCAAGATAACTAACTGGATCTATAATTTTAACATTGTTATTAAACTTAATACCATCAAGTTTTGATTTTGTTCTTGGGTGCAATGGCAACACAACTGGTTTATCCATTTCTGAAAATGCTGAAAATATGTTTTGTAATCTCTCTTTATCATCGGTGTTTTCAGCACGATGGACTGTTGCCAAATTATATTCTCTTTCAGTAGTAATATATTCAATCGAATACTTTTCTTCTGCCATTTTTTGATAGAACAGAATTGAATCGAACATTACATCACCAGTAAAGATTGAATTCATAGAAAGATTTTCCTTTTCCAGTAATTGCATAGCATTTTGCGATGGAGCAAGAAGTAAATCCGAAATTCTATCTGTAGTTATTCTATTTATCTCTTCTGGCATAAGTTTATTAAAACTACGCAAACCAGCCTCAACGTGAGCAATTTTAATATGCAATTTTGTAGCTGCTAACGCCCCTGCTATTGTGGAGTTTGTATCACCATAAACTAGTACCCAATCTGGATTTTCTTTAATCATAATTTGCTCAGTCTTTTCCAGCATAGCAGCTGTTTGAGCCCCATGTAATCCTGAACCAACTTCTAAATTATAATTAGGATGCGGAATCTCTAGTTCATCAAAAAATATTTTTGACATATTCTCATCATAATGTTGGCCAGTGTGAACTATCACATCCTCAATTCCATCTCTCTTCTGAATCTCTTTGCTAATTACTGCGGCTTTTATAAACTGTGGTCTTGCGCCAATTATTGATACTATTTTCATGTTTAGATTTTTAGATGTGAGATTTAAGATATGAGATTGAGAAACACTCTTAATCATAATCTTAATTCTTAATCTTACTCCTTTTTAAAATACTAATTCGTTATTTCTCTCAGCAGTGATGAGAGGTTTTATTATTGACAGACTTTATCAAAAACTTCAGCAAGTTTTTTTGTTAAATTTTTCCGAGAGAATTGTTCTGCTTCAAATGTGTATGAAGAGTTATTCGCTTTCCAACTTTCATACATCTCTTTTAATAATCTGTATGCACCATCATTGTCTTTATAGTCAACCATGCCTCCAGAATTTGACTGCTTGATAAACTCATTTGCATCACCATTTACAGGGCCAATTGCAAAGATAGGTTTTTTGCTTCCCATATATTCAAAGAGTTTGCCAGTTAAAAAGCCTTTATTATCTGCAACATTATCTATTACAAGTAATAGCACATCTGCATTTTGCAATATTTGTGTTGATTCATTGTGTGGAACAAATCCTTTTAAATCAGCAATATCTGACAAATTGTGTTTCTCAATTTCATTCATAAATTCGGAGCAATATCTTCCAGCAAAACATAACCTTATATTTTTTATTCCATCACCATTTGTTAATTTATTTAAAGCTGAAAATAAAACATATGGGACTCTATCTTTTGAGATTGATCCAGTATAAGCAATTGTAAAGTTATCGTTTTTTGCTTTTTTAGAATCTTCAAAATCAGATTCGTCAAATCCATTTGGGATTAAATGAAACTTTTGTTCTGACACTTTACTTTTAAATAGCCTTATCATATCGTTGCTTATTGTTACAACTCCATCAGCATTGGAAAACACTTTGCTCTCTAGTGATGAGTCTATTTTTCGAGTAATCCAATTGCGCTTAACATTTTGATAATAAACTATCTCCATCCCAGGATCACGGAAATCGGCTATCCATTTAACTCCAGTTCTTTTGGAGAGTGTTTGTCCAACAAGAGAAACAGTTTGCGGCGGTGATGTTGTAAAGATTAAATCAATATTTTCTTCTTCTATTATCTTTAATCCTTTTTCAACTGCATATTTTTTCCAACCTATTTTTGCGTCTGGAATAAAAATATTTAAGCGCACCCATTGTGCCAACTTATCCTTTAACGATCCATTTTCTTTATTTAGTAAAATATCATTAGGAATTTTTGAATCAGACTTTTTTCCAGTGAGTTTTTTATAAAGTTCAAATGGTTCTAATGATTTGGTTTTATAAACTTTTGTTCCTTCTGAAATATCTTTAAATAGCGATGTATCATCAACAGGGCTATCTGGATTTTCAACAGTTAGAACAATTGGTTCCCATCCAAACTGTGGAAGGTACTTAACAAACTTTAAAGCTCGCTGAACTCCAGCTCCACCAGCGGGTGGCCAATAATATGTAATTATTAATACTTTTTTCATAATTTAAGAAAACCGCAACGGCGGAGAGACGCAAAGAATATTAAAACTTATTAACAAATCTGTGAAATCCTTGTTTTAGTAATGATACGTTGAAATTAATTAAAAAGCCTAATCTTTTATCTGCTAATTTTAGATAAGAAATAATTTGAGCTTCATGTACTGGAAGAATTTTTTCTACCGTTTTTAATTCTAAAATTATTTCATTTTCTACTAAAACATCTATTCTAAACTCTTTATTTAGTTTCCTTCCTTTATAAATCAATGGCAACTCAACTTGGCTAGTTGCATTTATATTTCGAAATTTTAATTCTTCAATTAAACAAATTTCATAAACGGATTCCAAAAGTCCCGGACCCATTTCTTTATGAACTTGAATTGAAGCATCCAAAATTTCTTTCGATAATCTATTCAATTCTACATTTGTCATTTTTCTATCAAATAATTACTAATTACTTTTTGAACCGCAAAGTCAAATGGACGCAAAGGAAATATTTACATAATTCTTTGCGGTTTTCTTTCTTTATTCTTCTATTAACTCAACCATTCCCTTTACGAACTCACTCCACGAAAATTTTTCTGCATCATTCTTAATATTCTCCACAAATTCTGCTTCTTTATTTTCATTGTAGTACATAAATATTGCTTCTGCTAATTCTTCTGGATTTTCTGGTTCAACTAAGTATCCAGTTTTACCATTATCAATCACTTCTGGTAATCCACCAACTTTTGTTGATATCATTGGTTTATCAAAATTATTTGCTATCTGAACTATTCCACTTTGTGTTGCCGATTTATAAGGTAGCACGACAACATCACATGCAGAAAAATAATACTTAACATCATTTTGAGGAATAAAGTTTTTGTAATACTTTACAATGCTTTTCAATCCGAGTTCTTTGGTTAAAGCAGTTGTTTCTTCTTCGTTGGAATAGAATTCTCCAGCAACGATAAGTGTGAAATCCATTTTCTCTTTAATAATTGCAATTGCTTTTAGTAGAACATCTAATCCTTTGTAGTCTCTAATAAAACCGAAGAAGAGCATAACTTTTTCTTCTTTAATGTTTAACCATTCTTTTGCTACATCTTTATCGATAGGTTTTCCAAAATTTGAATAGACTGGATGAAAAAGAAGTTTCTCTTTTGCTTCTGGATAGAGGGAAAGTAAATCTGTTTGAACGCTCTTTGATAGAGTAATAAAATAATCGACAGAATTAAAAAAGTACTTTGTTAAAAATTTATCTCCCGGCTTTTTTTCGTGAGGAATTATATTATGAGAAATAACCGCTATTTTTGTTTTTCCATTTTTTCTAACAATTCTTGCAATAGTACCATAAATAGGGGCGAAGAATGGCATCCAATGTTTAATTAATAATAAATCTGGTGCTTCCTGTTTTATTCTTCTACCAATTTTAATCCAATTAATTGGATTAATAGAATCTAGTTCAACTTTAGTGAGAATTTTTTCAACATCATCACCAGTCTCTAGTTGGGTTTTCCCTGGAAACAGAAAGGAAGGGTATTGTCTCTTAAAAGTAATTACTTCTACTTCAAATATTTTAATTAACTCTTTATAAAGAAGTCCAGCAAAATGTGCTATACCCCCACGCAAAGGATATGCGGCGGATAGAATAGTAATTTTTTTCATCATTCAATTATGTTTACTTCATATCTTTTATGCTATACTCATCATCATCATGATTGTTATGAGCCATAAATTCACCAAGTAATCCAACAGAAAAGAACTGAACACCAACAACAATTAATAGCATACCTAGAGCCAGCAAAGGTCTGTTACTAAGTGGTGTATTATTAATGAACCAATCGTAAGAGAGATAAGCAGTAATTAAGAATCCAATAAAAAATGAAACTGCTCCCATAAATCCAAATAAATGCATCGGACGTCTAATGTAACGCAGTGTAAAGGTAACAGAAATTAAATCGATAAAACCTTTGAAGAATCTTGAGATCCCAAATTTAGTAACTCCATATTTTCTTGGATGATGGCGAACAACAGTCTCCGTAACTTTAAACCCTTTCCATCCAGCAAGAACGGGGATATAACGATGCAACTCACCATATAAATCAACATTTTTTACTGTCTCATTTCTGTATCCTTTTAATCCACAATTGAAATCATGAATTTTAATTCCACTAAATAGACGAGTCATATAATTAAAGAATTTTGATGAGTGCTTCTTGATAAATGGATCGTGACGAACTTTCTTCCAACCAGAAACTAAATCATAACCTTCATCAAGTTTTGCCAACAAGTTTGGAATTTCTGCTGGATCATCCTGTAAGTCAGCATCCATTGTAATTACTGCATCTCCAGTAACAGCTTTAAAACCAAGTTGTAACGCAGCTGACTTTCCATAATTTTTTCTAAAACTAATAAATCGAATTTTAGGATTAGTTTTAGCAAACTCTTTTATTATTGAAAGAGAATTATCCGTGCTTCCATCATCAACAAAGAATATTTCGTAATCAATTGAAATACCTTTTAATGCATCTTTAATCTCTGCCAACAAAGGTTTAAGAGATTCCTCTTCATTATAAAGTGGAATTAAAACTGAGACTTTCTTAAATGAGAATTTTTTAAGATTTCCTCTGTTCTTATCATAATATTTTCTCGGTCTCTTATAATATTTTTTTCTTGGAGCCTGAGATTTATCATCAGTATTTTTAATTCCAGAATTATTTTCATTCACTTCTGGTTTGTTTTTAGGTGCATTCTCTTTAGGTGAGTTTGTTTTTGCACTATCACTCATATTGCTTTCGTTTGTCACTTAGATTTCTTTAATTATTAATATTGAATGTTAAAATTACTCTAATATAGAACGAAAATCAATTTGAGAAAAGGTAAAACTTTTGCATATTGCTGTTAAAATTATTGAGGAAAAATATGGGTGGAATTATATATTGGGGGTTAATAAGAACAGCAATTATGATTATACTACTCTGGATTTCATATGAGTACTTTGATGAGAAGTTCTTTTGGATTATTGCAAGTATTGCAATTTACTTAATTATTATTCACCCAATTGTCTCTCAGTATAAGGACTTTGTAGCCAAGAACAAAGAAGTTATAAACAATTCCCTCTGCTCAAAGTGCAAACACTTTAATGAAACTGCTGTACTTTGTATGAAATATGATCAACATCCAACAAATGAATTTACACCTTGCGATGGAATAGATTGGGAGCCATTATAAAAAGAAAGAATTAGGAAAAGGCTAAGCCTAAGAAAAATCGTTAAATCTATTGTTTAATTTTAATAAATTAATTTGAAATATGTTTTACCTTATTCCACAGTTCTTGCACAGCCATTGAGTATCGCGGACCAGGTCTGAAAAACAAATCTGGATTAATTTGAATAATATTTTGATTAATTACAGCATCAATCTTTTTCCATTCTGGATAATTATTTGAAATCTCACTATTTATTCCGTCACTAGAAATTGCATGTATAATTATTTGTGGATTTCTTATTAATATCTCTTCTCTACTATATAGCGGATAATTTACTTTTGAATCAGATGCAATATTTTCAATTCCAACAATTTCTAAAAACTCATTGACAAAAGTCTTGCCACCAGCTAGCATAACTGGTTTTAAACTAATCAGAAACATTCCACTCTGTTTTTCTCTATCTAAGGTTTCTTCTTTTATTTTTTCAACTACTTCATCCCAGATTAGAATTTTCCTTTCAGCAGTTTTTTCAATACTAAATATTTTTGAAATATCTCGAACTGTTTTCTTAATCCCTTTAAAATCTCTTGGGTTTGAGATAAATAATTGAAATCCTAATTTTTTCAATTTATCGTATGTGTCTTTTGAATTTCCTTCAACAGTAATAAATATTAAGTCCGGTTTTAGTTCTATTATTTTTTCAAAATCAACTGTTAACAAATCACCAACTTTTTCTTTTTGGTTTGCTTCTATTGGATAGTTGCAATACTTGGTATTTCCAATCAAAATTGAATCGAGACCTAATTCATAAATAATTTCTGTTAGATTCGGGGCAAGTGTAATAATTTTTTTGGGCGTAATATCAGATTGATATGCTACTCCTAAATCATCAACTACTTCAATCATAGTTTTGCTTTCCACTTCTGGAAGTTCTTTTGTGCATCCAATAGTAATTACTATTAGAAAAGTAAAATAGAACGCTATTCTAATAAACTGCAAATAATTTATTGTTTTTGTAAATGGTAATCTCATCTTTTATCTTCTTCTTATTTGTTCATAGTTTTACACTTCAACAAGTTCAGTGCCTCACATACTCGGTTCATAAATACTCGAAAATACATGTGTGGCAAAATTAGCAAAAGAGGATGATAGAATGAAGTATAATTTATTTTATAACGTTGTTTTGGAGAATATCTTTTTGAATAAAAATTGAAATAAAGTATATTTACAACGCATCCTTAGCTCAGTTGGTAGAGCATCTGCCTCTTAAGTAGACGGTCGCCGGTTCGAGCCCGGCAGGTTGCACCAGTAAAACCTCGATTACAACACGTTTTCGGGGTTTTTTATTTTGTGGATTTCTGAAAAACCCTGCTGACTTGAGTATTCTGTGACGTAGTACGTACCAAATAGAGAGGGGTTATACTTTAGGGTGTGGGATTTTCTTTACTGTAATGGGAATAATCAGTAATGACTTGCTGATTATTTGGTGTGTTGAGGTTTATTCTTTTTTTAAGTTAACCTACAACTATCTAATCTGCTAACTAGTGAGATAAAATTTGTGATTTTTATCAAGAAAAACTACATAAAACGTATTACAGTCAAATTTCCAATTATATTTTTTTATTTCTTTGTCTTTATAATCCGATGGGATAATGAATCCAATTAAACGGACACTTTGCTCAAGTCTAAATCTTGCCCAAGAGACTTGGTGTGGTACATATTTGGGAAATTTGAAATCAGATTTTTTGGGAAAATCAACATATTCAATTAGTATACTATTACGATGTTTACCAGAACCAATTTTTACCGTTTTCCAATGAGATAATGGTTGACGTGAATATTCTTTTAATTTGGTCAACAGTTTTGACAGCTGGTCTTGAGTCCAATCAGAAAAGTCTTGTCCAGCTTTTTGAGAACTATCAAAATATGAGAAATTGAATTTGCATCTATTTACTATATCATGACTATCACTATCTAAACTAATTATAGGTATACTGTCAATAAATGTGTTCTTTTTTCTATTTGTAAATTTATTCATATCTTAGGAACTCCACCTATTTTCCCACTCCTGTATATAGGTTCAATAGGTCGGTCATTCCTTAAAATATCACCCGGAATTTCATCTAATCTATAGATATAACTTTCATTCTGATCCTTATTTACCATAACACTTCTATATTTTCTTAATCGATTTAAAATTTCCGAGTTGTGTGTTGTAAATAATAACTGAGCATTTTTCGTGTTTCTTTTCTCATCTTCAAAGAGATTAATCAACTTTGGTAGAATATCTGGATGAAGATTTATATCAAATTCATCTAATACCAAAATTCCGCCAACACCCAAAACTAACTGATATAGAAATAATTGTTGATATAAACTTTTTGTCCCACTTGATTCATTACTATACGGCAAAGGATATTCTTTTTTATTATTCTCGTGTATGAATATTGGTAAATAAATCTTCTTCCCATTTTCATCAACCCTGGTTTCTATCTGAACATCTTTTATTCCTACATCACAATTTGAAAGAAATTCTTTCATAAATTGAAATACAATTTTGTGTCTATAATAGATTAGAGAAATTGAATTAAGACTTCTAGGTTCTATCAGCAAATTTGGTGCGACTATTTGATCAAAAATATTTTTAAAAAAGAGATAAATTTTTTCTAATGACTCAATCTCATATTGATGAGATGTACTAATCACTGAAGCATTACTCCTAAATTTTATTTCTAATGTCTCACTATATTCTCTTGTGTTTTTAACAATTTTATTTAATTTTCGATTTAAAACTGGTATCATTCTTTTATCTTTTTTATAAAGAACTTCTGACAAAATCTTCTTACTAGTTAATTCCAATTCATATCTATATTCAATAGAGTCTATCAAAAAATCAACAAAAAAATTTGAACTCCTATTATTACTAAAGAAAGTTTTATACCTAAATTCATCTTCTGGTTTTAATGAAAATGAATCACAAATTACACTTTTAATAAACAATAATGCGTTTAGTGCGTTTGATTTACCAGATCCATTAGCACCCTTAACACACAATAGATTCGTATATTTTTTTCCATTAGAAATATATTTTGGACAAGATTTCCCCAACCTAAATGATACTTCAATTCCTTCTTTGAAAGAAAAGTAATTTTCTGCTCCATATGCCAATAACATGTTTTTCTCCAACTTTAATAATTAAATATAGCTTATTACTTTGAACAAATCAATCATTAAAGGCATTTTTTGTCATATTTGTCGAGATTCTTTGATTAGATGTGCTTCATTTAGAATCAAATCTCTATTTATATGGTAGAAGATATTAAAATTATTATTTTACATTTAATCATAATGTAAAAACGTACTAATATAACTCAACAATGAAAATGCTTTTAAGCTCGTTAACTCATTGTCATATGAGTAATCTTCACCATGAAGTATTTTGTGTCTATTAAATTTCATATTATCATCAAGATATTTATCGGAAAATATGATGGGTAATAAAACTCTCAACGGTTCCAAATAACTAAGGAAAAAAGGACTTTTATCAATGCTATCAACATAAGCTTTGGTTTCTGGTAGTTTATTGTTTTTAAAGAATAATCCATGTTTGGTTATTTCTTTACAAATTCCATCAGCTTGAGATAAAAACACAGGTACAGATAAAGCGTATTTTTTTGATTTGTGTGCTTTGAATGCTTGTTCTAAGATATGGGTTCTTTCTGAGTTTTTCTCTAATATGTTTTGACTAAGTTTCTTGAAGTTTTTGTTCAAGAATTTTATCATTTCATCGTCCACATATTTTTCATTATTATTATTTAACTCATCAGCTAAATCCGATGGATAATTAACATAATGATCTAAAGAAGGAATATACCAACCATAATAACCAAGAGTTCTCAAAGCTATTTTTGTTCGTTCTGATAAGGGTTGAGACTGCCATTTAAAGATTTCAGCTACATTTGAGGATTCGTGATATGCTGAATCAAAAATGAGCTTTCTTAATTCATTTGAATAATTATTGTATTCTTCTAAAAATTCCATTTTACTCACTCAACCCCAACCAAATCAATCTCTTTCATCAATCTATCTGTTTCAAATAAAGAAACAATTATCTTCTGATAGTGTAAAATATCCTCAAAACTTAGGTCTCTACCTCTACGGTCTTTTAACCATTTCTGAGCTGGTTTATATCCACAATCTGTAACATTGGAGGGTTCGTTAGTGATATCAACACCCTTGACGAGTTCACGTATTAAACTCTCTAGGTCTCCACGGTAGGAGTGTTCTCTTGATATACCAGATTTGAATCTAGTGTTTAATGTTTCAATGTATTGGTTTGTTGTCATGTTACCCTATGAAATAATAGTATCCTGAGTTTCCAACTTAATTAAAACGACCAATAAATCCAAAAATGTGTTGTTCTCTTTAGAAATTATTTTTTATTAAATTTCTTTTAGTAGTGGGGCGTAATCTAAATAACTTATTATTTTACTTCCGTTATGGTTTTCAGTCCACGCTTTTTCAGTATGGCATAAATCCTTAATCTCATCTGTAGTTTTAAATCTAAAAGTATCAAGAACAACATTCATCGATTCAATTTCATCATTGTTAAACAATGAAGATTCAAATTTTACTTTATTAATTATTCTTTCAGAATTAGAATTAATTACGGAATCATAACCGTACTCTATATATCCCTCTATCTCTGCATAGTCCATAAGGGTTTTGTATCTATCAGGAACAGACCCCATAGTTATAGCTGCATAAGGAAGCCCAGAAATTGATTTCCCAGTTTTCCTGTAATTAGAAAAATCAGCATAGAACAAGAACTTATTTAATCTAACTTGAAAAAATGCATTATCATTAAAAAAAAGAATCATATTGAAAAATTTTTTAAACGATGGAATTGTGTAACCATTAAATTTATTTGGAGTAAGAAAATCTTCAAATATTTTGCTTAATATATTTTTATTCTGTCCTTTTTCTATCGCAACATTGAGTAATTTCATTATTTTTTCATACTCGTGTGTTTTAAATATATTGCTACTTTGTTCAATGTATGCTTTGAAGTGAATTGGATTACAAATTACCTTTAGTGTTTTTGAATTACTATTGTTAGGCATTTCACCAGCTTCATAATTTCGATATTGATTTATACCAAATCCAAGAACCTCAGCTATTTTTGATGAAGAGATGTTATAAGTTTCTCTAACTAACTTTATTTCTTCAGGGAATGGAATGCTATGTTTTTCTCTATACTGATTATAAACTTGATTAACTGACACACCATCTTGTTCTGACGTAGTAAAATCATTTTTACAACTATTACAAAAATAAAACTGTTGAAATACTTTAAATTTTTCTTTCCGAAAGTCTCTTTCAAGTTCCTCTATTTTTAATTCAACTGTGTTCTTATTACAAATTGGACAGTTCATTTTCTTCTCTCTCTCAAAATAATGGGTAATCCATTGAATATTCAGATTCATGAAACGACATGCATATAACTGGATTGCTTGTTGTACCCATATTTATTTTAATATAAATTTCTCTGTTGCTTAAGTTCTTACCAAACACCCAATAATCTGGCATATTTGTATTGTTTGTATCTTTGTTCGGTCCCGATGAAAAGTTTGCAGTCTCAATACTTTTAATATGGTCAAGTCTTTGTTCTCCTGTTATACCAAGGATTAAAAGAGCTTCAAGATTTTTGGTTCGATTTAAAAAAACAACATCAAAAACATCTAGTTTTTGTTTAAAGTCAGTTAAAAATTGTTCGATCTCAGAGATTGTAGTCATTAAGGTAACACCTCTCGCATCAAATGTCAACGTTAAAGTGGGGATTTTTCTAATTAACAAGCCTTGCTTTCACTTTAACGTGAGACTCGAATACTGCTTTAGAATACTATATAAATAAATTTGAGAGTCTCAAAATAAATATTCTTTTTGATAAAAACTATTCATGACTCTTAATTAATGAATTCTACAACACTTGCATGCCAAAAGAAGTATTCCATTTGGGTAGGTTTAATACATTGTGTTGCTATGTGCTGAGGTCTTTGGAATCTGCTGCATTGAGTCCCAATGTTCTACAATTTTTCCATTCTTATCAAATCTAAAAAAATCCATTGTTACATATTCATCATTGCCCGGCCAAATCTGATGTGTGTGAAGTGCTACTAAATCTCCTTCTGCAATTGCTCTTACAAATTCAATAGATTTATTAGAATACTCTTTAGCCATTTTATTAAAGTAATCAATAAATGGTTCAGTTCCATCTCCAACTAGTGGATTGTGTTGAATATATTCTGATCCAACATATAACTCAACTGCTTCTTTGGGATTTCCTTCGTAAACCATTTTATAAAATGCCTCAGCGTTCAGCTTATTCTGTTCCAATTTTTCATTCATAGCTATCTAATTGTTTAGATTATTTAGAACTTACTAAAACAAACTACTTTGCTTTTAATAAAATAATAGATAAGTCATCATTAATTTCAGCATTCCCTCTAAATCTGCTTATCGTTTCAAGTATTTTGCTTTTTATTTCCTCAACAGATTTTTCACTATTTTCTGCAATTATACTTTCAAGTCTTTCTGTTCCAAATTGAACTTTGCTATTATTCATTGCTTCTGTAACGCCATCAGTATAAAAACATAGAATATCATTTGCTTCACACTTTACAGTCTCTTCAACAAGAGTTTTCTCAAACATACCCTTATCATTAAATCCTATACCAATCCCAGTAGGATTTAGCTCATTAAATGTTCTTGTTTTACTTTTAAAATGAATAAGTGGTGAATGCCCTGCTCTAACAAATTTTACTTTTCCTCTTTTATCAATTGAAGCAAGTGACATTGTTAAAAAATAATCTCGCTTAAGTTTTTTAGCGAAATATTTTTTTAGCTCAATTGTAATTTTTTTAGTATCCGAAAAATTTTCTATTAAAAAATGTATAATCGCTTGAACCCTAACCATGTAAAGGGCCGCAGCCATTCCTTTTCCAGAAATATCTCCAATTACAACAAATGTTTTTTCCGATTTTGCGGATTCAATTATGTCAAAATAATCTCCTCCAACTTCACGAGCAGCTTCGCTATGAGCAGCAATTTCAAAATGTTCATTACTGCATGGTTCTTCTGGCATTAAACTCTGTTGGATTTTCTTTGCAAGTACAATGTCATCTTTTACAATAAGCTTATCTGCAAGTTCAAATGCAATTAAGATATTTAAAATTAAGAACGAGAAAATTAGATATGCAGTATTTATGCTTAATATCCCAACTACAAAAATTAGTAATGCTGAAAGATAGAATACCCTCCTTGCTGGAGAGAGTTTTAACAAAAATGCATTAAATAATGACCTTATAAAAACAATAGAACGGTTAAACTTATTTTGGTGTGGAATGGGTTTTGGAATCTCTGTTTTATAAAACTCATAAACTGCTGCAGATTCTTTTTTAATCATTCGTTCAATTTCATCAAATGATAATTCACTTGTGTATAAATCAAACAATCTTTTTATTGGATTTCCGGCTGCCAAAATTCCTCGGGATTTTATTATTTACTTTATTGCAAATCACACGATGAGACGATTTGCATTTCCTTTTGTTCCTAAATCATTTAGGTTAACGAACCTAAAATAAATATTTAGCATCATACTTTGTGAAAATAATTGAATAATAGGAAAAATCATGAGCAGTTCTATAGCAGTTGGAGTAAATAAATTAGATAAGGTTTGGCACGGACATTTCGGAATTTCCCCATATTTTCTAATCTACAATAATGATGGTGAAATGATTGAAAAGAGAATCAATCCACATGGTGCTGGTCAAGGTCACAAGCACGATCATGGCGATGACCAACCATTTTTAATAAAGGAAATTCTTCACGATTGTAATATTTTTGTTGGAAAGAAGATGGGCGAAGGTAGTAAACTGAAGCTTGCTCAAAAACTAGGAGTTGAAACTGTACTAACTGAAAATGCAGAACCACAGGAAGTTGTAAATGGTATTTTGAAAAATAATTGAATTTGATTTTGTCGTTTTTCAACCGCCAGGCGGGATGAAAAATCTTTTTAATTACATGAGATTTCTCACCAAAACACGGTTCGAAATGACATGTTCTTTTTCATAAATTCTATTTTAGTAATCTTTTAAAAGAGTAATAAACAAATGAAACTACTAATTATATACGCCGATAAATTTGGATTTAAAACTTCAAACAAAGGTTTGGAAAATGCTGAAACAATTGAAGAAGAAGCTGTTTTTGTAAATTCACTTGTCGGCTTTATTCACCTCGAAGAGAGGGATGAAGAAATTCTATCCACAGTTGAAACAAAAATGATAAAGCAACTAAAGTGGGCTGCAAGAAAAAATGAAACTGAAAAAATAATTCTCCATTCATTTGCACATTTATCTGAAAGCAAAGGATCTCCAGAACTAACAAAACAATTATTCGATAGTGCCGAAAAACGTTTAAAAGGTTCTGGCTACGAAGTTTCACAAACCCCATTTGGATACTTTTTAGATTTGGATGTTCAGGCTCCAGGACATTCATTTGCCCGTTTGTTTAAGGATATTTAGAAATTCCTTTATGGAACACTAAATTTAACAATGGCTCTTTTTCCATTAATTATTGCTATTCTAATTGCAAACTTTGGATTTTCTTTTGTGTTTATAATTAGTAGTTTACTTACATTTAGTGCTTTAATATTTCTTAACAAAATGATTTGCCCTGTTGTCACACAAGAAAGCTAAAAATAAATTTACACGTTTTATACTAATTATCTGTGGCTCTTTATCTGTTGCTTTTGCAGTGTTAGGAATTTTTCTGCCCTTACTTCCAACTACACCATTATTGTTATTAGCAGCATATTTTTTCGGAAAAAGTTCTGATAAATTTCATAGTTGGCTACTAAATAATAAACTATTTGGCAACTACATTAAGAATTATCAAGCTGGCAAGGGTATTCCTCTTCACTCTAAAATTACGGCAATATTATCGATGTGGCTAGTAATAATTGCATCAGGTATTTGGGGAACAGATTTATTAATTATTAGAATAGTTTTATTTCTTACAGGAACTGGTGTGACAATTCATCTTTTAAGAATGCCAACTTTTAGAGAAACTAAAAATTATCAAGTAGATCTGAACGAAAAGTAATCCATAATAATTTTCACCTCTTTTCTTTAAGAACTGTAAAAATGAATTCTGAGCCTTTCCCCTCTTCACTAACAACCCAAATTTCACCACCATTTTTTTTAGTAAATTCTTTACATAGTTTTAATCCAAGCCCAGAACCTTTTTCGTTTTTAGTCCCAAACGAGGTGACAACATTAAAGTCCGTAAATATCTTTTTCTTATTCTCTTCCGAAACTCCAATTCCATTATCTTTCACAGAAATCGAAATTGTATCACTATTTAGTAGAATTGAAAGAATGATTGAGTTAGGCGATGCCTATATTATATTAAGTGGTGGTACAGGAACTTTAGTTGAGTTATCAATTGTGTGGGAGTACGTTAATAAAAAACTAATGGCATCAAAACCAATTTTTGCCCATGGAAAAATGTGGAAGCCAATGATTGAAACAATTGATAAAAGAATGGAGTATGAAAAAAAACAAACAGGAATTGTGAAATATCTTATAAATATTGAGGATTGTGTTAATGAATTACTGAAGTTGCTATAATTCTTAATCAAGATATTTTAGGCAAAAAAAATGATTTAATATGGGTTACACGATATTAAAGATTTTATCTGTTCACCAACATCCGAAACTCGTAACTAAAAAACCTTCCCAAAAATGTTCAATTTATTTTGCTTCCTATTTACTCAAATTAAGATATTAATATTTACTACTGATTAATAACCATTTTATTTAGCTTTACGAGGTTTTCGGTTTCAGCAATTACAATTAACTTATCCCCTAATTCTATTGTTTCAGTCGATCTAGGATTATACTTAAAATTGCCATCAGCTTTATTGATAGCAATAACCATTACATTAAGCTCTTTTCTGAGTGGAGATTCAGCGAGTGTTTGTCCTACAAGTGGACAAGGTTCATTTATTAGAATCTCCTCCAAATGAATATCAATTCCTTTTTTTCTAGCAACACCTTCAATAAAATCTGTTACTCCAGGACGTAAAAGTAAATGGACAATTCTCTTTCCGCCTAATTCGTATGGTTTTACAACTCGGTTTGCACCTGCTTTTTGCAATTTAGATTCTGTTCTCTCCTCAATTGCTCTAGCAACAACAAACAAATTTTTATTTAGCTCACGTGCAGATAATGTTATGAAAATATTCTCTGCATCAGATTTAACAACAGCTGCCAACCCTTTAGCATTCTCTATTCCTGCCTGAATTAATATTTCATCATTAGCCCCATCCCCATGAATGAAGAGAAATCCTTTTTCAATTAGCTCATCTATTCTTTCTTGGTCACTATCAATAACAACAAATTTCTCATTGTTATCAACTAGTGTATCACACACTTCTCTTCCCATCCTTCCGTATCCGCAAACTATATAATGGTTTTTCAATTTTCCTAATTGCTTGCTCATCCGTTTTCTCCTAAAAAGTTGTGTCTCAATAATTAACTGGGCAGCCTTACCTCCTGTGTACGCAATTGCTAAAACTCCAGAGATGATAATAAAAATGGTTAATATTTTGCCTTCATCAGAAAGTGGGCGAACTTCTTTAAACCCAGTTGTGGAAATTGTAATGATGGTCATATAAAATGCTTCAAGAATGGTGTAGTCTTCCACTAAGGTATAAAATACTGTACCAAGTATTGTTATAAATGATAAAACTACTAGTCCAATACCCACTTGATTTAAAAGTTTATTTCTCATCTATTTTTAAGTTTAATATTCGAATTCATTAATACTACTCAATTATTGAAAATGTTACAAAGAAACTTAGCTAAAAAAAAGCCTCTGAAGAACTAATTCTGCAGAGGCTTCTACCAAACATTAAATATATAAACTAATTTTTCGTGCTATCTGCAACATTTTTAGAGTTTGCTAAAGCTCTATACCGTGCAACTATTCCCTTAACATTTGCATCATCAGGAATTTCTTTTTCAAGTTTTGAGAACAACTCAACTAGTTTATCGTAATCTGCTCTATTCTCATAGATATCTCTTAAAATTACATATGGATTATACTGACGTTGGAAATCACGTGGATTTGCTTCCAAACGAGTAAGCATAATTGGTTCTAAATCTTTAACCATTGCTGCGTACTGTTCTTTTCCACCAGCAGAATAGTAAAGATTAGAGACGTCATATAATAATTCATGTCTTAATTCAATATTTTCACGCGGAAGTTTTTTCTCCATTTCATCTAGAACTTCAACTGCCTTTTCATTCATTCCATTATCTAGATAGTATATTGCTAATCTTAAAAACGAGTTTCTATAGTTCTGCGAAAGTCTTTGATGATTTTCATCCAAGAATATTGTTGAGTC
>CBDUTO010000005.1:0-72480 GCA_965370315.1 uncultured Melioribacteraceae bacterium
CCACTTAAATATTTCTTTTTAATTGGATATCTCCTTTTTATTTAAATTATAATTAATTAGAATAATTAAGAAGAAGGAGGACCTCTGAGATATGTTGTGTGAGAAAAACCAAAATTATGAAATCTATTAGGTCCAATAAATTTATTAGGATTTGATTTTTCTACTCTTATTAGATTAAAATGTGAAACTCCAAAACTATTGAAACCATTATTGGCAAAATTTATAATGGGACATTCTTCCGAAGTAAAATGGAACGAAGATGTTTTCTCTGCTGGATTAGAAAAAAGGGTTGAATGAGTATCTAAATTATTTGGATGATGATGAAATGTTGTTAGTGAAAGTATGAAAAAATAAATTCCAGCAAGAAAAAAAGATTTTAGCTGTTTTGCTATATTCATGTTATTTAATTTTCCATATCTCATTATAACTAGATGCTGTTTGTCTTATAAGGATTCCGAGTGGGAACAACTCTGGCAAAGTATTTATTTATTTTTCGAATGCTTTTTACATTCTCCAAAAATATTGAACTGAAAAGATTCGTTTTTAAAATTGTTTTTCTTTGCAATACTATTAACTAACTCAACAACTATTTTATTATCAGATTCGATTATTTCGCCACACTCTTTACAAATCAAATGCACGTGATTAATTCTGTTAAATGAAGATTCATAAAATGTTTTATTCTCACCGAAATATCTTTTTGCTAACATTTCACACTTAACTAAAAGTTCTAAAGAATTATAAACAGTTGCCCTAGAAACATTTGATTTGCCATTTTTCATTTCAAGATAAAGATCATCAGCGGTAAAGTGGTTCCCACTTTCTATAGCATAATCCAGAACTTCAAAACGCTCAGGAGTTATCCTATGTTTTCCAGATTTAAGAAATACCTTAAACTCATCATGTGCTTTTACTTTGTTCATACTCAATATTGGTTTTTTTGATATACAGAAAATTATGATTTTGAAATATTATTATTTATACTTAGTACAAATATAATATTTTTTTGAATCTAAAAATATTAATTCAGAAAACATTATTTTGGGTTCTCAAATAAATATTATTTTTTTAGAAGAAAACATAAATTAATAATGAAGTAGAAAGGAATAAATGATGGAAATTGCAGAAGGTAAGAAAGCACCAGCATTTACACTGCCAGATAGTGATGGTAATAAAGTAGCTTTAAAAGATTATTTAGGGGAAAAAGTGGTGCTCTATTTTTATCCTAAAGATAATACTTCAGGTTGCAATGCAGAAGCATGTGATTTTAATGATTCTCTTAAAGCGTTCGATAAAATAAAGACAAGAGTTATTGGTGTTAGTAAAGACTCGCAAAAATCGCATATTAAGTTTAGAGATAAATTTGATTTGAAATTCACTTTGTTGAGTGATGAAGAGATAAAGATTATTCCAATGTATAGCATTTGGAAAGAAAAGAGTCTGTATGGTAGAAAATATATGGGAGTTGAGCGTACTACATTTATAATTGATGAAAAAGGAAAAATTGAAAAGATATTCCCGAAAGTGAAAGTTGCAGGTCATGTTGAAGAAATCTTAAAATATCTCGCTGAGAATTAAGGGGCAATTATGGTTTATGTAACTAGGAGAGAGGTCTTTAGTGCTTCTCATAGATTAACGAACCCAGAACTTAGTGATGAAGAAAATGATACAATTTATGATAAATGCAATTATCAGTATGGACACGGACATAATTATATTTTGGAAGTAATTGTTGCTGGAGAGGTTAACCCTAAGACTGGATATGTAATTGATTTGAAAAAATTAAAGCGAATTGTTCGAGAAAAGGTTATTTCAAAAGTTGACCACAGACATTTTAATTTTGATGTTGAATTCATGAATGGTAAAATTCCAACAGTAGAAAATATTGCAATTGGAATTTGGAAATTATTAGAAAATGAAATAAACGAAGGTGAATTATATTCAGTTAAACTTTATGAAACTGAAAATAATTATGTTGAATATAAAGGAGAGTAATTTTGAACTTAGAAAATGTTTCAGAAAAAGTAAAAGTTATTTTAAATGAAATTGGGGAAGACCCCAATCGTGAAGGGTTATTAAACACTCCGGAGAGAGTTGCAAAATCGTATGAATTTCTAACAAAAGGTTATCACCAAGATGTTGATACAGTCATAAATGGGGCAATATTCGAAGAAAAATATGACGAGATGGTAATAGTTAAAGATATCGATTTTTACAGTTTGTGCGAGCATCATATGCTCCCATTTTTTGGAAAAGTACATGTAGCATATATACCTAATGGCAAAATAGTTGGACTAAGTAAAATACCTAGACTAGTGGATATCTTCGCACGTCGTTTGCAAGTTCAAGAGCGATTGACTAGACAAATTGCAGATGTATTGGAAGAAAAGCTACAACCCAAAGGTGTTGCTGTCGTGGTAGAAGGTTATCACATGTGTATGATGATGCGTGGCGTACAGAAGCAAAACTCTACAACAACAACTAGTGCTGTGCATGGTGCTTTTCGTGCTGAAAAAACACGATTGGAATTTCTTAATCTAATTTCGAGAAATAGAATTTAATATGAACGAAAAGAAAAAAGCTGTTTGGATAACTGGAGCAAATTCTGGAATTGGTAAATCGATAACTAATCTATTTGGTGAGAATAATATTTTGTGTGTTGCCTCTGCAAGAAGAGAAGAGGCTCTTTTAAGAATGAAGGAAGAGAGTCCAGAGATATCAAATAATGTGGAGATAATTCCACTTGATATTTCTAATATAGGTGAGATTCAGAAAACATCGAAGAAAATTCTTAAAAATTTTGATGTTGATTGTCTAGTTAATAATGCTGGAATTACAACTTTTTCTTCTGCCGAGAATACTTCGGCGGAAGACATTAGTGAAATTATTCAAACAAATTTAGTTGGTGCAATTGCATTAATTCAAAATCTTATCCCTCATTTTAAAAAGCGGGGAGGTGGAATTATTATTAACATACTGTCTGTTGCGGCTAAAAAAACGTTTCAAAATAGTAGCGTATATTCTGCTTCCAAAGCTGGTTTGTTGGCTTATTCAAATGTTTTACGTGAAGAAGTTAGAAAGTATAACATAAGGGTAATTAATGTTTTGCCAGGTGCAACAAGAACCCCGATTTGGTCTTCAGAAATGTTGAGTGAATATGCAAACCGTATGATGTCTCCTGAAGATATTGCAAAATTTATTCATCAACTCTATTCTATTGATTATAATCTAGTACCAGAAGAAATAATTCTAAGACCAATGAAAGGGGATATATAATAGACTGGTTGAAAACGAAAGACGTGAATCGTAAATCATAAATTATTTAAAAGCATTATACTTCCGATTTCCGATTTACGATTTACGATTTACGACTTCCGATTTACGTTTTATTCTATCTCATTCTACGTTGATTAAATTTTCCACCGCAGTTATTATTGCCAAATCCGCCTTTGCCTTGCTTGTGGAAGTTTCTACCATTATTATTTTGTCCGAAAGTTTTAGTCCATTTAACTTTTTGGGTTTCATCAAGCATGTTATAGACTTCTAACCACATTGTAGTTCTCGATAATTTTATTTCCCCTTGAAGTGTACTATTATCCCTTGTAATTTTAAGTAATTTTTCTTTGTCAACTTCAGTATCTGTCATCATTTTTTGAACAATTAGTCTGTTTTTTTGAATTTCGTTTCTTGTTTCTAAAGACAATGTTTCATGCTCAAAACGAAGATCACTAATTTTTGAAGTTTGTTCATCTGTTAAGTCTAACATCTCTTGCATTCTTTCAAAACGCGAACCATTTCTAGAGCCAAAACCGTTCATGTCATTATTTAAACCATAACCTTGGCATTGTTTCATTCCTCTACTGTTGCCATTTCCATTACCGTTACGAGGTTGTGCATTGGTTGTGCTACCAATTACTAATAAAGTCGCTGTGACCAAAATAATTATTCGTTTCATTTTACTACTCCTTTAATTTGTTGTCCCGCTTAAAAACTGTGGGACAAGTTTTGTTAATTATTGTTTCTGCGGCTTTGACACATGAGTAATGGAAATGGTTTAAAATCAGACTAAAGAAAAATATTATTTGCTTATTTAAAGTACAAAACAGTAGAAATTATTTAATTGTTCAATTGTTAGGAGCTTTTGAAGCAGTTCAACAATTAAGCAATTATTTTCTCAAAGAATTGGAGAAGTTATTTACTAAGGAGTGCTTTAATTATAATTAAACCATTTACAGTTTTAATTTGTCAAAGGGATAGTTAAATTTAATTATGGATTCTGTGGAAGATAAAAGATTAGTCAAAGAATTTCTAAATGGTAATGAAATTGCATTCAAGAAACTTGTGGACAAATATTCGAAAAAAATATATTGGCATGCTCGAGGAATGTTGAATAATCATTTTGATGCAGATGAAGTAACACAAGAAGTAATTATTGTTCTTTATAATAAATTGAATACCTTTAATTTCGAATCAAATTTATACACATGGATATATAGAATAACATCCACAAGAACGTTAAATTTTATTCGGAAGAAAAAAGTTAAGGAGTTCTTTTCAATCTCTGATGAAAAGTTTAATAATCTTGAATCAGAGACCGATATTCAAAATAATTATGAGAAGAAAGACGAAATTGAAAGGATAGAAAAAGTTCTCCAAAAAATACCTACTAAGCAAAGAGAAGTCTTTATTATGAAGAACTTTGAAGAGATGACTTATAAAGAAATATCCGAAATTACTGGAAAAAGCGTTGGTGGATTGAAAGCTAATTATTTTCATGCACTTAAGAGAATTACGGAGTTGTTACATGACGAAAAATAGAAAAAATGAATTTGATAAGATTGATTTATTAGAGAATCAACTCTCAAAAAAACTTGGAGCCTATAAAGAATTCAAAAATTCTGAGAATAATGAAAGTTACTTTAATAGTATTCATTACAAAGCTATTAGTAAAATGGATAAGGAAAGTAGTAGAGTGACATTTCCTTTTAATCCAGCAATTAGTTATGCAATGCTGTTTATTATTAGTTTTACTATTTCATTCCAATTCATAGATTTTAGTGAT
Organism: uncultured Melioribacteraceae bacterium; assembly: GCA_965370315.1. Classification (GTDB taxonomy): domain Bacteria; phylum Bacteroidota; class Ignavibacteria; order Ignavibacteriales; family Melioribacteraceae; genus 1-14-2-50-31-20. The sequence goes on from CBDUTO010000005.1 coordinate 5,063, forward strand.
AAAGTTACTTCAAATGATGATTCATACTATTTTTCTGAAACATCGTTGTGGCTAGAAGAAGGAGATTATCTTTCAACTATAGTGGAAGGAGAGATAGAACTTGATTATGCAACTTATTTTGATGAAGAACTTAATTATAATAATACCACTTCACTAAATGATGTGATGAACCAGTTATCAGAAAGTGAATTTGATGAAATTTATGAAAATCTTAAAAATAAAAAAATATTATAGAGGATAATTATGAAAAAAATTATTGTTATTTCGAGCTTTATTGCTTTTATGTTCTCAACATCACTTTTTGCTCAAAGAAATGAGGGTACAGGAGGGTGGGGAAGAATGGGAGGTAAAATAGAGCAATTAGAGAAAATTAAAATAATTGAAGAATTAAATATGGATGAAGAGACAACACTAAAATTCTTTTCTAGACGAAATGAGCATCGAGAAGATCAAAGAGCATTAATTAAAAAAAGAGATCAGCTTTATAAAATATTAACTGAAAACTTTAACTCTGAAGAAGATATTAATTATAAGTATAAGATAAAAGAAATTTTCGGAATTGAAAAAGAAATGATTATTCAAAGAGAGAAATTTTATAACTCTTTAGGTGATATCTTATCGGAGAAAGAGATGGTTCAACTAGTTGTTTTTGAAGTTAGCTTCAGAAAAGAAGTTCGTCACCAGTTTATGAAGCAAGGTCAAAGAAGAATGAATAAAAATTAATTAATAAAAGTTTAGAAAATAGGCTGTTTCAAAAGTGGTCATGTCATAACTAACGAAGAGAAAAATCTTTAAATATAGCAAACAAAAGATTACCTTCAGTGATTTAGTAAACTCGGTTCTCAAGTTGCTTTACTCCCATAATGACATTTTGTTTACTTTTGAAATAGCTTTTTTTATTTTAAAAGATATTTGGAACAATTTTGTATCAATTTTGTCAAAAAGAGAAATTTATATCTTTGTTGGACCCAAAAGATATTGATTTTTTAATTCAGCAAATGTATCTTTAGAGTTCGAGTTTTTGCGGAAGTGGTGAAATTGGTAGACACGCTATCTTGAGGGGGTAGTGCTCTAACGGGCATGCGGGTTCAAGTCCCGCCTTCCGCACAAATGTTTATAAATATAAATAGGAATCAAAAATGAAAAAAATGTTAGTATTTGCTTTACTATTGGTTGTAGCATCAGCGTCAGTAGTGTTTTCTCAAAATGTTGATAACGAAACTATAGTTAATGCTGAAAAAATGAGAGATGAAGGACGAAAATTATATAAGTCAGGACAATTTGATGCTTCAATTGTGAAATATGATGAATCATTAATTATTAATGAAACAGCTACAACACATTATTTAAAAGGAATTTCACAATTAAAATTATCAAAAAAACAGGATGCTATTCAATCATTCGATAAAGCAATTATATTGGATCCAAATCTTAAGGGAGCTTATAGTGCAAAAGGTAGTAGCCTTCTTTCCTTGAAAAAATATGATTTAGCAATTGAGTCATACAATATGTATTTGGAAAAAAGCACGGATAAGAAAAAAAATAGTAAAATTAAAGGAAAAATTGCAACTGCGTATACAAAATTAGCTAATGATGCAAAGCGTGATGGAAAACATCGAAAAGCAATTAATTATTTGAATAAGGCCGTTGACAATTATAAATTTGATTCTGCATATTTAACATTAGCTGAAATTTATATTGAATTAGCTAATTATAATGAGGCACTTTCTGCTGCTGACAATGCTATTAATAATAGAAAGAAAACTCCCAAAGGAGCAGGATACTATTATAAAGGTTTAGCTTTTAAGGGGCTTGAAAATAAAGAAAAAGCAATTGAGAGTTTTAAGGTTTCTATTAAAGATAAAAGTTATAAAGCTTTAAGTGAGTATGAGTTAAAACAATTGAAGTAGAATTTTAATAAGTTCTTAAAAAAAGCCCTAAATTATTTTATATAATTTAGGGCTTTTTTGTTAGTGCTAAATACTACTTATAAAATTGAATATAAAATATTTAATCTAATGTGAGTTGAATTAAAAGCATCACCACTACTTAGCAGAGTGTTCATATTGTAATGAGCAGAAAGATCTAAATCAATTATAGGGAGTAGCTTAAAATATACACCAGCACCTAGTCCTAGTCCAGTTTTACTATCCAGTTTTAGTTGTTCGATATTTACATTTTCAAAAATCACATCACCAAAAGATGTATACAAAAGTTCAACAGCAAGATATGGTTGTAATGGTCCAGGTAACAATGTCATTTCAGCACCAAGTCCAACAGAGAGAAAACTTGTTTCAATTTCTAAACTACTCACTTCACTTGAAAGAGAATTTTGGAAGATATTTGCAGTGAATTGAATAGGCAGTATTGGTAAACCAACGACTACTTTTCCACCATAATGCATGCCAGAGCTTAAATTAAGAACATTTTCAGCAGTAAAATCATTATCACCACCAAGTGCTGTATATCCACCACCAATACCAACTTTAATTGATTGTCCAACTAATGAAACTGCTAAGAAAGATATAACAATCATTGTAAGAATAAACTTTTGCTTCATATTGTTTCCTCGTTTGTATTTAATGAATTATGATTGCTAAATATATATAAATGAATATTTATTTCATAAAAAAAGATGTAAGATAGCTCTGCTATCCGAAAATAGTTTATTGAAACATATTGCGCTAATTTATTGTAGAAGAGTGAATAAAATTCTAAAATTCATTTTAATTTTAACTATTTTTGAAAGATTTATTAGTGAGAGTTATATTTCAAAATATTCTATTAAATCCTGTGAAAAACTAGTGCTGTCATATCTAAGAAACGGAGTGACTGAGATATCTAATGATTTTTAATGGATTCTCTGTGAGAATACAATCTGATTTGAAATGATACTTGTAAATTGAAAACTTGAAAAACATGAAAATAATAATCCAAAAAGCTTTATACCTTTTAATTTTTGCAAATATTATAGTTGCTCAAAGTAGTGGGGATTTTTCTGATGCAATGGAGTTATATAATGCAAGTCATTATGCTGATGCTCGTGAAAGATTTTTAAATATATCTCTAAAGAATGATATCGATGAAAACCTTGTTGTATCATCAAAATATTATTCTGCAGATTGCTTGCTAAAATTAGGTCTTCTAAATGGTACTATCCATGAATTTGAATACTTTGTTAGTAAATATAATTTTTCAAATTTTAGAGTAGAAGCCTTATTTAAACTTGGTACTACTTATTACGAATTGGAAGATTATCAAAAAGTTAGAGAGAAGCTCTTAATGCTCATTAGCGAGTATCCAAAATATGAAAAAATTGGATTGGTTTATTATTGGATTGGGCAATCGTATGCTAACGAAAACAAGTATATTGAGGCAGAGGAGTTTTTATTAGAAGCTGTTTCAAAAGATAGGTATGGTGAGAAAATTGATTATACAATATATTCACTTGCATATATTTATGAGTTACAGGAAAAGTATAATGATGCAGTAACCTATTATGATGAACTCCTTGCATACCATCCTAAAAGCACTTTGTTACCTAGTGCCCAATATAGAATTGGAGGAAGTTATTTTAAGTTAAAAGAGTATGAGAGAGCAGTTTTAGAATTGTCTGATCCGCTTATTCTTGAACTCCCAAAGAAAGAACAAACAGAAGCTGGATATCTGCTTGCTAATTCCTACTTTAGATTGGGTCAATATAAAGAAGCTGAAAATGCTTTCAGAGCTGTACTAAAAAGGAATACTTTTGGAAACATTGAGCGAGAATTAAAATTTGGCGTTGCTTGGGTGAATTTCCAACAGCAAAACTATGATAAAGCCTATAACCAATTTTTAGAGCTTACATTGAAAGGTAAGCAGGATAGCATCTCAATTAAGTCTCTTTATTGGAGTGGGGAGAGTAAGCGTTATCTTGGAGAGACAGCATATGCTGAAAAAATTTATCAAACATTTTTATCCGATTTAGAGACTAATTCTTATACTGATGCAGTGAGATTATCACTTGGAATTATTCAATATAATAGAAAAGAGTTTAAGGAATCATCAACAAATTTAATTATTTCATCATACTCAAATAATGATAGTTATAAGAGTAGAGCTTTAATTTTACTTGGTGAAATAAATCTAGAATATGAAAATTATAGAGAGGCGGAATTATACTTTGATAAAGCAGTTAAAATTCCACTACTACCAAAAGATGTTTCCAACAGAGCCATATTGGGTTTAGGGGTTTCCCAATTCTATTTGCAAAAGTATAATGATGCATCAATGAACTTGATGGATTTAACTATACGAGCTAGAGACTTTGAAAAACGAAAGACTCATTATTATTTGGCAGAAACATTTTTCGCTATGGGCGAGTTCCAAAAGGCGCAACAGCATTTTTATCGTGTTGATTTAGCTGATGATTATATTGGAAAATCTGCTCTATATGGTATGGCATATTCCTATTTTAATTTAAAGGATTATGGAAATTCAGCATACTACTTTAAGGAATATCGTACCAAATATAAAAATTATGGAAATTTTGTTGATGCTCAGTTAAGACTAGCTGATAGCTACTTTGGGATGAAAAATTTCGATTTAGCAAGTGAAGAATATGACAATTATTTTTCTAAGTATTCTGATCGAGGTGGAAATGACTTCGTTCTTTATCAATATGGACAATCATTATTCAAATCTGGTAAGAATAATAGAGCAATAAAAAAGTTTAACTTATTGTTATCTAAGTTTCCTAATTCAAAATATTGCGATGATGCAATGTATTTAATTGGATGGATTCATTTTCAAAAAAATAATTTTAATTCAGCAATTAAAAGCTATATGAAGCTAATTACTAAATATCCTAAATCATCTATTATTCCAATAGCCTACTATTCAATAGGGGATTCATATTACAACTCTGAGGAATATGATTCATCAATAGTTTATTATCTAAAAATAATTGATAATTATCCTAAAACTCAATTTGTTTATGATGCAATGAATGGTATTCAATATAGCTATCTTGCTTTAGATAAGCCTGATGAAGCTGTTTCACTTATTAATGGATATATTGTAACATATCCTCATCAATCAAATAGTGATAGAATATTGATGAAGAAGGGTGAAATTTATTTTAGCTATGGTAATTATGAAAAGGCTATGATTGGATATTCTGAGATGATTAACTTTTATCCGAATAGTGAATTAGTCCCAGAAGCCTTATACTGGATGGGGAAGAGTTCTCTGATTTTGAAGAAACCTGATGAAGCAGTGGAATATTTTAGTGAGATTATCGATAAGCACATAATTTCTGATTATGGAATTGAAGCAATAGTTGAACTTGGGAAAATTTATTCGGGCAATAAAGATTTTAAAAAAGAAATCGAATTATATAATTCAGTATTACCTAAAATAGTAACTTCACCAAAAGCTGAAGAGATATTGTTTCTTCAAGGTATTGCAAATATTAATGCTGATAAAAAAGATGATGCTTATAAGTCTTTTGATGAAATAATAAAATATTACGATAAAACTCTATTCTCGGATAAAGCCAAAATTGAAATTGGAATTTTAGAGATTGAGAATAATAGAGCATCAAATTCTGAACAATTATTTAGTGAAGTAGCCGAGAATAGAAGGGATGATATTGGAGCTAAAGCACAGTATTATATTGGCGTAGCTAGATATGAACAGAAGCAATATGATATAGCTATATCTGCTCTAGTGAGAGTAAGAACAGTATTTGCTACTTATGATGAATGGTATACTAAATCGTTGATAAAACTTGGTGATAGTTATCATAAACTAAAAGATAAATCAAACGCTCGTAAAATGTACAGAGCCGTTATCAAAAAACATCCAAAGGATGAATATGGTAAAGAGGCAAGAAGCAAACTAAATAAAGTATAAACAATATTTAATTTAATGAAACATTATAAAATGAAATAAATAACCAAGTCATTGCGAATCCAGTTTTGTTGGATGAAGCAATCTACAACAGATTACTTCGTCGTCCAAAGAACTGACTTCTCGTAATGACATGTAAAATGTAAACAACATGAAAAAAATATTACTCATATTACTTATTTTATGCACTGGCATATTAGCTCAATCTGAGAATAAAAATCAGAGTATTGAACTTCCTGCATTTGTTATTACTGGTGTTCAATCAGTTTCGCTTCCAATAATAAATAAAAGCAAATCGGAATTTGTGCCAGTAGTTGGTAAAGGATTTCTAACTCCGCAATATGGAAATGAAGAATTTGCATTGTTGGATAATACAAATCCAATTAAAAAAGAAATGGATCTTTATTCTTCGGTACAGAGTTATAGCGGACTATTGCAGCTTGGTGCTGGTTTACAAACTTTACCCATTGGAAGATTGGATCTAAGTTTTAATAAATCCAATTTCCTTTTTAATACCAATATTTATGGAAGTGATATTAGAGAGTTTGTCCCCTATGCTGGCTACAATACCTCTGGTGCAGAAATTAATCTATCATATTTTGTAAATCACAAATCTAGTACTTTCCCTGGGATGACAATTAATGTTGATGGAGGATTTATAAGAGATCAATATAATTTTTATGGTTCTGATATTCCAACATTTCAAAGAGAGAATGAGATGTTCAATGGAAAGGTTGGGTTTCAAAATAGATTAAACAAAGACCTCCTTTATGGAGCTTCTTTTTCTGGAAACTACCTAAATATGAAGAAAGAAGGTAATAAAGAGAATTTAGGTAGAATGGATGGATTCTTTGAATTTAGTTTAGGTGCTTTTTCTCTTGGAACTGAAGGTGTATACAAAATACAGCAAGTTAACAGCAATAAGTTTGGATATTCTAATTATAATTATTTTGCTGGAAATGCGTTTCTTCATTTTAATAGTTCCAATATTTTTAATTTTAAAATTGGGGCTCACTATTCTCAGCAAGATACAAACAACGTATTCTCTCCAATTGCAATATTATCTGTTTTTGTTGAAGAGGGTGTTGCAGTATTTCTATCATATGAAAGCAATTCTGAAATATTTACAATTCATGATTTTTTGATGGAGAATAGATACTATGAATCTAATCAACAAAATGTTTTTCAAAAAAATTACTCAAAGTTAAATATTGCAATTAAGTATGATTTCTCCGATATATTTGAAGTTAATGCTGGGTTTTATTCGTCCAAGTTTGATAACTACCACTATTATCAGGATATAGTTAAAGAGAATCGGTTTACATTAAACACAATTAATGATGTGAAAGAAACTAGCGCCTTTTTTAATATTTTAGTAAATACAAAAAATTATGGTGAACTCTATGCAGATTTTGAATTTCGGGAAGTTAAAGATATAGATGGATTTAAAATTCCATATAAACCACTACTAAAAGGAAGTTTATCATACGGCTATCTATTTGGTATCGGATTGTATTCAAAAGTTAAAGCTAGTTATTCTAATACAATTTACTCTGATATACTGAACACTAATAAATTACCAAATTATATAAATCTAAATCTGTTGCTAAAATATAATCTTTTTGAAAGCCTTGCTCTTACATGTGATTTCCAAAATATTTTAAATAGAGAAAATTATTTAATAAAAGGATATCAGGAAAAGCCACTTGATATTATAGTTGGTATTCAGTACCGTTGGTAAACAATATTCAATTATTTGAGATAAATTATGAGTAAAGAAGAATTAAAAAATATTGTATCAGAAATACTTGGTAATTCTGAAGATACCACATTCAATAAATTTATTGAGAAAATTGCCTCATTACTTGAGGGTAATCAATCACTTAAGTTGAATGGAATAGGACATTTCCAAATTAAAAAAGAACCTCTTTCTCGAATGGAAAGAAAAATGGAAGGTAACATTAGTGAAAAGAATATTTTACTATTTTTACCAGAGGGTGAATCGAGTATTATTTCTTTTGAAATAGATGAGCAGATTGATACAACTACTGAGTTTAATGATTCAGTATTTGACGTGCACATTAATAAGCCTACTATAATTTCTGAACCAGATATTGAAATATCAGAGGAAAAATCCTCAGAAAGTGAAGCTTTAGAAAAAACTATTAGTGAATTTGTTGAAAGTGGCAATATTATTGAAGGGTATGAATTGCTTGAAGGTACTCAGTCAACTGAAACTCCAATTGTTGAAGATGAAACCAGAAATACTGAAGAAATAATTAAAAATGATGAGGAATTTACAGAAGCAGAAATTAGCAAAGAATTCATGAATAGTGACTTTAAAAATGATACAGATGAAGTATCATTAGAAGATGATGAAGAATATGATGTAACATCTAGTAGTATTGAAGCTGAGATTACAGATGAGGATGTAACTGATTCTGAAATGGGAATTCAAAAATTAGATAGCGAATTAATTGACAAAAATGAAATTGAGGCTGAAATTGGATCAACCTTTGTGTCAGAAAATAAAACAGAAGTTGAAGCTGAAATTGGAGATGAATTTAAGACAAAAGTTGAAGATGAAATTATTGAATCAAATGATGGAGATGTTAATCCTTTTGATGAACTTGATGATTACATTAAAGATGAAACAAGTGATGAAGCTCAAGAAATAATTGATGAAGAACCTGAAGCAATTGAAGAAGTTAACGAAGAATTAGAGAGTGGCTCTACAACCACTACTATTTCAGAACAAGATGTGAAACCAAGTAAAGTAGTAAAATCAGAAGCAAATGAATGGTATAAAAATCCTATTCTCTATATTGCTACTTTTAGCCTATTTGTTGCAATAGTTGTTGTCTATATTTTCTGGACAACTGATTCCGAAACAACAATTGTGGATGATTCTAAAAGTGCTGAAATTAGTCATGCAGATAACAGTAAAGACCAATTAGGATTTATCGATTCAACTGTAACAAGTGATTCTACAATTAAGGAAGCTTCCAATACTTTTCCAGAGCAAACCACTGATGACAAATTAGCTGATATTAAAAAAGTTGAAGAGCAAAAATCAGCTGTTACGAAGAAGGTAATTGAGCATGAAGTGACTAAAACAAAATCAGTTCCTAATTCAACTGAGCTTTATAGAGAGATAAAAAATGATCAGACTGTTACTCAACGTGTCTATTTTGATGGTGAACGCTACACAGTACAATCTTCTTCATGGAGGAGCACAACCATTGCAGAGCGAGAAGTAAGCAAATTAAGAAAACGTGGATTTGATGCATTTATTTATAAATTATTTATAGCATCTAAAAATGGAACATGGCACAGAGTAAGAATTGGATATTTCGATACTCAAAAAGAAGCAGAAGAGTTTTTAAAGAAAAATAAAATATAAAAAGGAAGCTTATGAATTTGTTGGAAATTGTATTAAAAGGTGGGTGGATAATGCTATTTATTTTTATAGCATCCATTATTACAATAACAATTATTATTGATAGATATAGAGTTATTAGAAAATCTCGTTCGAATGTTCCTGCATTCTTAGTGAAAATTAGAGGACTCTTAAAAAAGAATGACATTAATGCGGCTTTAAATGTTTGCATGGAAGAGAGAACTCCGACAGCAAATATTGTAAAAAAAGGATTAAAGAAAATTAAATTTGGTCATGAGAGAGTGAAAGAGGCAATAGAATCGGCAGGTAAGCAAGAGATTAATAAACTTGAAAAGGGTTTATCAGTTTTGGCCACTATTGCAGGGGTAGCTCCATTACTTGGTTTCTTAGGAACAGTTACTGGTATGATTACTGCTTTTATGAGAATTGAAGATCTTCAGGGTGCTGCAAATCCAAGTGATTTAGCTGGTGGTATCTGGGAAGCCCTTTTAACAACAGCATTTGGGCTTGTAGTTGGAATTATAGCTTATACATTTTATAATTACCTAGTTGGTGCAATTAATAAATTTGTGCTTGATATGGAAATAGTATCCAATGATGTTGTTGATATTGTTGAAGAACTTCGTACTTCTAATAGTTCACAAGAGAAGGTGTGAGGTTTAAATGAAATTTGAGATGCAAAATAAACCACTCTCTATTTTTCACTTTTCGTCACTTACTGATATTGTGATGCTATTGCTCATCTTCTTTTTGCTTACTTCACAATTTGTAATTCAAACTGGAGTTAAAGTTCAGTTACCAAGTGCAAAAAATAATGAGCAAACAGTTCCATCTAGGATTATTGTTTCTGTTACTGAGGAGAGCAAAGTTTTTGTTGGAAAGGAAGAGGTTTCTGTAGATGCACTTCCAATAAAACTAGAGGAGTTACGAAAAAGTATTAGTGATGAAAATCTAATTATAAGAGCAGATAAATCAGCAAAAATAGATTTGGTAATTAGAGTTATAGATGCAGCCAAAGGTGTTGGAATTAATAAATTTACAATTGAAACAGAGAAAGAATCCCTATAATGTTTTGGAAGAACTCAGAATATCAATCTGCTGGAATTTCTATTATAGTTCATCTATTAATTCTTCTCTTATTAATGGCGTTCACATTTTCGCCTGAATATGATAATACCGAGTATGTTACTATCGGGTTTGGTACAATAGGGAAGACAAGTTCATCCGGAACAATCACAAAAAAAGAACCAAAACGTGAAGTGAAGAAGAAAGAAAAGGAAGAAGTTGTAGTCCCAAAAGTTAAAAATAGTGACGAAACAAATGAAGTTTCTGTTCCACCAAAAAAGAAGGAAGTAGTTAAAGAAGTTGTTAAGAAAAAAGAAGCCACTAAAGGAAGGGAAGAGAGTGGCGAAGGAGTAGGGAAATTTGGATTTGAGTTAGACTTTGGTGGAAAAGGGAAAAGGAAGATTTATAGCTATTCAATACCAGCTTATCCAGCAGGAGTTTCGAAAGAAATTGACGTTAAGCTGAAATTTACAATAATGCCAGATGGTTCTGTCGGAAGAATATTTCCATTAAGGAAAGCAGATACAAGACTTGAAGCAGCTGCGATAAACTCGCTAAGGCAATGGCGATTTGAAGCTTTACCCTCGGGGCAAGAAATGAAATCACAATCTGCTGTTATTACATTTCCATTTCGTTTGCAATAATAGTTTTTATTTCGATCAAATTTGTGTGATTAATCTGGTAGTCTGTTGGAGTTTTCTCTCACGAAAAAAAATATCGGTTCATATTTTATTATTGAGCAAATAATAAAACTATAAAATCTACCGTTTCTCATTCCGTGAATTAAGAATCTGAACACCAATAATTCCACCAAGCATTCCAAAAATAGAATTAGTGAAAAGATTATTAAATAAAAATGAGAGAGAATATAGAGGTGAAAATCCGTAATTCTTAATACTTTCAACAACTTCTGCAAGTAATGAAATTACCTCTTCTCTTGTTGCTTCATTTATTGGGAAATTATTGAGAGTCTCCAATAATTCAGGAAATGCTATAACTAAATCATTTGTATGTGTGATAAGAGTAATAATAAAATCGAAAGTAGTTCCAAAAATTGCGGCAGTTAGTCCAGTAAGAAGTCCAAACACAATGCCTTTTTTGATTTCGAGTTTTGAATAATCGTTACTAGCTTTTTGTTCAAGCATTAGTGATAAAAATGCAGCAATTGGAATTAGCAAACAACATCCAAGACTTTTAATGACTGGAACTATAGTTAAAACTCCAGCTCCTAATCCAACTACTAAAGGTGAAATATATTTTTTATTAAGACTTCCCATTTCTCTCTACTATAATTTGTAAACCATTGTAAATATAAGCAATTCCAACAGAACCAAAAAATAGACCAGTTGCAAGCGCAATATTTATATTATAGTTGTAAAACCCAATTGAATAAAGAATTACATCAATCAACATTGGTGCTGATGCTACAAGCATGAGTTTCCCATTCTTAAAATTTAATTTTGAAACAAAAAGTAAAATGAAAGCAGAGAGCAATCCACCAAAATATATTCCAGTACAACGTCCACAAACCAATGTATGATGTCCATTAATCTCAACTAATTTTTCTGGTTGTTGATGACAGACTGTGGAGTATATTCCATCTAAAAAAGGGAAGAGGTAGGCAAGATTATTTTGCATTGGAATGAAATGCTCAATAAATATTCCTAAGACCCAAATTGTGATTAAGAGAAATAATATAATTCTAATTTTAAGATTCATTTTCTTCTGAATTAAATTGAGAAATAGGAACGCAGATTTTTATGATTATTAAGATTAATTATGATGGGATATATTCTAATTAATTTTTAAAAATCACATATTGTAAAATATTGGTTTCAGTTAGTATATATAGATTTCTATTAAAGAGAATTCCCTCAACAATTACCATGTCTTCATCTAGGTCATTTGGAGTGATATTTATAAATTTGCTATTTGGGGTTTGCAAGTTTAAGTAATAGAGAGAGTCTGAAGTATTTACAATTAGATTATTGAATGTAATATTGATATTTTCTGGATCAACCTTAGAGTTAAGTTTTAGTAAGCCCATTCCATATTGGTCAAATACTGTAAGATTATTTTCATCTACCACAAATATTTTTGAATCTTGCGAGAGTGCTAATTTTGTAGGAGATGAAAGTAAAAAATCACCAGAATCATAATTGCCAAATTCTAATAGAAAATCTCCCTCTGAATTAAATTTCACTATTCTAGTATTATCAGAATCTAATATGTAAATATCACCTTGTGTTGAAGTTGCGCAACTTGTTGGGTATTGAAAACTTATTATTTCATCATTTTGTTCATCTGTTTGTATAAGAAAGAGATAATTCAAATCTTTATCAAATACTTGAATTCGATTATTATTTTTATCTGAAACATAGACTCTTAAATCAGTTGCAAAAATATCTATTGGTTCATCAAATGTTGAGCTACTCCAACCATAGCCGCCAATTGATTGTATAACATTATCTAAAGTATCAATTTTTATTATTTCATTTTTAGATAAATCAGCGACAAAGAACATTCCTCCAGGAGTTAGAGTAAACGCTGAGGCAGATTCAAAATCACCAATTTCCCCATTGAATTTTATTAATTGGGCAAAAGTAACATTTAGAAGTAGCAAGAAAAGTATGGTTACATTTTTTAAGTTCATAACAAAAGATAGTGAGAAGAATGTGTTTTGGCAATACTATAAAAATGACATGGTATAATATTAAATTATTATATAAAACTTACTTCATTATTACTAAGTTAAAATAATATATTTCAATGGAGCATTGAAATAATACTTGTTAAGTTAACGAATGAATTATCGATTTCTTTTTTAGTTGAGGAATTGCACCTGGATTCTTTTTAACAAATCAGAATAGATTTTTGTTAATCGATGAAAATACAAACAAGCTTACTGCTAGAGGTGAAAAAATATTAAATAACACTCCAATGGGTAAGTTTGGAGAACCAGAAGATTTACAAGGTGCAGTTCTTTATTTGCTGTCAGATATTTCTAAATTTGTTACTGGTACCGTGCTGGCAATTGATGGTGGCTTTAACGCATATAGTGGTGTATAGATAACTAGGAGTAAATAGAAATATGGGAATGATACAAACTTGGAGATGGTACGGACCTAATGATCCAGTAACATTGACCGATATAAGACAAGCTGGTGCTACTGGCATAGTTACTGCGCTACACGAAATTCCAATTGGTGAAGTATGGTCAGTAGAAGATCTTGAAAAAAGAAAAAGAATAATTGAATGGGATTATTCGCAGAACCCACCAAAGAGAAGGGGATTAGAATGGAGTGTAATTGAAAGCATTCCAGTTCATGAAGATATTAAATTAGGTAAATCAAATAGAGATAGTTGGATAGAAAAATATCAACAAAGCCTTAAAAATGTTGGCTGGGCTGGTATTCATAATGTGTGTTATAATTTTATGCCTTTTGTTGATTGGACAAGAACAAACTTAGATTTAGTATTAGACGATGGTGCAAGAGCTCTTGCATTTGATATGATTGAGTATATAGTATTTGATGTATTTATGTTGAAAAGAGAAAACTCTGAGAATGACTACAGCGAAGAATTACTTGATCAAGCTCGTGAGAAATTTGAATCAATGTCTGAGGAACAAAGATTGTGCTTCAAAAAAATATAATAGCTGGTTTACTAGGCGGACAAGAAGGTTATTCCGTTGAGTCGTTTAGAAATAAATTGGATGAATATAAAGAAATTAATACGGCAAAGTATAGAGAAAATCTTGCATACTTTCTAAAAGCTGTTGTTCCCGTTGCTGAAGAAGCCGGTGTAAGATTATCAATTCATCCCGATGATCCACCTGTTCCACTTTTCGGATTGCCAAGAGTTGTTAGCACAGAAGAAGACCTTGCTTATCTATTAAATGCTTACGACTCAACATTTAATGGGTTTACCATGTGCACTGGTTCATTTGGTGTTAGACCAGACAATGATTTAGTTGGAATGATTGAAAGATATGGAAGTAAACTTAATTTTGCGCATCTAAGAAGTACTCAAAGAGATGGTGGTGGAAGCTTTAATGAAGCAGGACATTTACGTGGTGATGTAGATATGTTTAAAATTATCTCAGCAATTTTAAAAGAACAAAAGAAAAGGCATTCTGCACATCGACAAGATGAACAAATACCAATGAGAGCAGATCATGGTCATACCATTCTTGATGATTTAAGAAAGAAAACAAATCCGGGATATTCAGCAATTGGTTTATTAAGAGGCATGGCTGAGCTTCGCGGTTTAGAGATGGGTATTGAAAGAAGTGGATTAATCTAAATAAGAAATCTAAAACAGTAGAAGTGAAATTAAAGTTTAAGGAATAAAATGAGCTTAAAGCTAAAATCAGATTGTAAATATTCAATGATAGTTCCAACCAGTATGGGTGTTAGAATTACTCCAACTGAAAATCAACCAGTACATAGTAGTGATACTTATAAACTTTTTATTACCAGTGCTGAGACTAATGTTGCAAGTATTTCCTCATATCTTGGTTTACCAGTAAAAGTTCTAACAACCTTTGTTAAAGATAGCCCAATATCAAAATTGATAAAAAGTAATCTAAAAAATAGGATGATGGATTTTGAAGGTGCTGAAGTTGAACAAGGTGATCCATGGGGTTATAGACATCAATTTAATATTGCTGATAGTGGATTTGGTTCACGCGGACCTCGTGTTCACAATGATCGTGCAGGTGAAGTAGGAAGAACACTAAATGTAAATGATTTTGATCTTGAAAGAATATTTGGAGAGGAAGGGGTCCAAATAATTCATTTGTCTGGATTAATTGCTGCCTTATCGCCTGAAACATCAAAGTTTTGTCTGGAGTTATCAAGAGCTGCTAAAAAACACGGAACAAGGATTTCTTTTGATCTTAACTATAGGGCATCATTTTGGAAAGGAAGAGAAGATGAATTAAGAACTGCGTTTACAGAAATTGCAATGATGTCAGATATTCTAATTGGCAATGAGGAGGATTTTCAACTTTGCTTTGGTATTAAAGGACCAGAAGATGGCGGCGAAGCATTAGGTGAAAAGATTGAGAGCTTTAAAGAAATGATTGGTAGAGTGAAAGAGCAATTTCCAAATGCTGAGGTTTTTGCGACAACATTAAGAGAAGTAGAAAATGCTAATAAGCACAAGTGGGGTGCAATAATGTTAGCTGGTGATGAATGGCAAGTTGTGAAACCTAGAGAAATAGAAATTATTGATAGAATTGGTGGCGGAGATGGTTTTGTTGGTGGGCTACTTTATGGAATCCTAAAAAAATGGGATGCAGAGAAATGGATTCAATTTGGATGGGCAACCGGTGCAATGGCTACAACCTTCACTACAGATTATGCTCAGCCTGCGGATGAAGAAATGGTTTGGAGTATATGGCACGGAAATGCTAGAGTTAGAAGATAATTTAAATTAGGATTGGTCAATGTTATTATTTGCAAAAGGTTCACCAGAAACTGTAATTACTTCTGAAGAATTAAATGAAGTACTATTTGAAACGTTTTCTAAGATTGGTGAGAAAAAGAAAGTTCTGGCAATTCCTCCTGACTTTACAAGATATCATTCTCGAGCAGGAGAAATAACTGAACTATCCTATAATTTTTATAAAGAAAGAATGACAGATATTCTTCCAGCCCTCGGAACTCATTATCCTATGACAGATAATGAGATTAAGAAAATGTATGGAAATATACCACTAGAGATATTCAGAGAACACAATTGGAAGGAAGATTTATACACGCTCGGAGTTGTTCCAAAAGCATTTGTAAATGAAATTTCTAATGGAAAAGTAAGTTTTGAATGGAAAGCACAAGTGAATAAATTGTTGGTTGATGGTCAGTTTGATTTAATCCTCTCAATTGGACAAGTTGTTCCTCACGAAGTTGTTGGTATGGCAAACCATAACAAAAATATTTTTGTTGGCACTGGGGGCACTGATGGAATAAACAAAAGTCATTTTCTTGGAGCAGCCTCCGGAATAGAACAAATTATGGGACGCGCTGATACTCCAGTAAGAAAGGTACTTAACTATGCATCAGATAATTTTGCAAAGGATTTGCCAATACTATATATTCAAACAGTAATTGGTAAAGATCAGAATGGAAATCTTGTAATAAGAGGTTTGTTCATTGGCTATGACAATGAATGCTTTGAGCGAGCGGCAGAACTTTCGCTAGAAGTTAATTTTAAGATGCTAGATAAACCACTAAACAAAGTAGTTGTATTTCTTGATCCATCTGAGTTCAGAAGCACTTGGCTTGGTAATAAATCAGTTTACAGAACCCGTATGGCTATAGCTGATGGTGGTGAATTAGTTGTTCTAGCACCAGGCTTAAAAGAGTTTGGCGAAGACAAAGAGATTGATAGATTGATAAGAAAATATGGCTATCAAACAACTCCAGAAATATTAAAATTTGTTGATGAGAATGAAGAACTTCAGAATAACCTTAGTGCTGCAGCACACCTTATTCATGGTTCTTCCGAAAATAGATTTACAATTACTTATTGTCCAGGAAATATTTCCGAAGCAGAAATTGAAAGTGTAAATTATAAATACGGAATTTTGGATGAGATGATAAAGAAATACGATCCAGAAAAATTAATTGATGGATATAATACATTACCTGATGGAGAGGAGATATTTTATATATCAAATCCAGCTTTAGGTTTGTGGGCATACAAAGAAAGATTTAAGTAAAATTATTATTTATAAGGAAAATTAAAATGAGTAAAGCTAACATAGGTCTTGTAGGTCTTGCAGTAATGGGTGAAAATCTTGTGCTAAATATGGAAAGTCACGGTTACACTGTAGCAGTATTTAACAGAACAACATCAAAAGTAGATGACTTTGTGGTTAAGGGTAGAGGCAAGGGGAAGAATATTACAGGAACATATTCTGTTGAAGAATTTGTGAATGCTCTGGAAAGACCACGTAAAGTAATGATAATGGTTAAAGCAGGGGCGCCAGTCGATGCATTTATTGAACAAGTAATTCCATTCCTTGAAGAAGGTGATATTATTATTGATGGGGGTAATTCACATTTCCCAGATACTATTAGAAGAACAGAGTATGTTGAAAGCAAAGGGTTTTTGTTTATTGGAACAGGTGTCTCTGGCGGGGAAGAGGGGGCTTTATTAGGACCATCGATAATGCCTGGAGGTTCTGCCAAAGCTTGGGAGATTGTTAAACCAATATTTCAATCTATAGCTGCAAAAGTTGAAGATGGTTCACCATGTTGTGAGTGGGTTGGAAATGATGGTGCTGGTCATTTTGTAAAAATGGTTCATAATGGAATAGAGTATGGCGACATGCAATTAATTACTGAAGTTTATCAAGTAATGAAAAACCTTCTAGGAATGAACGCAGATGAGATGTACGAAGTTTTTAAAGAATGGAATAAAGGGGAACTTGATAGTTATTTAATTGAAATCACAAGAGACATTCTTGCATTCAAGGATGAAGATGGAAGTGCCTTAGTTGAAAAAATACTTGATACCGCTGGTCAGAAGGGAACTGGGAAATGGACTGCAGTTGCATCACTTGATGTGGGTGTACCACTTACGCTTATTGGTGAAGCTGTTTATGCACGCACTCTTTCATCGATAAAGGAGGAAAGAGTAGAAGCGTCAAAAATTCTCACTGGCCCAACACCAAAATTTGAAGGCGACAAAAAAGCATTCATCGAAGATTTAAGGAAAGCGTTACTTGCATCCAAAATAGTTTCTTATGCACAAGGTTATGTGCTATTAAAATCAGCAGCTAAGGAATATGGATGGGATTTAAACTACGGTGGCATTGCTTTAATGTGGCGTGGTGGTTGTATTATCCGTTCAGTTTTTCTTGGAAAAATTAAAGATGCTTTTGATAATAATCCAAAGCTATCTAATCTATTACTCGATTCATATTTCAAAGAAAAAATTGTAGAAGCTCAAGAAGCTTGGAGACGAGTTGTTGCTTCTGCAGTAACCAATGGTATTTGGATTCCTGCAATGTCAACCGCACTTAACTATTTTGATGGATACAGAACTGAAAGACTTCCTGCTAATCTATTGCAAGCTCAACGCGATTATTTTGGTGCTCACACATACGAAAGAACTGATATGCCACGTGGAGAGTTCTTTCATACAAACTGGACTGGAAGAGGTGGTACAACTGCATCATCCACGTATGATGCTTAGATTTATTTGAATTAAAATTCTAGCAGAGCAGAGAGAAATATTCTTTGCTATGTTAGAATTGACTTTATCAAAAAAAACAAATGGATAAATACTAATTGAATATTTTAACTAAGGATAATATGGAAAATATTATAACAAGAGAAAATATTATTTTTGTAGGTAAAGAGTATTCATTGAATATGCTTGCTTTAGTCTTTATATATATCACTCCAGCGCTCTCACATTTGGTTGGTTACCCAATTTACTATTTTGAACCCATGAGAGTCTTTCTCATATTCACTATGGTCCATTTGAAAAAGAAGAATGCATATATTCTGGCTCTTACTTTACCTCTATTCTCATTTATTGTCTCTGCCCATCCATCTATTGTAAAAATGGCTTTAATTACTACTGAGCTTTCTATAAATGTATTTCTATTCTATATTCTGAGTGGAAAAATAAAGAATAAATTTATTTCAATATTTCTGAGTATTTCAATAAGCAAAATTATTTACTATTCAATTAAATACTTATTAATTAATACAAGCATGTTGAATTCTGGTTTGATTTCAACCCCAATTCTATTACAATTTGGAACAACACTTGTATTAAGTGGATATGCTTACTATTTCATAACTAAGAAAAAGTATTGAGCTAAAGCATGTAAACATAAGTTGAAATACTATCTACTCCTTTACTGAGAATATATAAATATAATTGTTGTAATTATAAAAACTTTACCATAATAATTTGGAGTAAGTAATGGAAGTAAATCTTTATCTATCAATTATGCCCGAAGCACTAATAGCTTCAATGCTCTCCCCTGTAGAGTTTGGGAGATATTTTGCAGTAGGTACAAAGAAAAGAACTAGAGGGCAAGCTATGTTCTTTAAATTAAACCGAGATTTTAAGTCTGACTATCTTAAATTAGATGATCTTGATAAGAGATGTGTCCTCAATGAAGATGGTTCGCCAAAACGATCGAAGTACATTTCAATTTACCGTGTATTAGAACATGTTCCAATGGAAGCAATTGAAAATCTATATTTAGTTACAGATGATGGAAGAGTGCTTGAATTGGAAAAAGAAAATTATTTCGATGATGAAAATGATGCACTTCATCTCTATCAGCAGTTAGGTCCTGTTAAACCACTTATTGCTAGTTCATTAAATCCGCCAGATTTTTGTAAGTATCTTACTGATACAACCAAACCAGTTTCTGTTCCTAAACTAGCTTTTGTTGAACTAATTTTAAATGGATTAGCCAATGACCCTGAAAATGCCACACTTGATAACATCCCTTATCAAAATATTGATCATATGAGAGGATGCTTAATTAACCTTCAAAAAAAACCTAGTAAGCCAAATAAAACAGTTGTAAGAAGCACAAAAAAAGATATTCTCTATAGAACTTGTAAAAATGGATTCTTTATTGGAGATAATGAGACGATGTATTATTACCCAATGCCATCAAAAACAAAATTAGAAGGTGAGTACTATGCTTGGTGGAAATCTGCTTTAACACAAGGATTTAATTACTAATAAAATTTAAGGAAAGTTATGATAGAGAATATATTTTGGACAGTTCCTGTTGCATCAATTATTGCATTGGCTTTTGCTGCATTCTTTTTTAAACAGATGATGAAAAACAGTGAAGGTACTGAAAGAATGGTTACAATTGCCGAACATGTTCGCAAAGGTGCTATGGCATATTTAAAACAACAGTATAAAGTTGTGGGAATATTTTTTGCAATAATGACAGTACTTTTTTCAATTATGGCATATGGATTTAATTTGCAAAATCCTTGGGTGCCATTTGCGTTTTTAACTGGTGGATTCTTTTCAGGACTAGCAGGTTTCTTTGGAATGAAGACAGCCACGTATGCCTCTGCACGTACTGCTAATGCTGCACGCGATTCACTTAACGGAGCCTTAAAAATTGCATTTAGAAGCGGTGCGGTTATGGGACTTGTTGTTGTAGGACTTGGATTATTGGATATCTCCATTTGGTTTGTTGCATTAAATTATTTTTATCCAATAGGAATTGATGATGGACACAATTTAGTGGTTATTACGACAACTATGTTAACATTTGGCATGGGTGCCTCAGCTCAAGCATTGTTTGCTAGAGTTGGTGGTGGAATATTTACTAAAGCTGCCGACGTTGGGGGAGACTTAGTAGGTAAGGTAGAAGCTGGAATTCCCGAAGATGATCCACGCAATCCTGCTACAATAGCTGATAATGTTGGAGATAACGTTGGTGACGTTGCCGGTATGGGTGCTGATCTATATGAGTCATACTGTGGATCAATCCTTGCTACATCTGCTCTTGGTGCTGCGGCTTTTATGGGCAACAACGAAATGCAACTTAAAGCTGTTATTGCTCCAATGCTTATTGCTGCTGTAGGAATTATACTTTCAATTCTCGGAATCTTTTTAGTTAAAACAAAAGAAGGTGCAACTCAAAAAGAACTTCTAGAATCTTTAGGACGTGGAATTAATATTAGTTCAGTATTAGTAATTATTTTTTCGCTTGGCATATTACATATAGTTGGAGTCGAAAACGTATATGGTATTTGGGGTGCAATTATTGTTGGTTTGGTCACAGGTACTGTAATTGGAAAGGCTACAGAGTATTATACTTCTGCAACATACAGCCCAACGCAAATGATTGCTAGAAGCACAGAGTTTGGTTCAGCTACGGTTATCATATCAGGTCTTGGCACAGGAATGATTTCCACTACTATTCCAGTTCTTGCAGTTGTCTTTGGAATTGTTTTGTCATTCTTATTTGCTTCTGGTTTTGATTTTAGCAATATGGGGCTTGGTTTATATGGTGTTGGTATCGCCGCCGTTGGAATGCTTTCTACTCTTGGAATAACACTAGCAACAGATGCCTACGGACCTATTGCAGATAATGCTGGTGGTAATGCGGAGATGAGCGGACTTGGAGAGGAAGTTAGAAAAAGAACAGATGCTCTTGATTCACTTGGTAACACAACAGCTGCAACTGGTAAAGGATTTGCAATCGGATCTGCTGCACTTACAGCACTAGCTTTACTTGCCTCATATATTGAAGAATTAAAAATTGGATTATTACGAATTGGCGAAACGGTTTTAGAATTCAGCAATGGAACAACCGTGGATATTGCAACTGCAACGTTAGCAGATTTTATGAACTACTATCAAGTAAACCTAATGAATCCAAAAGTATTAGTTGGAATGCTTGTTGGTTCAATGATGTCTTTTCTATTTTGTGGTTTAACAATGAATGCCGTTGGACGTGCAGCGTCTAAAATGGTAGAAGAAGTACGACGACAATTTAGAGAAATCCCTGGAATAATGGAAAGCAAAGCAGAGCCAGACTATGCACGATGTGTTGAAATATCTACCAAAGGTGCACAGAGAGAGATGTTGCTCCCAGCTTCTCTTGCAATATTAGTCCCAATTATTGTTGGTTTAATAATGGGAGTTCCTGCAGTTATTGGATTGATGGTTGGGGCATTAGTGGCTGGATTTGTATTGGCTGTATTCATGGCAAATTCTGGTGGTGCGTGGGATAATGCTAAAAAATATATTGAAGAAGGTCATCTTGGAGGAAAAGGTTCAAACGCACATAGAGCTGCAATTATAGGTGATACTGTGGGTGACCCTTTCAAAGATACTTCAGGACCAAGTCTAAATATTCTGATTAAACTAATGAGTATGGTCGCAATTGTTATGTCTGGATTAACTGTGGCATTTAGTCTCATGTAGGAAAGAGCTAATTCTAAAGCAAAAAAATTCACCCAACTTTCTATTTTTTAATTTAGAAAGTTGGGTTTTAAAATAGAGATTAATAATGAATCACTTCAATATTCTATTCAACACTTCTGCAACTTTATCAAGTAGTTCATGTTATATTGCACAGGTAGAATCATTCTCATACTCTAAGAAATAATTTCATCGTATGAGTAATTGTTAGGGCATAAAATATTCTGAAATCTCATTACGATAAATAAGTAGGTTTTAACTATTTATGAATCGTCTGAGCAAATGTACATGGACAGATACAAATAAATAGTGCATAGGAAAGTCTTTAAAAGCAAAAAGCTCAATAACAGTTTGCTATTAAGCTTTATCTGTACACCCAGGAGGATTCGAACCTCCAACCGCCTGATTCGTAGTCAGGTACTCTATCCAATTGAGCTATGGGTGCATTTCTAAAAAATTGGAATTACAAATATAAATCAATTACCTTTCAAGTACAAAAACTTATTCGATAAAAAAAATATTCAAAAAAAAACTTATTCAAAAAAAACTTGACAAATAAATAGCCATCTCGTATCTTCAATTGTAAAAGATAATGTATATTATTTAATTATAAAATATTTAGTTTAATTTTTTTATATAAATTATTTACTACAACCCAGCCAAAGTCAGATTTTTACAAAAATATTTATAAGAAAGGTGTGTTATGATAAACAAGTTTAAATCATATCACAAAGATAATTCATTTCAAAAAGAGCATTTTATGTTGAGCTTTGTATGTAAGCTTAACAGGTGTCAATTCATACAAATATCAAAAAATTATTATAACTTCATCGAGGTAACACTATGATTACATTTCTACGAAAAAAAGTAATTTTCCTATTTCTGTTTATCATGCTACCGTCTTTTGCTTTTTCCCAGACGGTTCCCACCCAATCTGCACCAGTAAATAATTCAATTTGGGAAACAACTACACCCACACTTTACTGGTGGTATATGTCTAATCCATTTTCAGTAGGACCATTTGACTATAGTGTGCAAGTGAGTACCAATGCTTCAGATTTTACCGGGGCAAATTTACTAGTTGATGCAGTGGTTACTACAAGTACTGCTGGTAATTATAGTATTCCTTCATCAGCCGGTCTTACTATATTAAACACTTATTATTGGAGGATTGGTGTTGGAGGTAACTACTCACCAGTCTGGAATTTCCAACCTAGTACATGGGGTACTGGTACTGGTGGTGGAGGTGGTGGAGTAACTTACTATACAATTTCTTCTTCAGCCGGAGCTAATGGAACAATATCTCCATTGGGCGATCTTGGTATTGCTAGTGGTTCTGACCAAATATATACTATTACTCCCCATGCAGGTTATGAGGTACTTGATGTTGAAGTTGATAATGTTTCAGTTGGATCAGTAACAACTTATAGTATCACAAATGTTACATCAAATCGTTCAATCAGCGCAACTTTCCAATTTGTCCCAATAGTTACATATGTTGCAGTAACTGGTGATGATACAAATGGTGATGGTTCTCAAGCTAATCCATACAGAACAATACAACACGGAATTAACAGAACTGATGACTTTGGTACTGTTTTTGTATTTGATGGTAGCTATGGTGAGGATGTAAATATTCAACGACCAGTTACTTTACTTGGAGAAGATAATCCTTCCACAAGTTCATTTGTAATATGGGAAAGTGATGTAACAATCAAGAATTTTGAGGTATATGCATCAACTGGTTCTGGACCTGGACCTGGTATTCAGAAACGTGGCTTTCAATCATGGGAGTATATGGAAAATCTTACTCTTGAAAATATTGAGTGCCATAACAATGATGAACAAGGATTGTTACTTGAAAATATTGGTAATGTTTTAATAAAAAAATGTCGTTTCTCTGATAATCATATGGGTGGAATAGCTATTATTAATTGTAATAACGTAACATTTGATGATGTTGGAACTGAAGGAAACTTAAAAGGGTTCTTTTTCCATAACTCTTCCGATATTACTTTAAGTCAAGTTTATGTTGATAACAATGGTAATATCCCATATTTATATAATTATCCAGACAGAAATGGATTTACTTTTACAGAATGTGAAAATATTTCAATTTCAAGTCTGTATTCAAACAGGAATGAAGAACAAGGGTTCAAGTTTGAAGATTGTGAACATATCACCTTAACAAATGTAACTGCATCCGATAATAGAACTGACGGTATGGCATTTATTAATTGCAACGAAATTGTATATAATGGTGGATATGCAATTGATAATGGTGAAACTCTTGGGGATAATGGAGTTGAGTTTGTAAAATGTACTAATTTTGTTTTAAGCAATTTCTCTGCAGACGAAAATTTTGATGGTGGAATCTATTTAGGAACAAGATATACTGGGCAATATCAATACGATATATCAAATCCAGCAAATTCGTTAATGGCTAATGATTTTATTGGAATGAATTCAGAGGTTACTTTCCAAACTGTTTCTGCTGATGGAAATTTAAATGGAAATGGTCTAAATATTGTTCATACAAGTTTTAGTGAATTCAATAATCTTAGTCTTACATATAACAATTTATCTGGCTTAGTCCTTGATGCATCGCATCATATTACATTTAATAGTGGTGTTTTTGATAATAATGCTGATGACGGAATTGTCATTTCACCACTTGATCATAATCATAAAGATTCACACAATATTATGCTTGAAGAAATTGATGAATTATCATTCTTAGGTACCGTTAGTGCTTCAAATAATGGATGGTATGGAATTAATATATACACTCCTCTTGATGATAATACTGGTGGTGTTGGTACTGGTATAGTAGATTCTGATGATCCTATGATTGTTGAACCATTTTTTAATGGAAACTTTTCAATAGTTGATAATCAACTTGGAATGCTCGTGCAAGGTAAAATTATTGCACCATTATTCTATGGTCTTCATTTCAAAGAAGATATTGCTCCTTTATCGGTTGGTGTATTCATAGCTCCTGAAGGTTCAAATCAACCAGTTGATGTCTTAATAAACAATTCAATATTCGACGGTTATGCAGCAGCTAATATGGCTATAGATTTAGCTGGGATCGGTAATGCAACAAACGATGTTGATGCTAGGCATAACATTTTTGCTGGTGCGTTAGCTGATGGAGATGTTGAAGCCCAAATTAATCATGATTTTGATTCTCCAGGTACTTTAGGTTTAGTTGATTTCAGTGATTGGACTAATGGAAACTCATCCTTGAATATTGGCACAGCTTCTTCCTATACTGGTGCACTTGTAACAATTCCAGTGACATTAAATCAACCTATCTCTTCAGTTGTGTTTGATTTTCTACAAGGCACTTTTGAATTTAATAGTTTAAATCTTGAATATAAATATGCATCAACTGGTACTGGTACACTATTACATGATGCTGGTTGGACAATAATTTTTGATTATTCTGTTTCGGATGAACTTGAATTTAGAGCAACTGGGTTTAACGCAATTGCAACTAGTGGAACTCTGTTCTATCTTACATTTGAAGTACTAGATGTTGCTGATGGCTCAGAAATAATTAGTTGTGACCCAGCAAGTATTTATGCTGGTGTGCCTCTTCCTACTATTACTCCTAGTCTATTTGACGTTAATAATGGAACTATCAATTATGTTCTTAGCACCT
The DNA here is from genome assembly GCA_965370315.1 of uncultured Melioribacteraceae bacterium. Taxonomy (GTDB): domain Bacteria; phylum Bacteroidota; class Ignavibacteria; order Ignavibacteriales; family Melioribacteraceae; genus 1-14-2-50-31-20. Next base: position 31,024 of record CBDUTO010000005.1, read on the forward strand.
CTGTTTCACTTATTAGCGGAGATGCAACCTTAAATTTTGCAGTTAATATAGATGACCATGATGCAATTATTCACTATATTAATTCTCCCTTAGCTTTTCCTCTAAATCAACAAGCATTACTTAATGCTGATGTAAATAATGATGGATTTGTAAATGTTCTTGATGCTGCAAATATTCTATCATTTATTGAACATGGAATTTGGCCAAATACACCTGCGAGTGGTGGTGGTAGCTTAGTATTTGCAACTCCTTCTGTTGATCAAAATGGATTGCTTCGCTTCCCATTAACTTTTGCAGCAGGATCAGATGTTCGTTCACTTGAAATTGAATTGAAATACAATGATTCTCAAATTGATTATAGAAGTTATGTTCAATTATTACGTGGTGATAAATATCATGTTGATGTTAGAGAAGTTTCTAATGGTGTTGCTCGATTTATATTTACAGCAGCTGATGAAACCGATGGATACTTAGTTCCCGCTGAAATTATGTTCAACATAAAAGGTGATCCTAATGCACCTACAGCTATTTTATCAACTTATTCTGTAAATGGTGGCACTTTTAGAGAAGGACCAATGTATTCTTCAAATGGTGTAACTGGTGTTGATAATGAAATTATTCCAGAAAAATTCTCAGTTTCGCAAAATTATCCAAACCCATTTAACCCATCTACAAGTATAGAGTATTCACTTCCTGAAAAAGGATTGGTAACAATAAAAATCTATGATATTCTTGGACGTGTAGTTAATACACTAGTAAATGAAAGAGTAAATGCTGGTCATTATAGCACTACATGGAATAGTGTAGATGATGCTGGAAGAAAAATCTCTAGTGGAATCTATTTCTACCGAGTTACAAATGGTGCGAATGTAGTTACAAAGAAAATGATGCTTATTAAATAGTAAGTGAACAAAACTATTAAAGGTGCAGGTTAAATACCTGCACCAAATATAGGAGTCTAGTTGTGAAAATATTCGTAAAAATATTTAGTTTATTATTAGCCCTTAGTATTGTTGCTCTTGGGCAGAATACTATTAGCGTTGAAAAAATTGATAATGGAATTATTGGTAACAATGAGTTTGTTACCGTTACTGTTGCTCTTGATGATACAGTGAAAATAAAATCATTATCGATGTTGATTAAATATGATCCAAACTCTATTACATTTCGTGATAATATAAGTAGTCTTAATTTACCTAATAGTAGCCCTGAATCATTTTTTATGCATTCAGTAAATAATGGTATAATTACAATTGCATGGACTTCTACAGCACCTGTAGAAATTTTAATGAATGATTTATTTGATCTTTTTGATCTTGATTTTACCTATGATAATGATTTTAGTGAAGTGGAGATATTAAGTTGTAAAATAAAGAATATTTTTGGACAAACTTTAGATCTTGCCTATTCTGATGGAAGTATAACTGAAAACACTGATCACCAAGTTTTACTATTTAGTCCAAATGGTGGAGAGTATTTTGAAGTTACTGGACCAGAGCAACCTATTACTTGGACTAGCGTTTATATTGGATTAATTGATATTGCATATTCAACTGATGGTTCAACATGGATTCCGATAGTTGATGATTATGACGCACTAGAAGGGGAATATAGTTGGACAATTCCTACAATAAGTTCTACTACAATTAAAGTAAAAGTGACAGATGATTCTGATGTTTTAGTTTTTGATGAAAGTGATAATAATTTTAGAATTGATGCAACACAAACTTTAGAAGTCCTATCACCAGACGGAGGTGAAATATTACAAATTGGGGGAGCAAAAGTTATTAGTTGGACTTATAAAAATGTCAATAAAGTTTTAATTGAATACTCATCAGATAATGGCACTAGTTGGAATACAATAGTTGATAGTACATTAGCAAGTAATGAATCTTACATTTGGGATATTCCAAATGATGCATCAGTTCAATGCTTGGTGAAAATTAGTAATGTTGATAATCCAGCCATATCAGATGTTAGCGATGCAGTTTTTATAATTACTCCAGCAGCAGTGCCAATTACAATCCCTCATGAGTTAAATGCACATCCGTGGTATCCTAACCCACTACCTATATCTGGAGATGCTGCATACCCGTACGTTCCCGGCTCAACAGATATTATTTCGAAAATTCCTATTACGGCTGGTCATCTTAATGCTGTTACTTCACTTCAAATAACAATTGGCTACGACATTGAAGCAATCAATTTTACTGTCTGGGATGATTTTGTGAATACAACATCTATTTTGTTTCAAGTAGGAAGCCTTATTCACTCATTTGATGATAGTACAATTACACTTTTTTGGAAAAGCACGACACCATATGATCTTTCTGGTGAGTTATTTATCTTAAGATGTCAATACTCAGATGGTACTGATGTTGTAGAACATCCAAATTCAGTATTTAGTGAATTTAAATTTATTTCTGCTATAATTGAAGATGTACAAGGTAATTTAATTGATCTAGATTTAATAAATGGTAGTGTGTCAAAAACACTCGACCCAGTTGTAAAACTTCACCAGCCAATTGGTGGCGAGGTTCTATCAGTCAACACTAGTCCATATCCAATTGAGTTTAGCTCCGTGAATATGGGTGGTGCTAATGTAAGAATTGATTATAGTGATGATGGTGGTGGAAGTTGGGCTCCAGTTATTGGTGCAGTTGATCCTGCACTTGGTACTTACTCATGGGATTACTCTGCATATACTGCTTCAAATAATTGTATAATATTTGTAAGTAGTGGTACTGCTCCTACTCCAACCACTTCTTCTTTAGCTAAAGACACAAGTGCTGCTTTTGAAATTAATACAGCACAAGTTCTTAACTTACTTGTTCCCGATGGGGGTGAAGCAGTTCAACCTGGAAGAGTAAAAAACATTACTTGGTTTAGTGAAAATATAGATAGTATTTCAATAGATTATTCCTTGGATTCGGGCGCAACTTGGGAAAGTGTTATTACAAGTACACCAGCTGTTGTCGGGTCTTATCTATGGAGTGTACCAGATACAAATTCAATTGAATGCTTAATAGCAATTACGGATATAACTAGCCCTCTTGTGACAGATACAAGTCAAGCCGTTTTTATAATTGCAGATGGTTACACGTTCATTAGGTTATCAAGGTTTGGAAATCTTACACAACCAACACCTTCAGATCAGAAATCAATTTTTGTTAGTTTCGAAAATTTAAGTGGCGTTATTAATATCTCTCTACAATTCTCCTTTGATAATGCTGTTTATAGTGCTGATAGTATCTATTCAACTTCACCATTATTTCAATTAGGTAATGTGATTTCAAGTGTGAGGGATACACTAATTACAATTACATTTTCTAATACAACTCCTGTTGACTTAAATGGATCACTAATTCAAATAGGTGGTGAGTACTTTGGTGGTACTACAGATATAACATTTTTAGGTGCACAGATATTTGATGCTACTGGAATGCCTATGAATGTTGAAATGCGAGATGGACTTTTATCTGCTGGAGTAGTTGGGGTTGATGAGAATGAGAACACTGTTCCAGAAAAATATTTTATTAGTCAAAATTATCCAAATCCATTTAATCCTAGCACAGTCATTCAGTATGGAATTCCAGAAGAGAGTAAAGTTAGCATAATGGTTTACAATACTATTGGACAAAGAGTTGCTACGTTAGTGGATGAATTTAAAACTGCTGGTGTTTACAATATTACTTGGAATGCTGGTAACCTGGCAAATGGAATTTATTTCTACCGGATTACAACTTCAGTACAAGGTTTTGTTGAAACTAAAAAACTTCTCCTTTTAAAATGACATTAGGTTAGTATAAATGGTTAACAATAAACAAATAAATAAAAATATAAATATTATGAATGATAATTTATTTTCGAAGTTTAAAGAGTTTTGTAAACTACAGAACTATTTGATATTTACTATTCTACTCCTTTTATCAATCTCAAATATATTTGCCCAAAAGGAAGTTCTGAATAGTATCCCAAATGTCATCTCTTTCCAAGGCACCATCTCTGATATTGAAGGTGATATTCCAGCTAATGATGAATATACCATGACCTTTAATTTATATTCTGAGAAGGAAGGTGGTACAGTAGTTTGGTCTGAAACCCAAAAAAGGATTCAATTGGTTGATGGGAAGTTTCAAGCTCTATTTGGTGTAGATAAAGTATCAAACCAGTTAAATATTCTGTTTGATAAAAAGTACTTTATTGGAATTCAGATTAATGGAGAAAAGGAAATCTCCGAAAGAATAGAACTTGTAAGTACACCTTACAGTTTAGGCTCAAAATATGCTGAAGAGGTTGCTGATAACGCTATAACAGGAGTGAAGCTAGCTGCTGGTTCAATTACAAATGACAAAATTAAAGATGTGAATATCACAAAATTTAGTGATGAAGACCCAGACCCATTCTCGATATACTGGACAATTCAAGGAAATATTCTATACGGACCTGAGCGCAATTATTTAGGAACAATTGAAGAGAAAAATTTTGTAATTAAAACGTTTTCAATTCAAAGAATGTTGTTCGACCCATACGGATATGTAGTACTTGGAACTATTCAAGATTCTGTAGATTTCGAAGTGATTGGATTTTCAACATTTTCTGATGATATGCATATAAAAGGGAAAATGGGTGTTGGAATTGATACAGATGTTTCAACTGCAAAAGTACATATAAACTCTGTTGATTCGATACCATTTAGAGTTGATTACAATAGTAGTGAAATATTTACTGTAGATCAGAATGGGCATGTAATTATAACAAGTACTGCTGATGGTGACCAGTCTGATCTTACAAGTTATCCATTATTTGTTGATAGTAAAGATCAGGGAATTGCAATTCAAATAAGGGGTGCAGGACTATTTGGGGAAGCTTTTGGTGGAACACTAATTCCAATTCCTGGAATAAGAACAAACTCCTTTGTTACATTTTTTGACGATTTTTTGGATGGAAGGGCAGGAAGAATAGCAGGGGAAAATTTAGTTGATTATGGTCTAGACCCAAAAAATATTGCTCTAGCAGCATACATGATTGTTTTAACTGCAGCTGAAATATCGGCAGCAGCAAATGCGTCTCCTGCATCATTTATATCATTTGGAGCTGAACTTATTGAATTAGGAGCAATAACTGCTTTAGAACTCTCTCAACTCGGGGTCTCTTATCGGTCAGGTTTTGCCGATTATGCTGAGTGGCTTGAACGTATTAATCCAAATGAAGTAATTCAAAAAGGGGAGATTGTTGGAGTGTTTGGTGGAAAAATTTCCAAATCGACAATTGGTGCTGACCAGTTACTCTGCGTTTCATATGCCCCAATTGTTTTAGGAAATATGATCCAAAAAAATGAAGAACCATTTTATGAAAAAGTTACATTCTTAGGTCAGGTGTCAGTAAAAGTTTATGGAAAAGTAAATTCAGGTGATTATATAATTACTTCAGGATTTGAAGATGGAAGTGGAATTGCTATTTCTCCTGAGTTAATGACTATTGATGAATATTCAAAGGTTGTTGGAAGAGCTTGGGAGAGTTCAAATTTTGATGGTGTTAATTTTATAAATACAGCTGTAGGATTTAATACAAGAGATATAGTTAAAGCTCTAAAAAACAAAGATAATTTTAACAAAAGAATAAAAAGTGATATCAAAGAAAAAAACGAGAAACTCTCTACAGCTAAATCGAAAATATCCGATTTAAATAGAAAGTTGGATGCTTTGAATTTTGAACTTGAAATAATAGCAAAAGAAGCATCAGAGAAACTTCAAAAAAAGAATTCAATTATAACCGCAAAACAAAAACAATGAGATATTTAAAAATGAAAAGTATTAAAAATCAGTTTACTCTTGTTATTACACTATGTGTGGTTTTATTTCTCAATGTTTATGCTCAGGAAATAGCAAAACCTATGAGTGAAAGAGAAAAGACTAAAATTTCAAAAATAAAAACAAAAACAGAGTGGGCAACTACTATTAAAGATGGGAAGGATTCAAGGATTAAAGTACTTTACCATGAGTATAATGAAGAAGGTAACGTTACAAAAATGCTTATATATTCGCCAGATGGTTCAGTAATGAGTGATATAATTCACACTTATGATGAAAATAATTTTGTTGTTAAAACAATTACAAAAAAGAGTAATCCACTACAAAGTACACAAACATTCTATAATTATGAAGATAAGAGATTTACAGGTATAGAGATATTTAACAATGAGAATATTTTGTTAGTTGAAAGTATTTACGAGTATAATGATGCCAATCTTTTAATCAGGATGATAACAAAAAATAGTACAAATACTGTTTATTTGGATTTTACCTATTTGTACGATGAAAATAAAAAATTGTATGAAACGCTTTCTAAAGATGCTAAAGGAACTATTCAAGCAATCGTCAAGATTCTGTATGATGGAGCTGGCAATATTTCAGAGCAAAACACTTACACTGCTGATGGTACTATTATGCAGAGAACTACAAATAAACATAATAAGTTCGGTGTTTTAATAGAGGAAATAATTACAGATGGTGAGGGAAGAGTAATATCAAACATTGAAAGAAAAACTGATACATCTGGAAATTTAGTTCAAGAGGTAACCTCAAACCCAACTGCCAATATAAAAAAAAGACTCGTTTTTGTTTTGGATAAAAAGGGAAATGTTCTTGAACAAAAGTTGTTTAATAAATTGGATATAGAAGTAAGTAAAATTGAAAATGAATTCGAGTATTTTCCTCAATAAAAAAAATAGAATAATTCCATTGTTGGAATTAGGAGAGTTTAAAGTGAAGAAGTTAGTCTATTACGTTTTAATGGTGTTTTTAACAGTGAGTATAACATATTCGCAAGACTTACTATTAAATAGTAGTTCATATAATTCGAATGGAATTGTTTTTTCTGATAATTCAACAAAGGTTTATGTTTCATTTGGAAGAAGTATAGTTGGGGTTGCAAAATCTGGAAACATGGTGATTTCTGTAAATTCTTCAAAGCACTTTCAGAACAAGGGTAAACTGATTACAAATAGTGGTGCGTTAGATGTTGGTCCAAATAAATTTTCTCTACAACAGAATTATCCAAATCCATTTAACCCAAGTACAAATATTAAATATGATATTCCCAAACAGAGTTTAGTTAATATTAGCATATATAATATTCTGGGCGAAAAGGTTGTTGAGTTACTTAACGAAGTAAAGAGTGCTGGTTCATATGAAATTACATGGAATGCACATAACCTTTCCAACGGTGTTTATGTTTATACCATGCGAGGAAGTGATTTTGTAGATTCAAAGAAACTAATTTTATTAAAATAGATTGAATAAAATGATGATTAATAATAAGATCAGAAAACTAAAAACAATGTCTATTAGCGGAGCAGAGAAAACAGAAAGATTATTTAATCTAAGTTTTTTCTTTTTGCTACTATTCTCATTGCCACTTTTATTCCAAAGTGATATGCTTGGGCAAGAAATTATTAAACCATCTTCTCCTCAAGTTATTGTTTTCGATGGGTTTATTACCAACTCGGATGGAGAAGTATTTGAGGATGGTACTTATACTCTTATTTTCTCTTTGTATAAGAGGGATTCCGATGGAAAAGCTCTGTGGAAAGAAGTGCATAGCAGTATTGAGTTAGTTAATGGAATTGTCAATTTAGAATTAGGAAAAGATAGTGGCAATCCAATTTCTATTCCATTTGATAAAGAGTATTATATTGGCATCCAGCTTGGAGAAGAGGAACTTTTACCTCGTCAACAATTTACATCTGTTCCTTATAGCTTGCGAACTAAAATTGCTGCAGAAGTACCTGATGCTTCAATTACAACTGAGAAAATTGCTAATAGCTCAATAACTGATGAAAAAGTTGAAAGCATTGATTGGGAGAAAATAAGTGGTACTTCTCAATTAGATTTAGACTTAAAATCAACTGCGGTCCTACCAGATTATTGGAGAAGGCACGGTAATTATCTTGAGACGGGTGAAGAATTTCTTGGAACAATAAACGATAGAAATTTAGTAATTAGAGTTGATAGTGTTCAAAGAATGATATTTGAACCCTATGGTCGTGTTGTAATAGGTACTTTGCAAGATTCTGTTCAATTTGAAGTAATAGGGCTTACAACTTTATGCGATGCATTTTTTAGAGGTAAGGTTGGAGTTGGTGTATATCCCGGAGCAGCACAACTTCACATCGATTCTCCTGGAGTCGTTCCCTTTGCTGGACAAACACCGTTTCAAGTTGATTCTGCAAATACAGAAGTTTTTAAGATTCAGCCTAATGGACGAGTAGTAATCACAAGTACACTCGAAGGGGAAGAGGATGATATATCAAATTATCCGTTATACATTGAGGGTGAAGATCACGGAATTGCAATTAATATCCACCAAGTTGCTGCCCAGAATGTAGTACCTGCACCACTACCTCAAATACCTGGTGTACCTGGAATACCTGCCATTCCTGGGCTAGTTCTACCACCAAATTCTGGCAATAATTATATCTCTTTCTGGGATACATATTCAGGGTTCTCACTAACAAATAATATGACTGGTAGAATTGAAGGACAAAATTATATTGATTATCAAATCGATCCAAAGAATATTGTTCATCATGTAGCTGTAGTAGGTAAAATTGCAGCGGAAGCCGTTGCTATAGCTGTGACAGCAGCAGCAGTAGCTACAACAGGAGTTCCTATCGAGGTAGAAGATATTATTAAATTAGCAGGTGAAATTATCTATGAGGTTGCAATTATTGTAATTGATCTTATAAACCTCGGAGTTACGTATGAATCGGGAAGTGGTGATTATGCCGAGTGGCTTCAGCGTGCTAACTTTAATGAAACAATTAAATATGGTGACATTGTAGGAGTTTATGGAGGCCAAATATCAAAGGCAACTCTTAATGCAGATCGAATTATGTCAGTCTCTGTTGCGCCAATAGTTTTAGGCAATATGCCACAAAAAGGTATGGAAGAATTGTACGAAAAAGTTGCTTTTAAAGGACAGGTTCCAGTTAAGGTTATTGGTGTTGTTAATAAAGGGGATTACATAATTCCGAGTGGCATTGAAGACGGAACTGGAATGGCAATTGCTCCTGAATTAGTCACAATTGATGAATTGACTAAAACTGTAGGTATTGCGTGGCAAGCATCAAATAATCCTTCGGTAAAAATGATAAAAGTAGGTGTTGGATTAAATCTAAAAAACGTTACATCAATTATAAAACAAAGTTCAATTTATGATAAAAGTTTAGTTGCCAAACTTCAGAAAAAGAGTAGTGAGTTAGAATTATTACTTGCTGAAATAGATACTTCAAACTCAGAGTATGAGGAAACATATAAGAAAATGATTCAATTAAAATTTGCAATAAAAGATTTTGAAAGTGGCACGAACAATAGGCTTATTAGAACAACACTACTGGAATCTACAAGTGGGAATTGAAAAATATTTTAAAATAAATTTTGATAAAAATATGAATATAAAAATGACAAAAGCAATTATTCATGTAATACTATTTAGTATAATTTTAAGTAGTGGAATTATTGCACAGGAGATTCAGAAAAGTAAGTTACCTGGAACAATAGCCTTTAACGGTATGTTGACTGATGATTTCGGTAAAGCGTTTGAGGATAACTTTTATGATTTTACTTTCTCTTTGTATTCACAATCAGATCCGAATACTCCAAAATGGAGTGAAGTTCACAAAAAAGTACTTGTTAAAAATGGAGAATTTGATGTAGTACTTGGAAAAGGGACAACTCCAAATCCTTTCTCTTTTGAAATTGATGAAGGTTATTCACTCGGTATCAGAATTAATAATGAAAAAGAGATGAGCGATAGGTTCAAGTTTCTGAATTCGCCTTATAGTCTTGGTGCTAAGTTTGCCGAAAGTGTTTCAGATAATTCAATTACTTCTGAGAAATTAGCAGATGGTTCTGTTACAAATGAGAAGGTTAAAAATATAAGTATAAATAAAATTACAAACCTTCCAAGCTCAATTGGTACCTTGGCAAGGTTAAAAGCCATTCCACAAATATTGGGTTCCGATTACGAATGGTGGACTACTCAAGGTAATATAATTTACGGTCCAGAGAGACATTTCTTAGGTGTTTTAAACGATAGAAATTTTGTAATCCAAACTTGGGAAATTCAAAGAATGCTTTTCGATCCTTTGGGGTATGTTGTAATTGGAACTACACTACACAATGCTCATTTTGAAGTTATTGGTAAAAGTACATTTACCGATGATGCTTTTATTAAGGGAGTTTTAGGTGTTGGAGTTTACCCTACTTCTGCAAAAATGCATATTAATAACGAAACTACATCATCATCATTAAAAGCTGATTATCAGGGTTCTAATTTATTTGAAATTGAAGGTAATGGAAGAACAACGATTCGCAGTAGTGTTTCTGGGAATGATTGGCTTGTAGATAACTATCCTCTTTATATTGATGCAGTATCTCAAGGTATAGCAATTAGAGTTGAAGGGAATGACTGGCTACTCTCTGAGAAAGCAAATGGTGATAATAACTATATGTCATTTTGGACTGAAGATAATCTACTTGCACCTATTCCAACTATTGGCTTTTCAGGTATTTCAAATATTGGAAATATGGCTGGAAGAATTGAAGGACAAACTGTTACAGACTATTGGTCAGATATGCCTAATATTATTCATGGCGTCTATATTGTAGCTCTTGGCGCTGCTGAAATAGTAGCTCTTTCTATGGCGGTCTTGGAGCCAGTTGATATAATTACAATTGCTATTGACCTAGCTGAGAATATAATAATTGAAGGTCTCAACATGGCAAATATCGGCGTTACCTTCGAATCGGGGAGTGGAGATTATGCAGAATGGTTAGAGAAATCTGACAAAACAGAGAAATTTTATTCTGGCGATATTATTGGAGTAAAAGGTGGAAAAATTTCAAAAAAATTGGATGATGCAGAGTTTTTTATGGCAATATCTAGTGCACCAATAGTTTTAGGTAATTCACCAACAGATGGTCACATAGAAGATTTTGAAAAAGTAGCCTTTATGGGACAAATACCAGTGAGCGTCAGAGGAATCGTAAACGAAGGTGATTTCATTATTCCCTCTGGTCTTAATGATGGAACTGGATATGCAATAGCTCCTGAGTTGCTAACTTTAGATGAATACCCCAGTATTGTTGGGCAAGCATGGAGTAGCTCTAAAACTGACGGGATTACTTTAATAAATACTCATGTTGGTTTGGATAATAAAGACCTTGGATATATTGTTAAAAATATTGAGACTGCTGATAAAGAAATTCTTATTGGGATGAAGAAAATGGATATAGATTTGGAAGGAACTAAGGACGAAGCTAAATATTTACAAAAGAAATTAACTGATACTAAAGTTTTAATTAATGAAATATTTTTGCAATTAGAAAATGGACAAAATGTTTCACACACTATGTTAGAAACATTATAAAAAAAAATGATTTAAGAAAGGACTTATAGATGTCAAAAATTGGTGCTACACTATTTATTGTAGGAGTTTTGCTTGTATTCGCTTCGGCTCTTTTTGCTTGCCAAGTGACTTATTTTTAAGGGGTATATAAGATAGAATCTTTTGTATAAATACAAATATTATTTATGAATAAAACTGAGATGCCAGGGCATATTTAAATTCTATTATTGAGTATTTGTATAGTTCAAATAAAAATAGTTGACATTAAATTCTAAATCACATACTTTAAACTCATCAAGCAAATAGTATTTACTTATGTAGTAAATAATTTTCTTAATACCAGCCAAAGTCAGATTTTAATTATTATTAGAGGTTTATTATGAAACCAAAAACTACTATTTTTAATAGTACTCTACTACTATTTTCATTCTTTATAATTTTTATATTCTCCAGCTTAAATGCCCAGCCATTCCCAGCAGATAATGCAACTGGAGTCTCTGTTACTCCGGACTTTACGACAGTTAATACTTATAGTGTTCTAATTACGCATGATATGTATCTTGATGTATCTACTACTACAAATTTTGGTGCAAATACAGTTGTCGATAGAGTCTATTATCCAGTGTTAGCTACTAATCTAAGAGCATGGGGTGATGTCTTGGCTCTTCAAACAGATGGAGATTTGGCGGGCGTTTTAGAGGATGAAGTTCAGTTAGCGTATAATACAACTTATTATTGGAGGATACAAGATAACTATGGTAATACTCCCGGATTAGAAGGGAATCCTATTCCTTATAGTTTTACTACAGGTCTTATCTCTCCTACACTAAATGCCCCAGTTGATGGTTTGACTGGTGTGTCAGTAGAACCTCTTATGTCCTGGAATGCATCTACTGGAGCAACTTCATATAAGTTATATTTAGATGATGCAAATGATTTTACTACTCCGATTTATGAAATTGATGAAGGAACAAATCTGTCAAAACAGTTTACTGAAATTATTGCAAACTTCCCACTTGATAACAATACAATGTATTACTGGAAGGTAGCAGCAGTTGACCAGCATGGTAATGAATATGATTCTCCAACTTATCATTTCACTACCGTACCAAGTGTACCTGTGACAATGAGTTTACCAAATGATGCATCAATAGTAAATATGACAGATGTAACATTCTATTGGTATGTAATTGGTCAAGGAACAATGAAATTTAAGATTCAAGTATTTGAAGATGATGGAGCTGCTCCAGATGCCACAGATTGGTTAACTCCAGCTTTTGAAGCAACTACTACAAATTCGAATCAACTATTCACACTGTTTCAAGGAACAGCATACTATTGGAGAGTCATTGTCCTTTCAGGTGGAAATGAAGTAATTGATTATTCAGCGACCAGAGGTTTTACTACTGGTGGCGGAACAACAGTCACACCAATCCAATCATGGCCAATAGGAGGTGTTTCAGTTCTAACAAACACACCAACTCTCTATTGGTATTTATCAGTTTTTGGTCCTGGTCTTGAATATCAAGTTAAGTATTCAATAAGCGATGCAATAACTGGATTAGAGTTAACATCTGGAGATAAATTCCCAGAAGATGTTGACATGGTAGTGAATGGTTCAGATGATTTATTTATAACACTACTTGCACTAACTCCTGGAACCTTATATTACTGGCAAGTAAGGGTTTATGATCCTATTGCTGATGCTTATGGAGAATGGTCTGGGGTAGAGAGTTTTATTACTCAAGGTAGTGGAACATTAGTAAAACCAATTGCTAGTTATCCTCTAGGTGGCATTACAGTCTATACAACAGCACCAACGCTATACTGGTACACAGGCACATCTGGTGATGGACTTACATATAATATTGATATTGAAACAACTACAGTTGGACTAGATGGTGTAGCTGAGTATAATAATGTTAATGCATTATACAAATTACTAACTGCAACATTAATTCCAGGTGAAACATATGTATGGTCTGTTCAATCAGATAACGATGGAGCAGCTACTACAGGTACTGGTCATGAATCAGCTTGGTCAGACCCTGTTACATTTACAGTTACTGGAGGTTCTGGAAATGGATATCCAATAATAACATGGCCAGTTGGTAATCCTACTATGTACACAACAAAGCCAGTTATCAATTGGTTTATCCAGGGTTCAACACTTGGATTGACAGATGTAGTTCTAAGATATCAAGAAGGAAGTAATTCAACAGATTGGGATAATGTTTATGATGGAACAATCTCTATTCCATTACCAGCTCAATTATATACTTTTACTTTTGATTTAAATGAAGGAAGTAAATATTACTTTGCATTAGCTTCATGGGATGGACTTGCGTTATCTACGTGGGATGAAGATGCATTTACAGTTTACTCTGCAATAAATAATATTAGTGATCCAGTTCTTACTACACCAATTGGAGGTATAAATTTAGCATCTAAGTCACCAACATTATATTGGTTTGTAGTTGGAGATCATACAGCAATTGATGATTTTGAGGTAACATATTCTACATCAGATGTATTTGATCCTGCAGTAACAACAGTTGCCACTCCAGTAACTTCATATTTAGCACTCTCTAACTTATCTCCAGGTGCAACCTATCATTGGAAAGTTAGAACACATTATACAGACGGTACATATTCCAACTATTCAGTTACTGAAACATTTAGTATTGATCCTGGTGCAAGTGCAATTCAACCAATTGTGGGTGGTCCAAATAATGTTGTTGTACATACTTCTGAACCAACTATCTCATGGGTTTTTCCATCAGAACATAGTGCAACACTTATGTCGGAAATATTGATTGCAGATAATCCAGATATGGCTAATGCAATTACAATTAAGGATATTACAAATACTAATTATATTATCTCAGACCTTGAAGATGGGAAATCCTATTTCTGGAAAGTACGAACTAAAACTACAGATAATGTATATTCAGAATATTCTGGACAAGGGGTTTTCAAAGTTGGTGATGATGTAACAGAAGTAGAAGAGTCAGTAATTCTACCAGTTGAATTTGAAGTATCACAGAATTATCCAAATCCATTTAATCCAAGTACAATGATTAAATATGCAATACCAGAAGCACAATTTGTTACTCTACGTATTTATAATATGTTAGGACAAGAAGTTTCAACATTAGTGAATAATGAAGTAGAAGCTGGTATTCATAATGTTATATGGAATGGAGTAGATAATAGTGGTTCTAAAGTATCAACTGGAACATATATATATCGAGTTGTTGCTGGCAATAAAATAATTACTAAAAAAATGATATTGCTTAAATAAAATCTTTGTGATTTAATTTATGAAAAACAATTAATTTTACAAAAATTTTAGGAGAGAGAAAATGTCAAAAATATTTTATTCAATATTCTTATTACTGTTCTTTGGAGTTATTGGTTTAGCTTTAGTTGCATGCGATACTTATTTTCTCTAATGAGAGCTAGAATTTTCTTTAAGAGCCAGTTTTTCTGGCTCTTTTGGTTTTAAATACTATCGGGCAAATCATAAATATTATTAAATAGTAATAATCTAAAATTAAAATATTTTTTTAATTAAAAATGGCTTTTTAGAACCTAAACATCCTTTTTATAATAAAACGTTATGTCCTTTTATGCTTGACAATACTTATTAAACCTCTTAAATTCAGTTAGTAATAAATTATATAAATAATATGATTTGTTCACCAGCCAAAGCCAGAGTTTTATCACATATACGGAGGTGTTTTATGAAACACAGATATACTTTTTTAAAAAGTATTGTATTTACATTGCTTTTTTTCTTTTCATTTTTAAATATACAAGCACAAGTGATAACCTTATCATCAGATGCAACTGTAACAGAAGATGGTAGTAGTGCAACAATTACTGCAACATCGGATGTTGCACCAACTGCTGGTGAGGATGTGACTGTCACTATTGCTGTTAAAGTAGGATCAACAACAGCTACTGGAGGTGGTACTGACTATACTCTTGCAAGTACAACGATCACAATTTCTGCAGATGGGACTAATAAAATTGGAACAACTTCCCTTGCATCTATTACTGATATATTATTTGAAGGTGATGAAATAATTACCTTTGAAATTACTGGTGTCTCAGATAATGGTGATGGTTCTGGGGGTGTTGAGGGTCCATTTGTTGAGCACGGAACTCCACAAGAGACGACCGTTACTATAACCGATGACGAAACAATTTCGATAAGTAGAGACAATTCAACTATAGCAGAAGATGGCTCAAGTACGGTTACATATACAGCCACAGCATCTGGTGGTGCAGGAACGTTAGCTCTAGGGGATGTAACCGTAACAATGGATTTTACAACTGGTACAGCAACCTCGGGTACAGACTTTACAGGGGCAGGAAATATTACAGTATCAGATGGCTCAGGAACTGGAACAGTAGTATTAACTTCAGCAACAGATGTTCTGTTTGAAGGTAATGAAACTATTATAGGTGCTGGAACTCCTTCATATGGCTCAATGGGAACAGCTTCAGCAACTACAACAATTACTGATGATGAAACAATATCAATTAGCAGAAACAACGCAACTATTGCAGAAGATGGATCAAGTACAGTAACTTATACAGCTACAGTATCTGGAGGTGGAACAGCAGATAATGGAAACGTAACTGTAATAACGGATTTCACTGGTGGCACAGCTACTTCAGGAATGGATTTTACAGGAGCTGGAGATATTACAATAACTGATGGAACTGCAAGTGGAACTGTTGTATTAACATCAGCAACAGATAATTTCTTTGAAGGTGATGAAACAATCACTGGAGAAATTAGTAACCCTTCATATGGATTAATAGGAACAGCTTCAGCAACAACTACAATTACAGATGATGAAACAATATCAATTAGTAGAGACAATGCAAGTATTGCAGAAGATGGATCGAGTACAGTCACTTACAGTGCCACAGTTTCAGGAGGTGGTACAGCCGATAATGGTGACGTTTTAGTTACAATGGATTTTACAACTGGAACAGCTACATCAGGAACCGATTTTACTGGGGCAGGAAATATTACAGTAACTGATGGAACTGCTAGTGGAACTGTAGTATTAACTTCAGCTACGGATGTATTTATCGAACTTGATGAAACAATTATTGGAACTGGAACTCCTTCATATGGCTCAATGGGAACAGCTTCAGCAACTACAACAATTACTGATAACGAATTAGTATTATTAACACCTAGTGATGGAGCTACTGGAGAAGCATTAGATGTAAGCTTGACTTGGAGTTCTGTTTTAGGAGCAGACCAATATAAATTGTATGTGAACACTCAATCTAATTTCCTTGGTACTGCAATAATAAACGGTGTAGATCAAGGCGATGTACAAACTGATACACCCGGTGGATTAACTGATAATACTACATATTATTGGAAAGTTGTTCCAAGAAATATTGCTTCAAGTGATACAAGAACTGAATCAGATGTTGAGGTTAGGAGTTTTACAACGACCCAACAATCAGTAACTGGTATTTCTCCAGCTACAGGTTCTACTGCAATTGCAATAAACCCAACATTAAGTTGGCCTGCAGCAACTGGAGCAGATAAATATCGATTAGAAGTAAATACCGATGCTGGTTTTGGTGGAGGTACAATAGTTTATGATAATTCTACTATTGTAACAAATTCACAAGCTTTGTCTGGTTTGTTAAACAACAAAACATATTATTGGAGAGTCACTGCTCAAAGTAATTTGAATGGGGCGGCAATTGGTCCAAATGGAGTTACTTCTTCAAGTACTTCAACATTCACTACAGTATTGGCAACTCCTGTGCAAGCTACTCCAGCTAATAGCTCGTCACAGACATATATTGATCCGGTCACATTCATTTGGACACATGCTTCAAGTTATACAAATGTCGATTTTACTGTTACAGTTGCAACAGATAATGGATTTGGAAATATTGTTGGAACTTCTACAGTATCAAATGTATTAACTACAACTGTAAGCCTACCTCAAGCAGGGGATTACTATTGGAAAATTGATGCTGAAGTTACAAGTGGAGCAAATATTGGTGAAACAAAAACATCTGGAACAACAATATTTACGTTAACATTACCTGGCCCAATTTTAACTGCACCGGTTAATGGTTTAACCGGAGTCTCAGTAGAGCCAGTATTTACTTGGGCTAGTGTAACTGGAGCAGTTTCTTATAGAATCTATTTGGATGATGCAAACGATTTTGCTACCCCAATCTATTCTACAGATCAAGGCACGAATCTTACAAAATCATTTTTTGAAATAGAAACTGAAATGATTAATGGTGGAGTAATTCCATTAGATAATAATACGATGTATTATTGGAAAGTTGCAGCTGTGGATAATGTTGGAGATGAGTATGACTCACAAATTTATCACTTTACAACAATTCCTAATGTGCCAGTAACGCATACTTTGCCTTTAAATGGTACTACAGTTAATATGACTGATGTAACATTTTATTGGTACATAATTGGCTCTCAAGGTGGCATGAAATTCAAAATACAAGTAGAAGAATATGCTGGTCATGTTCCAACTGCAGCTGAATGGGATGACGTATTAGCTGTTGATTTTGAAGCTACAACTACTAATACAAATAAACTCTTTACTCTTTTAGAAGGGAAAACCTACTATTGGAGAATAATTGTTCTCACTGCTGGTGATGAAGTTATTAACTATTCAGATACGTGGAGTTTCACAACTGGTGGCGGAACTACCGTAACACCATATCAATCATGGCCAATTGGTGGAGTTACACTTTTAACTAATACACCAACTCTTTATTGGTACTTAGCGACATATGCACCGGGTGTAACGTATCAAGTTAAATATTCAACTGCTGGAACTATTGGTGGTTTACCTGATCCTTTAGAGTTGAATGCAGGTGATTTCTATCCAACTAATGCAAATATTATTGCTAATGGTTCATCTAATTTATATCTAACACTACCAACTCTCAGTCCAGGTATTTCATATTATTGGCAGGTAAGAGTCTATTATCCTGCAACTGCAGAATTTGGTCCTTGGTCCGGTGTAGAGAGTTTTGTTACTTATGGAAGTGGAACTTTAGTGAAACCAATTGCTAGTTATCCGTTAGGTGGTGTTACAGTTTATACCACTGCACCTACACTCTATTGGTACACTGGCACAGCAGGTACAGGTTTAACTTATGATATTGATATTGAACTTGTTTCTGCAGGATTAGATGGTGTTGTTAATTATCAGAATGTAACTGGACTATATAAACAAGTAACTGGATTAACACCAGGTGCTACATATGTTTGGAGTGTTAGATCTGATAATGGAACTTCTGAATCAGCTTGGTCAGATCCAGCAACATTTACTGTTGTTGGTGGAGTAAATAATGGTTATCCTGTTATTACATGGCCTGTAGGTAATCCAACAATGTACACAACAAAGCCAACCATAAACTGGTTTATTCAGGGATCATCACTAGGATTAACTGATGTTGTTCTCAGATATAAAGAAGGTAGTAATTCAAATGATTGGGATAATGTTTATGATGGAACTATTTCAATTCCATTACCAGCTCTATTATATACTTTTACATTTGATTTAAATGAAGGTAGCACATATTATTTTGCTTTAGCAGCAACAGATGGATTCACATTCTCAGCATGGGATGAAGATGCATTTACAGTCTATTCTGCATTATTTAATATAAGTGATCCAGTTTTAACAACTCCAATCGGAGGTATTAATTTAGTCTCAAAATCTCCAACATTGTATTGGTATGTAATTGGTGACCATACTGCTATTCAAAGTTATGAAGTAACATATTCTACTTCTGATGTTTTTGCAGGTGGTTCTCCTACAACAATAATTGCTACACCAACAACTCCATATTTAGCTCTATCAAACTTGACTCCTGGTGCTACATATTATTGGAAAGTTAGATCATTTTATACTAACGCTACATACTCAAACTATTCTGTAACAGAAACGTTTAGAATTGATCCAGGTTCAAGTGCAATTCAACCAATTGTTGGTGGTCCAAATAATGTTGTAATTAATACAACTTCACCAACTATATCTTGGGTGCTTCCTGTTGAGCAAAGTTCGATGCTTATGTCAGAAATTATAATTGCTGATAACCCAGATATGATTAATGCAATTACAATTGATAATATTGAAGAATCCTATTTCGATATTTCAGATTTAGAAAGTGGGAAGTCATATTTCTGGAGAGTAAGAACAAAAACTGCTGAAAATTCATATTCTGAATATTCTGGACAAGGGATTTTCAAAGTTGGTGATAATGTTACAGCTATTGAAGAAGCTCAAATAATTCCAGATAAATTTGAAGTATCACAAAATTATCCAAATCCATTTAATCCAAGTACAATGATTAAATATGGAATACCAGAGTCACAATTTGTAACTCTAAAAATTTACAATATGTTGGGACAAGAAGTTACAACATTGGTAAATAATGAAGTTGAAGCTGGTGTTCATAATATCTCTTGGAATGGTCTTGATGATTCTGGATCAAAAGTGTCAACCGGAACATATATTTATAGAGTTGTTGCCGGAAATAGTATTTTAACCAAAAAAATGATATTGCTTAAATAAAATCTTTGTGTTTTGATTTATGAAAAAAGATTAATTTAACAAAAATTTTAGGAGAGAGAAAATGTCAAAAATATTTTATTCGATATTCTTATTACTGTTCTTTGGAGTCATAGGTTTAGCTTTAGTTGCATGCGATACTTACTTCCTTTAGAATAAAAAATAGATTAACAATAAGAGCCAGTTTATACTGGCTCTTATTGTTTTAAATATATATAAGAATATTCATAAAGGTTATTGGTAATATTACAATAACCTTTGAATAGAATTAATAAATTATTATTTTAATATTTACAATCATTCACAAATTGGAATTAAAATGAATAGAATAATTCTAGCAATAGTAGTTCTTTTTATATCTATCCAAATAAACGCGCAGGATGCTGAGATGAATAAACTTCAGAAGATAATAGATGCAGTAAAATCTGAATATACTCCAGATAAGAGGGTTGCATTGTTTAATGTTACTATTAAAGAAAATGAATCAGGTATGGTTTTAACTGGTGAAACAACAGAACTTGATGCAAAAACAGAGTTAATTAATAGAATTAAAAATGATAAAATTGATATTCAAGATTCTATAAAAACTCTTCCAGATGAAAAACTAAAAGGTAAAGTATTTGGAATTATAAATAATTCTGTTGCTAATCTCAGAGGTAAACCTACACATTCAGCAGAATTGGTAACTCAAGCTATATTGGGTACACCTGTGAGAGTTCTAAAAAAGAAAAATGGTTTTTATTTAATTCAAACACCAGATAGATATATAGCCTGGGTTGGGGATGGACTTAAAACCATGAATAGAGAAAAATATAAAGAATGGTATAATGCGGATAAAATAATTTTTACTAAAGAATATGGATTCTCTTATTCTGAAACTAATGAAAAGTCTGAAAGAGTATCCGATTTAATAATAGGAAATATTCTTGAAAAAGTTGGTGAAGAAGGGGAGTTTATAAAAGTAAAATATCCTAATGGGGCTGAAGCTTTTGTCTTAGCCAACGAAAGTGCTAATTATAAAACTTGGCTCGAGAATGCATATCCAACTAAAGAGAATATAATTGCTACCGCTAAGCTTTTTAAAGGCAATCCATATTTGTGGGGTGGAACTTCTGCAAAAGCATTGGATTGTAGCGGTTTTACAAAAACAGTCTATTTCCTTAATGGTGTGGTATTAGATAGGGATGCATCTCAGCAAACTCACAAAGGAATACTAGTTGATACTGAAGATGGTTTTGAAAATTTAGTAGCTGGCGATCTTGTGTTTTTTGGAAAGAAGGCAAAAGATGGAAAGAGAGAGAGAGTAACTCATGTGGGAATTTATCTTGATGATTTAGAATATATTCATGAAGCGGGTCAAGTTAAATACAATAGTTTTGATAAATCAGCAGAAAATTTTAGCAAGCATCGACTAAAGGGTTTTATCCGAGCTAGGAATATAATTCCTTCCGTTGGTGAAAATGGTATAGAACTTATAAAAAACAATAAATTCTATAACGGAGAGTTATAATAAAACAAAATAGAAGAAGCTTTATTGAAACACCATGAATATTAGGTAGCGCAGTTCTAACTCCTGGAATATTTATAAATAATTTCGTAAAAATATTAATATAGTAGGTACTTATAAAAATGAAATTCTCATTCAAACCTTTTACCTTAGAACTTAAACACGTCTTTACAATAGCAACTAGTTCTCGGTCAACAAGTCCAGTAATGCTTACGCAAATTGAGCATGATGGTGTAATTGGATATGGAGAAGCATCAATGCCACCTTACCTTGGTGAATCTCATGAAACTGTATCTAAGTTTTTATCGAAAGTAGATTTGTCTCAATTTAATGATCCATTTAAGATGGAAGAAATTCTTGACTACGTTGATGGGATTGAAGAGAAAAATCCAGCAGCAAAAGCCTCCATTGATATTGCACTTCATGATTTGGTTGGAAAACTAATTGGGCAGCCTTGGCACAAAATATGGGGATATGATGCATCAAAAACTCCACAGACTTCTTATACTATTGGAATTGATACAGCAGAAGTTGTAAAGAAAAAAGTAAAGGAAGCAGTCTCATATAGTATTCTAAAAGTTAAATTGGGTAGAGATACTGATAAAGAGATGATTGAAACAATCCGCTCTGTAACAAATAAGCCTCTTGTTGTCGATGTTAATCAAGGCTGGACGGATAAACACTTTGCTCTTGAAATGATTAATTGGTTAGACGAAAGGGGAGTGAAAATGGTAGAGCAACCAATGCCTAAAGAGCAAATAGATGATATGGCTTGGTTAACTGAAAATTCACCCCTACCAACATTTGCAGATGAATCTCTACAGAGAATTCCTGATATAATAAAAGCTCATGGTATTTATTCTGGAATTAATATTAAATTAATGAAGTGTACTGGATTACGTGAAGCCCACAAGATGGTAAATTTAGCAAAATCGTTGGATATGAAAGTGATGCTTGGTTGTATGACTGAAACTTCATGTGCTATCTCTGCAATCTCACAGCTTGCTCCTGAAGCAGATTGGGCTGATATTGATGGAAACTTACTGATTGCTAATGATCCATATAAAGGGACTTTAGTTGTTGATGGGAAACTTACACTTGCTGATACGCCTGGTATTGGTTTAACTGATGTAAAAGTTCATTAAACTATTACATGTTATTTCGAACATGTTCTTAGTGAGAAATCTCTTATAACTTTGCAAGATTTCTCACATTCGTCCGAAAGTACAATTTGTATTACTAATAATATTTCTACTTAACAATTACTCCCCATTCCATTACATAATAATTCTCTCTTTTTCCAATATCTATTATCGGAGCAGAAATATTATTTTCGCTATTATCTCTACCTTGGATGTAGTAAAACAATCTAAATATATTCTTAGGTTCATGTGAAAAATTTAGAACAATCATTTCTTCTATATCGGAATTATACTGAGGATAAATTTCATAATATTCTGAATCTACCAATCTTGGAATCCAATAATCTATAAAATCTTTAATTTCACTATTACTAAAATTGTGAGTCTCTAAATTATCTTCAAAAAAAGTTTTAAGAGAACTTTGTTCAATAATCCATCCATGCTCTTTTTGGAATAAATCTGGAACGTCACACTCATAAAACAGATACTCATATTCTCCATTTATAACCCCATTTGGCTCAACTGTTACATCCCATCCCGTATTATAATCTGGAATAGACTCGGTTACTTTTCCACCAATTGGAAATGTGATATTAACCGATAAATCAATTTTCTCTGTTGGGTAAATATAAATATTAGGTTTGTAAACAATTACATTTGATGTATCAATATTAGATGTATCAACATGTGTTGTGTCATCATCACATGTTTCAGTGGGGGAGTCATTGCACCCGCTATTTAAAATAACAAAGAAAATAGCTGTTAGAAATATTATTAGTGCTTTTGTTTTCATGGGGTCCTCTCTTTTTTTTTAATCACAAAATAATATAGTTACTCTAGTAATGTTTAATTTTTCAAATTATCCACATATCCTTTTATATATTCCCGAGAATACTTTATCACTTCTGAGCTCGAGCAATATTTAACATAGCTGCAACAAAAAATATAATATTAGCTAACCAACCAGTGAGGATAGGGGACATCACTCCGTTTTTTCCAAAAGCTTGACTAATGCTCATAAATACTAAATATGAAAAAGTAATAACAAGATTAATTCCAAATTGTAGTGCAAGTCCACCTTTGCGTTTATTTGTAGAGAGTGGCAATCCGAATAGGACAGTAATAATAGAGGCAAAGGCAAAAGCAATTCTTGAGTGATATTCAATCTGAACGCGCTTCGGATTATTTCCAGCGACGAGCATTTCGTCTGCAAGTTCATCAAGTTCAGAGAGTGTCATCTCTTCATTTTTTGTTTGTTTTTTAAGTACATCCTTTGGAAGAAAATGAAGATTATCAATCTCTAATTTACTAAATATTTGTTGCGTTTCAGATATATCAGAAAAATCTCTTTTCACACCTTCAATTAAATTCCAACTAGCAGAGGTTGTATCATACTTCATTTTTTTTGCATCAATTCTGCTAATCATTTTAGTAATATTATTCGGATCGAAATCTTGTATACTTATAATTCGTGCTTGATTGTTTGATACATTGTAAGAGGAAATTGTAACAATTCTAGTTTTAGTATCTTGAAAAAATATATTGTGCCCACTCCTTATTTTACCAAATCCCCAGTATTCTCGTTCAATACCAACTTTAACTTTATTTGCGAGAGGGGAAATATAACCTCCAAAATAGATAGAAAATAAAGAAATTAACACAGTAGTTATAATGAATGGAGCCATATATCTATAAAGACTCATTCCACTTGCTTTTAAAGCTGTTACTTCATTTAAATCAGAAAGCTTTCCCGTTACAAAAAGCGCAGCAAGTAATACTGCTATAGGTGTCATGTAGCGAATCATCTGAGGTAGAAATACACTATAATATTTTAGAATTATAATTAGAGGAACATCATTTTCTATAAACTCATCTAGATGCTCCATTAAATCAACAACTAGAAAAATTGCTAAAAAAGTTAATAACGCAAATATAGTTGTTAGAAGAAATTGTTTAATTAGATATCTATCAATTATCAGCATAATTCCCCTTATTTCCACTTTGCTTAATAACCGATTCAGTTTTATATTTTTTTGGAATTAAAACTGTGAGGAAATCAAAACTAATTGTTACTTTTTCTTTAGCACTTTTAATTGTTAAATAAACTCCTAGAACTAGAAGAACCACATTTGCACTCCACATTCCCCAAAATGCAGAAAGAAGTTCACGATCAGCAAGCTTTTCACCTCCCATTAGAAATGCCCAATACATTAAAAAGAATATTAGGCTAATTCCAGCAGCTGTTCCTAAACCACCTTTTCTGGTCATAGTTCCTAATGGCGCACCTACTAAAATAAATAATATGCATGCAATAGGAATTGAATATTTTTTATGTATTTCCACTAAATATTTACTAATACTTTTGGAATTACTGCGTAACCTACTATTACTTGAACGAATGCTTCCTCTTGCAGTTTTAACTTTATCACCAACTCGCAAGTAAATGTATTTATCCGATTTCCTGTAGCTCACGTCTCTAGAAGGATTAGTATTTGGTAAAAAATAGTTGGCTAATTTCTCATCCTTTTCAGATTGAAACCGTTCTTTAATAACGTTTAAACTATCCACTCGTTCTAGCATAGCATAAGCACTTAATTCTCTATCACCTCTATGTAAATTTTTTCCCTCAGTTTGATTAAAAGAAAAAATATCTGCATCCATTACAATCTTGTGGCGTTCAAAAATCAATTTTCTATAAGTTTTAAAATCATAATTATTTGATGTATGAACTTCTCCATCATACAAGTCTAATACTAAATTTGCCATATTTTTGGAAAAATACAATTCACCTCGTTTTGCAGTTACAACATTTATATTTTTTGGGTCTGATTTGTCATAGATTGTTAAATCACGAAGTTCATTTGTTTTTCTATCAATTTCTCTTGCGAGAATGGACTTGTTTGGGATATCTTGAGAGAATACACCAGGTACTAGTGAAAGTGTTGGTTTCTTACGAGAGATATCATCTCTTAAAATACGAGCAGCATGGTTGGCATCTGGATAGACATGGTTGTTAAAGAGTATTAATAAGCCAGCAATAATAATGCTACCTACAATGGGAGGTATTAGCATTTTATATAAACTCATTCCAGAAGCTTTTAAAACAGCAATTTCGTTATTCTGTGCTAGTGAGCCAAATGCCATTAGCGTAGAGATTAATACAGACATGGGAATTACAAGTATTAGCATCCAAGCTAAATTATAAGTAACTAACTGAATTATCACCCATGAGCTTAAACCTTTTCCAATCAATTTATCAGCAAACTTCATAAAAAATTGAAGTAAGAAAACAGACATCAAAGTAAAAACTGAGAAGATGAATGGTCCGATATGAGCTTTTAATATATATTTATAAATTAGCACTTATTAAAATACTCTCTAGAGTTGGTGAATAATAATTAACTTACAAAAATAGTAAAACTGAACTATAAATTGGAGTAAATTAACAACTCTCATCATTTTTATCTCAGAGATAATTTGCAATTTATTTATATTTAGGGGGTGGAATAATTAATTCATTTCTAGATTGTTAATTAGTTTTTATTATTGATTATATATCCTAAGATTTGCTTGGTTATTATATTCCACCCCCTTACAAACTTAAAATTAAAATTCTATAATGAGGAAGAAATGAGTGATATTAAGCTATTGAATGAGATGAATGCGAAGGCAAAGTTACGAATGCGCACTATTGTTTTACCAGAATCTCACGATGAAAGAGTATTAAAAGCTGCTGAAATTTTAACAAAAGATAATTTGGTTAAAGTAATTACAATTGGAAATGAAGAAGAAATTAATAAAAGTGCATCAGAACTTGGAGTTGATTTAAGTGGTATAGAAATTGTTGATCCAGAAACCTCTGATTTAACTCCAGGCTTTGCTGAAACTTTTTATCAAGCTAGAAAGCATAAAGGAATTACACTTGAAGATGCTAACCAAATAATGAAAAAGGACTTATTTTTCGGTTCAATGATAGTAGGTGAGGGTAAAGCAGATGGTTCTGTTGCTGGCTCTACTGCTTCAACTGGTGATGTTTTGAAAGCTGCCTTTCAATGTGTTGGAATGCCAAAGGGAATATCTATTGTATCAAGTCTCTTTCTAATGATTTTTCCAGATAAAACGTACAGTTATGCTGATTGTGCTGTAGTTCCAAATCCAGACGCAGCTCAGCTTGCGGATATTGCAATTTCAACAGCAGATAATCATAAAAAATTAACTGGTGAAGAACCAAATGTTGCAATGTTATCGTTCTCAACAATGGGAAGTGCAAAACACGAGGATGCTGATAAAGTTATTGAAGCAACAAGAATTGCAAAAGAGAAACGCCCTGATCTTAACATTGATGGGGAAATGCAATTTGATGCAGCAACAATTGTATCAATTGGTAAGAGAAAAGCTCCAAATAGTAGAGTGGCTGGAAGAGCTAATGTTTTAGTATTTCCAACTTTGGAAGCAGGTAATATTGGATACAAAATTGCACAACGCCTTGGTGGAGCTGAAGCTGTTGGCCCAGTAGTACAAGGTCTGAAAAAACCGCTTTTTGATTTAAGTCGTGGATGCAGTGTTGATGATATAGTTAACACAAGTGTAATTGCTTCTCTAATGGCTGATTAGTAGATAATAATTATCGACAGAAATTGACCTCTAAGAATGTAATATTCTTGGAGGTTTTTTTATATATTGTTCTATACTTATTATCGATTAAAAATAATAGGAGTTTTAATGGAAATCGAATTTCTGGAACTTTCATATAAAATAGAGAAATTAAATAAATCGGATAAAGCATCATGGGGAATTATGACTCCACAACATATGGTGGAGCATTTAATTTTAGCAGTTCGTTCGGGCAATGGTAATCTTGAAGTAGAGTGTTTCAATCCAGTAGAGAAACTTCCTATTTTGAAAAGATTTTTAATGAGTAGTAGAGATTTACCAAAAGGTTTTCAAAATCCACTTTTAAAAGAAGGATTGGAAGACTTGATATTTACTTCATTAGCAGAAGCTAAAACAAATCTAAAAACCGAAATTGAATTACATTTTAGTTTTTATCAAAAAAATCCTAAGAATAGTGTTGTAAATGCAACATTTGGAGAATTAAACTTTGCAGAATGGAATCAATTCCATAAAAAGCACTTTGAGCATCATTTGAAACAATTCAAACTAATTGACTAGTTTGTTCTACTTTTCTATAATCATGAATAATCAATTTTTAGATTATTATTTAAAACTCAGTTTTGAAACACGAATGATTGAATAAATTAGTAAAATTGTTCCAATCCATTGGAGCCAATCGAGCATATTGTCGTGTAGAAAATACTCTAATAAGATTGCAGTAAGGGGAAATGAAAGTTCAGCAATTGTTGCAACTGATGCAGAAATTCTTTTAAGTCCATAGTAGTACAAGAAAATTGCAAGTCCACCAGATGTAAAAGCAATAATTCCAAAAATCATCCATTGTAATTCAGTTACTTCTTTAACAGTTGAAAAGTCACCAACAATTAGAACAACAATAAACATAATAATTGCAGTTGCTACAAATCGTAAATATGTACCAACTTCGTATGTAATATTTTTTAATGCTCGTTTACTCAGAACTGTAGAGAATCCAAAACTAAATGCAGCGAGAAGTGCAAATAATGCTGCAACAACAGTATGGTCGCCAGTATCTAGATCCGGAATACTTAAACCAAAAGTCATTAAGATAGCACCGAGAATTGAGAGTGCGGCCCATTTAAGAAAATCTTGTGGCAGCTTTTCCTTTAATAACATAGATGCTAATACTAATGCAAATACTGGTTGGAGTTTTTGCATTAAAACAACAACAGAAAGGTTTACATAATCAACATAAAATAGAGCTTTTGTAATTGCCATTGTTCCAATAGCACCACCAAATATTGCTACACCCAAAAAAGAAAGGATATCTTTTGTTTTTAGATTTTTTAAATCTGTATATTTTTTAAATAATATAGGAGTTATTAAAGTCGCAACAATAATGCTTTCCAAAAAGACAACAAATGGCACTGGTAGTGTGTATAAATGAGGGCGAAGTAAAATAGAATCGATACCCCAAAAAGATGCTGCAATTATTACAAATAAAGGTGCAAACCTATTCATTAAATTATATCACTTTCTTAAAATATTTTATTAAAACAAAAAGCAAATATAGTAAAATCATTTTGCATTTCTATAAAAGAAAAAATGAGCCGGGAGGATTTTTCCGCACAATGAATTAACTTTATGCCTTGATCAATTGCAGTTTAGTGTTTTTAACAATTTTTCTAGGGAACTCATTTTGCTTAGAAAATGTAAAAATATTACTTATTTTATATTCATAAAATCAAATTCAATTGGAGTGTTACTAAGATGTCAGAACAATCAAAGCTTTGGTATTTAGAGAATTTCAACATGTTTGAAATGATGAATAAGCCAGAAATGATGGAGCTAGATTCAATAACTTCAATGCAGACTATTAAAAAATCTCAACCAATTTATTTTGCAGAGGATTCATCAAACTCTATTTTTTTTCTAAAGAAAGGAAGAGTTAAGCTAACCAGAATGTCGCCAGAGGGAAAAGAACTAATTGTTGCACTAATAAATCCTGGTGATGTTTTTGGTGAGATGTCAATTTTAGATGTTGGTGAAAGAACTGATTTTGCTACAACAATGGATGAATCTTTGATATGCGCAATTAGTAAAAATGATTTCAAAAAATTTGTTAAAAAAAATCCAAAGCTTAATTTGGAAATCACGAAACTCATTGGCTTCAGAATGCGGAAATATAGCGAGCGCATTGAGGAGCTAGTTTTTAAAGATGCAGAGCAAAGAGTTGTTTCATTTATATATAATTTAGCAACTGAACAAGGGAAACGAATTGGAGATGAAATATTCTTGAAACCATTTTTAACTCATCAGAATATTGCAGAACTAACTGCATGTACTCGACAAACTGTTAACTCAATTTTAACTGATTTAAGAGAGCAGGGGATAATTGATTTTGATAGAAAGAAATTGATAATTCATAAAGAATCGGAACTGAAAAAACTTAAGTAGTTTATGTCAGGAGTACGACAGTAAATATCATGAAGCACTAATAACTTACTACTAGAAATAATAACTATTGGTGATGAATGAAATTTGATTTAGTAGTAACAGAAAACTGTAGTGCATGTCGGCGGATGGAGGAACTTTTGAAAGAATATTTAATTGATAAGAAATCGATTCGTTTTAACATATCACTCCAGCGTAACTTCAAAAAAAATATTGCAATTGTTCCAGCACTTTTAGTTGAAGGAAAACTATTTGCCTATGGCGAGATTGATATACAAAAACTCGATGATAAAATAGAAGGTTTGTTAAATTAATTTTATATCATCTAGAAAGGGGAATTTAGTTCTCGTTTCATTTCCTATCTCAGAATCCACTTCAACAATTAGGATTGACTCTGTTTTATTTGAACCAAGCACATTTCCCATTGGGTCAAGTATTGCACTATTACCTGGATACTCCAAATAAGGGTCTTGCCCAATTCTGTTCACTCCAAGCATGTAACTTTGGTTTTCTATTGCTCTTGCTTGTAATAGTAAATTCCAATGGTTAATTCTGGCAATTGGCCAATTTGCAATGTTCACAAGTACATCAACTTTCTGTTTACCATAGGCTCTATATAGTTCTGGAAATCTTAAATCGTAACAGACTGAGAGTCCAAAAGTAATTTTATTAATACTTGTTACAAATGGGTTCTTTCCGGCAGAATAATTTTGATTCTCTTTAGCAAAACTGAATGGATGAATTTTTCTATATATTCCTCGTATTAAACTTTTCTCATCAAAGTGGATTAGAGAATTAAAAAGCTTTTTATCATCACGCTCAATAATTCCAGCAAAGATATTTGTTTTTAATCTACGAGCTAGTTGCATAAAATATAGAAAGGATACACCATCCATCTCTTCGGCAAATTTTTCTGAATTGATTGTAAATCCAGTGAGCGACATCTCTGGAAATATCATAAGTGATACATCTGTTAAATCACTTTGTTCAATTAGAGATTCAATAACTTCAATTGTCCTCTCGGGGTCTTCCCAAATTGGTGAATACTGCACCAATGCTATTTTTATTTTACTCATTTCTCAGTTGAATAATTATTAATAATTTCATTTAAAGATAATAATGATTGTTTAATTATTCATATTAAATATTTATCTTACGTTATTAAAACAATACTAATAATTGGAAAAATTATGCTCAATTATGTTTGGCTTGGACTTATAATTCTTGGAATTGGAACTGCAATCACTACTGATATAATAGATCAGGCAGATAACAAGTTTCGCAATAGTGATCCACTTCCTATTGAAATTATTTTTGGTGATTCTACATCGCTGCACAGTGACGGGGCTTACGACGGTAAAATAAAAGTAAACTCGGATATTTATAATGAATTTTATGGCACTCTTCTCAATAGTGATGTAATTGTTAATACAAAAATTTCTGTAAATAGGGCTGAAGATAAAATTGGTATCTTCTTCAAAGTAGATGATAACTCACCAGAAATGTGGAAGTATATGGCAAAAGTTTCTGGTAAAGATGATGATTTGATGGGGGTCTTTCAATTAAGAGAAACCATAGATGGCACATTAGTGAGTGGAGATTTAATACTTGAAGATATAGCATTTACTAAAATGAAGGAAGTAACGAACTCAGCTTTAGAATATGCAGGTATTGCAGTAAATATAGCTCTTGGTTTAATTGGTATTATGGCTCTTTGGCTTGGAGTTATGAAAGTAGCTGAGAATGCTGGATTGATTAAGATTATTGCAAATTCAGTAAGACCACTTACAAGATTTCTTTTCCCCGATGTTCCGCCTGACCACCCAGCAATGGGCTCAATTATAATGAATATGGCAGCTAATATGCTTGGTCTGGGAAACGCTGCAACTCCATTTGGCTTGAAAGCTATGGAAGAATTACAGACTTTGAATAAAGATAAAAGCACTGCAACAAATGCTATGGTTACATTTCTTGCAGTTAATACTGCAGGACTTACATTAATTCCAGTAACAGCAATAGCAATTAGGGCTGCTGCAGGTAGTAGTAATCCAGCAATAATTATTGGAACCGCAATATTTGGCGCTATGTGTGCAACAACGGTAGGTATTACAGCAACAAAGATTATGGAGAAATTCCCAATTAAAAAAGGGGAGTATGGGGCATGGCTTAAGTCTTATAAAAAAGGATTAATTGTTGTTGTTTCTCTTGTTGCATTAGTTACAATTCTTGCAATGACTGGAATGCTCTCAGCGATATTTTCAAATCTAACTTTCCTAAATCCAGATCTATTTAAAGGAATTATTAATGTAATTTCAATTATGGCAATTCCTGGACTGATATTTATATTTATTGGCTATGGTGCAATTAAAAAAGTTAAAGTTTATGAAGTATTTGTTGAAGGTGCAAAAGAGGGCTTTGATGTTGCGGTCAGAATTATTCCATATCTAGTTGCAATGCTAGTTGCAATTGGAATTTTTAGAGCTGGTGGAGGTATGCAAATATTAATCACTGCTTTAGAACCAATCACAAGTCTTATTGGAATGCCTGCTGAAGCTTTGCCAATGGCTATTATGCGTCCACTTTCTGGTAGCGGTTCACTTGGAATTATGGCGGAGATAATTGCAACTCATGGTCCTGATTCATTTATCGGCATTCTTGTCTCTACCTTTTTTGGAAGTACAGAAACTACATTCTATGTACTAGCAGTCTATTTCGGTTCAGTTAATATTAGAAACACAAGACATGCTCTCCCAGCTGGATTATTAGCTGATGTAGCTGGTATTCTCGGCGCAGTATTTATCGTTAAAATGTTATTTGGATAGTTTGTTATAGTTTTAATAATGACTCGAAATTATTTGTTTTCCGATAAATAATTTCGAGTCTATTTTTAGTTCTTAATCTTAATCCTTTCTTCCTTTTTCTATATTTGTATTTGACTTAACATTAGCCTTTAACCTAAAAATATCTATTATTTTAATTCACTTGTATTATTAATAATATTTTCTTAAAATAGCACCATACAAATGTATGGTATGTTTAATAATAATTAGAGTAAGTAATGCAAAAAGAATTAACAAAAGTTCAGCAAAACATTTTGGATTTTCTTGTGGAACAGAGAAGCAAAAGCACAACTCCAACACTTGCAGAAATAGCAAAACATTTTGGATATAAAAATCGCTCAACTGTGCAGCAACATTTGCAAGCAATTGAGAAAAAAGGATTTATTAAACGTAATCCCAAAATATCTCGTGGTATTGAACTAACTTTTGAGAATAACTATTTTATTCCACGTCCAGTTCTTGGAGAGGTTGCTGCTGGAAATCCTCTTACAATTTATCCCGATTCAATTGATACTGTTGAGCTTCCAACAATTGCTCACGTTCCAAATGATTCCTTTTTACTTAAAGTAAAAGGGGATAGCTTAAAGGATGCCTATATTTTTACTGGCGATATTATAATTGTAAATCCAAATCTACAGGCCGAAAATGGACAGTTTGTTGTAGCAGTTTTAGATAACGAAGCGGTAGTAAAACGATTTCAGAAAAATAAGAATCAAATTGAACTCCATTCTGAAAATCCAGAATATGAACCAATAATTGTTGAAAGTGATCATTCAAATTTTCAATTAGTTGGCGTTGTAATAGGAGTTTATAGAACTATGGCAAAGAAGGTAGGATGAAAGCTTCGCAAACTTTGCGTTTCTTAGCATAAAAAAAGAAGAGAATATCACGCAAAGACCGCAAGGAACTATCGCAAAGCACGGAAAGAAAAGAAGGGAATTAAATTATGACAGAAAATGAGATTTCAAATAAAGTAATTGGTATTGCCATAGATTTGCATAGAAAACTTGGTCCTGGATTATTAGAATCTGCTTATGAAAATGCACTAGCTTTTGATTTAAGAGAGAGTGGATTTGATGTTCAGCAACAATATCCGATGCCATTTATTTACAAAGAGGTTAAATTAGATGTTGGGTACAGACTAGATTTATTGATCAATAACAAAGTAATTATAGAAGTAAAATCTGTCGAAAAATTAGCTCCAGTTCACTATGCACAATTGTTAACGTATTTAAAATTATCAGATTTACGATTAGGATTACTAATAAATTTTAATACTAAATTGCTTAAAAATGATATTCACAGAATTGTAAATAATCTATAATCTTTTGCGAGCTTTGCGAAAAAAACTTTGCGTTTCTTTGCGTGAAAGAAAAATTACCGCAAAGAATAGGATGAAAAATGAAAGAAAAATTTACTACATATCTTAAATCCCCAATTGGACAACTGAAATTATTAGCAGATGAAATCTCAGTTAATTCTATTATGTTTGTTTTTCCAGATACTGAAATGGAACCAGAAAATAGTAACGATGTATTGGAAATCTGCAAGCTACAACTCAACGAGTATTTTTCGGGTGAGCGAAAAGAGTTTGATGTAAGTATCAGTCAAGAGGGCACAGAGTTTCAGCAAAAAGTTTGGAGTGAGTTATTCAAAATTCCACATGGAAAAACAGTTAGCTACAATTATATTGCTGAAAGAGTTGGAGGAAAAAACATGATGCGAGCAGTTGGATCGGCAAATGGAAAAAACCTTATCTCAATTATTATTCCTTGTCACAGAGTAATTGGGAGTGATGGAAGGCTAACTGGATACGCAGGAGGAATGTGGCGCAAGGAATGGTTATTAAAACATGAGGATAAATTTTCGAATGAAGAAAGGCAATTGGGATTTGAGTTTCAACAACAGAGCTAATCCATTTTGAGATATCATAAATTTGTATATTGGAATATATTTTAAAATAATCTTTGGTTTAATTATGCGAAAAGTAGTTACAGTTCTCTTATTCTTTTTCATTCTGTCGTGTACTTCAAAAAAGGAAAACAATATGCAAGAAATTGCAGAAAAATATGTAAAACTAGTACTAAAAGTTGGACAGTACGATTCTGATGTAGTAGATGCTTATCATGGTCCTGAAGAATGGAAGCCTATGAAACTTAATAAAGGAGAAAAAAACAATTTTCCCAAAGATCAATTAATTAATGAAGCTATAGGATTAATCATTGAACTAAAAT
The DNA here is from genome assembly GCA_965370315.1 of uncultured Melioribacteraceae bacterium. Taxonomy (GTDB): domain Bacteria; phylum Bacteroidota; class Ignavibacteria; order Ignavibacteriales; family Melioribacteraceae; genus 1-14-2-50-31-20. The sequence continues at coordinate 65,816 of CBDUTO010000005.1, forward strand.
CAATAGATAATGTTAATCTATCTAAATTAGAAAAAATGAGAATAAATTTTCTAACAAAGCAACTTGTGGCTGTTAGTGCAAAGATTGAAATGATAGGTGGAAAAAAGTTTAGCTTTGATAAGGAATCTGAATTGCTTTACGATGCTATATCTCCAGACTATGGGCAATCTTATTTTGAAGAGATATTAGCTGAACTAGAAGAACTATTACCTGGAAAGGGCGATGTTGCAAAAAGATTTGAAGAATATAGAAAGCAGTTTGTAATTCCAATAGATCTTTTAGATACTGTTTTTACTGCTGCAATTACGGAAGGTAGAGAAAGAACACTTAAGTATATTGAATTACCAAATAATGAAAACTTTGTTGTTGAATATGTGAAGGATAAACCTTGGGGTGCATATAATTGGTACAAGGGTAATAACTTTAGTGTTATACAAGTCAATACAGATTTACCAATATATATTGATAGAGCAGTTGATCTTGCTTGCCATGAAGGATATCCTGGGCATCATGTTTTTAATGCATTGCTCGAAACAAATTTGCTAAAAGGAAAGAACTGGGTTGAATATTATGTCTATCCATTATTTAGTCCAACGTCACTTATTGCCGAAGGAACAGCAAATTATGGAATTAAAGTAGCTTTCCCAGGAGAAGAGAGAATTAAATTTGAAAAGGAAGTATTATTCCCACTTGCTGGAATTAATCCTGATAAAGTTGATAAATATTATGAAGTTTTAGATCTTGTAGTAAAACTCAAATTTGCTGGAAACATAGCTTCAAGAAAGTATTACGATGGTGAATTTAGCAAAGAGGAATTAATCAAAAGGTTAGTCAAATATTCTTTATCAACCGAGCAGAGAGCTGAAAAATCAGTAGACTTTTTAAATAAATATGGTAGTTATATAATCAATTATAATTATGGGCAGGAGCTTTGCAAAAATTATATTGAAAAGCTTGGTGGAACTGAGGAGAATCCTTCAAAAAGGTGGCAAATATTTACTGAGCTAATTTCTAATCCTTATACACCATCTGATTTAAAATAAACATAATAGGGATTGAAATGTATTATCAAAAAGAAATTATACTTGAACCAAAGCATCGTGGATTTCATTTAATTACTCATGAAATTCAAAGTCAAATTCAAGACATTGCCAAAGTTAGAGTTGGAATTGTAAATCTATTTATCAAACATACATCAGCTTCACTCACATTAAATGAAAATGTTTCAGAGGATGTATTAAGGGATATGGAAAGACACTTTAATAAGTTTACTCCAGAAGATGCACCGTATTACGAACATATTTATGAAGGTAGTGATGATATGCCAGCCCATATAAAATCATCTACGCTGGGAGCATCTCTTTCAATTCCAATAACTAATGGAAAGTTGAATCTTGGAACGTGGCAAGGTATTTATTTAGGAGAACATAGAAATTTTGGTGGAGCAAGAAAAATTGTAGTTACAATAATTGGTGAGTAAAAATATTATTTTAATATCATTATATTATTGATAGTCATTAAATAAAATAGAATACTTATGGAAAAAATTTCAAATATAATAAAAGAAACATCTGCTCTATCAGCAACAGAGCGCATTTATATAGTTAATGCATTGTTAGAGAGTCTTGATAAACCAGATAAAGAAATTGAAAAATTATGGGTAAAAGAGTCTGAAGTTAGATATGAAGCTTATAAAAAAGGTGAACTGAAATCCGTTAATTGGAATGAAATTAGAGCAAAATATGAAGATTAAATTTCTTTTAGTAGCGGAGCAAGAGCTAGAAGAAGCAATCGAATATTATAATTTCCAATTATCCTCTCTCGCACATCAGTTCTATTCTGAAATTAGTAATGGAATTGATAGGATTATTCAATACCCAGATGCTTGGACTAAAGTTGGTAGTGTTGTTCGTCGGTATCTTATCAAGCAATTTCCGTATGCAATTTATTATGTTCATGATAGAGATGAAATAATTATAGTATCAATTGCACATCTTCATCGAAAACCTGAGACATTTGAAAATCGAATTAATTAAAAATATAAGATAGAATATAAATATGGATTATGATGTAATAGTAATTGGAAGTGGCCCTGGTGGTGAAGGTGCTGCGATGAAGGCTGTAAAGGCTGGTAAAAAAGTTGCACTGTGTGACAGCTTTGCAAACATTGGTGGAAATTGTACACATCGTGGAACAATACCTAGTAAAGCCCTTAGGCATGCAACACAAATTTTAGAAAACAGAAATGATTTCCGAAATGTAAATTTTCAAGATTTGCTATCAACTGCTGAGACAGTTATTAAAAGTCAAATGGATTTACGTAAAGGATTTTATGATAGAAATTGGGTGGAAATACTTGATGGCTTTGCATCTTTTGTTGACAAGAATACAATCGAGGTTCATCATAGAAGTGGAGAAAGGAAAGAATACACTGCCGAATACTTTGTAATTGCTACTGGTTCTCGTCCATATCAGCCAGAGGATGTTGACTTTTCTCATCCTAGAATTGTTGATAGTGATACTGTGCTTGATTTAAAAGGACATCCCAAATCACTTTCTATTTATGGCGCTGGAGTAATTGGCTGTGAGTATGCCTCCATTTTTCGTGGACTTAGAACAAAAGTGAATTTAATTAATACTCGATCCCAACTTTTATCTTTTTTGGATGACGAAATTGTTGATGCTCTCGCATATCATCTGCGCGAAAATGGAGTAATAATTCGTCATAATGAAGAGTACGATAGGGTTGAGGCGGATGATAATGGCGTTACTATTTATCTCAAATCTAACAAAAAAATTAGAACTGATTATTTACTTTGGGCACAAGGTCGAACTGGTAATTCTGATAAAATTGGGCTTGATAAAATTGGTCTAGAAGTTGATTACAAAGGTTCCATACAAGTAAATAAAAACTATCAAACAAATATAGATAACATTTATGCTGTTGGAGATATTGTTGGATATCCAAGCCTGGCTAGTGCTTCATATGATCAAGGGCGCTTTGCTGCAACTCATATTGTTGAGGGACATACTGATTATACGCTCGTCACAAATATTCCAACTGGAATTTATACTTTACCTGAAATTAGCTCTATTGGCAAAACTGAAAAAGAACTTACAGAAGAAAAAATTCCATACGAGTTGGGACGTTCATTTTTTAAACATCTTGCAAGAGCACAAATAACTGGTCACACTACTGGTGTTCTGAAGATTCTTTTCCATCGTGATACATTAGAGATTCTTGGAATTCATTGTTTTGGGCAAGGCGCTGCTGAAATTATACATATTGGACAAGCCATTATGTCGCAACCAAACGAAAATAACAATTTAATGTATTTTGTGAATACTACTTTTAATTATCCAACAATGGCAGAGGCTTATCGTGTTGCTGCATTGAATGGCTTGAATAGGGTTGAGGAGTAGAAATTATATAAATCATTGATTGTTTCCTTATTCCAACAAGCCACACTTGACAAAATATATTTTGTTAAAATAGTTGACAAAATATATTTTGTTATATATCTTTCGATTAACAATTAGGAGGATTATATGTCAGTTAATACGATTGTAGGTCAAGTTGCAAGAGGCGAACATTTTTTTCAAAGGCCCAAAATTATAGCTCAATTATGGGAAAAAATAGAATCAGGAAGCAGCATTCTTATTACAGCCCCAAGAAGAGTAGGCAAAACCTCGACGCTCTCATATTTAGAAGATAAACCCAAAGATGGATACAGAACCCTTTACCTTATTACAGAATCGGTAAATAGTGAAAATGAATTTTTCAGAAAGTTGTATTCACATATTTTTCAACTTTTAGATGGAATTTCTAAATTTTCACAAGGCATTAAAAAGTTAGTTGGCCAAAATAAGATAAAGGAAATTACCAAAGATGGCATCAAACTAGATGGCGTTGAGTTAAACTATTATGACTGTTTAATTAAAATATTTGAGATTCTTGATTTGCAAGGTGAAAAGCTAATAATAATGATTGATGAATTTGCAGAAACAGTTGAAAATATTATCAAAGATGAAAGCGAAACAAATGCTGTGAGATTTTTACAGTTAAATAGGGAGTTACGACATTCTTCCATACTGAGAGGGAAAATTCAATTTATATATGCAGGTTCTATTGGTTTGGAAAATGTTGTAAGTAAAATTGACGCTTCAAGTACAATTAATGATTTATATACATTTAAATTATCAGCATTTAATAAAAAAGAAGCAAATGAATTGGTTTACAAGCAAATTCTTAAAGATTCTGATTTAGAATTAAAAAACGAACAATTTGAATATATGCTAGCTAAAATTGATTGGTTAATTCCATTTTATATCCAGTTGTTTATTGATGAAGTCTATAAGATAACAGATCTTGAAGAAATTGAAATATCAAATGAAGTGATTGACAAAGCATTTGCTAATTCCATTGAGCATAGAAATTATTTTGATCCTTGGCAAACACGATTAAGAAAATCCTATAAAAAAGATGATTATAATTTTATTAAAGCTATTCTAAATATTGCTTCAAGTAAGGCTTCAATTTCATCCGGTGATATCTATAATGAGGCAGTTAAATTTCAGATTCCCGAAACGTACAAAACCCTAATAAACACTCTTGTTTATGATGGATATATAAATAATAATGAAGATCCCAAAATATATTGTTTTAATTCTCCTTTACTAAAAGAATGGTGGAATAAATATGTCGCAAATTAATAAACGAAATCAGATTATTCTATATAATCCTGATCAACTATCCAAAACTGAATTAATTAGCAATTTTATTGTAAGACTCAAAGAATTCGAAGAGATTTTTAGGTTGATTAAAACTGACGGAATGAAAAATCCATCTCAGCATATAATCATTCAAGGTCAGCGAGGGATGGGAAAAACTATGCTTCTTAGACGGCTTTATTATGCAATAAAAGAAGATAAAAAGTTAAATAAAAAAATTGTACCAGTAATTTTTAATGAAGAAGAATACGGAATTAGAACACTTGCCAAATTATGGGAACATATTGCGGATTATCTTGAAAATGCAGATGATTCATTCATTGGTTTAATTGATGAAATGGATTCTGTCGATGAAAAGTATTATGAAGAAGAATGTTTTAATATCATAGTTAAAAAACTTCGTAAAAATAAAAAAAAGTTACTGCTTTTTGTAGACAACTTTGGAGACATGGTAAAAAAGTTCAAAGATAAAGAGCTGCAAAGATTAAGAGAAGTTTTACTAACTTCATCGGATTTAAGAATTATTGCTGGTTCGGCTGTTGTACTTGAATTCTCATATGACTATTCACATCCATTTTATGAATTTTTTAAAGTATTCCATTTAAAAGGCTTATCAAACAATGATACAATAAATCTATTGCGTCAACTTGGTGAATTGTATGATGCTAGTGAAGTAAAAGAGATTATAAAAAATGATTCAGGTAGAATTGAAGCATTAAGAAGATTAACAAATGGTGTTCCGAGAACCATCGCACTCCTTTTTGAAATATTTTTAGATAACTTAAATGGTGATTCATTCAAAGATCTAGAAATTATTCTTGACCGTGTTAGCCCACTCTATAAGCATAGAATGGATGAACTTCCACCACAGCAACAAGAAATTATGGATGTAATAGCACTTAATTGGGATGCTATTACTGTTAAAGAAATTGTTCAGAAAACTGGAATGGAATCAAAAGCAGTCTCGGCACAGTTACGATTGTTAGAAAGAAATAATGTTGTGACCAAAGAAAGCACAAGTACCAAGAATCATCTCTATTTATTGAGTGAGCGATTCTTTAACATTTGGTATCTAATGCGTTATGGAAACAGAAAGGCCCAAAATAGAGTTAAATTTTTGACAAGGTTTTTAGAAATATGGTGTTCATCTATTGAATTAGAGAATAGAGCTAAATTCCATATTAAAGCTTTAGAAAGTGGACAAGTATATGATAAATGTGCTTTGTATATGACAGAAGCACTAGCACATACTTCAATTTCACTTTCAGAGCAAGATAAACTAATAAAGGAAGCAAGGAAATATCTAAGTAAAAAAAAGAGTGAATTAATTGAAGAGCTTTCTCCATCAGATTATGAATTAATTGAAAAAGCAAAATTTTATACTGCAAAAGGAGAAAGGAATAAAGCTATAAATGTGTTAAATAAAATAAAAAGTCATACTGATGAAACATATATTCTTCTCGGAAATATTTATCAAGACGAAATAGAGGATTTCCATAAAGCTGAAAAATATTACATGAAAGCAGTGAATAATGAGAATAGTGATGCAATATTTTTTATAGCTGATTTGTATGAATACAAACTTAAAAATATTAAGAAAGCAGAGACGTTTTATCTTAAGGCTACAGTTTTGGGCAATAGTAGTGCAATGTGTGCCCTAGGTTTTATGTACTCCATTGAAATGAAAAATAAAAACAAAGCGGAGAAGTATTTTTTAATGGCATTTGAAGCTGGTTTTATAGAAGCTAGTTTCTATTTAGCAATTTTATATGAGACTGAATATAAAGATTACAAAAAAGCTGAAGAATTTTATTTGAAAGCAATTGAGAAAGATAATTCTGATGCGATGAATAATCTTGCGAATTTGTATAGAACCGAGTATAAAGATTACAAAAAAGCTGAAGAATTTTATTTGAAAGCAATTGAGAAAGATA
>CBDUTO010000006.1:0-70068 GCA_965370315.1 uncultured Melioribacteraceae bacterium
TTAACAAATGGCTTCTGCTACTAGCAGTACTAACTCTTTTTGCATTTGGACGAATAAATTTTGAGAAATGACCGATGTAGTAATATGATGGAGTATAAATCAGCTCTCCAGTTCTTGTGTCCGCATGGATTGGGGAGAAACACAGGTTATTTACATGATTAGGACCACCAGTTTCGTCCAATAAAATATTCCAGTCAGTCCAACCAACTGTGCCTTGGTTAAAATCGTTAATCATGGATTGCCCATATCTTTCACCATTAGACCAACGCTGGTATTGGGTTTCATCAAAACTTTCTACGCATCCTTCTGTAAATAAAAGCTGTTTATCTGGATAAGATTCTTTTATTCGTGCAAGATTTTCATACAAGTATTCTCCACCTGCCCATATTTCATACCAATGAAATCCAAGACCCCATGCGTATTTAGAGGCTTCTGGATCATCATATATTGTATTAGCTCTATTGATACTTAAATCCCTATTATGATCCCAGACAACTATGTTTTTATCACCAAGTCCTTCTCTTTCCATAATGGGTCCAAGGTGATTTTTCAAGAAGTCTCTTTCTTCGGCTGCTGTGTAAATACATGATTCCCATCTTTGAACTGCCATTGGCTCATTTTGAATTGTAATTCCCCAAATTGGGATTCCTTCTTTTTCATATTCTTTTATGAACTTTGTGTAATATAATGCCCATGATTCTCCGTAATCCGGTAATAGTTTTCCGCCGTGTAACATATCGTTATTGCTTTTCATAAACGCTGGCGGACTCCAAGGACTAGCATAAAAAGGAAGTTTACCTCCTGCAGCTTGAATAGCTCTTTTGATTAAAGGTAAACGATACTCTCTATCATGTTCAATATTGAACGTTTTTAATTCTTTATCTTCATCTGTTACATACGTAAAACTTCCACTACTAAAATCACAACTATGTATTGATGTTCTTCCTAATGTGTAACCAATACCTTTATCAACATTATAATAAGCCTCTAAAAATTCATTTTGTTTTTCGACTGATAACTTTGCAAACACTTCTGCTGATGCATCAGTAATTGCACCACCAATACCCCAAAATGTTTGAAATGTATTATTGGGATTAACAAAGATTGAAATATCAGATTCCGTTGCTTGTTCGTCAGGGTTAAAACTTTTTGTTGCCGTCTCAGTTAATCTTAGATCCGTATTTTCTGCGGTAGTGTAAACTGTAACTTCCTTTCCATCAACAATAAATTCTCTTTTCATATTCTGATCTTCCGTATTTGGTTTACATCCAAGGAGCAATATCCCCAAAGCAATTGGTACTAAATATTTTTTCATTGATTCTTCCAGTTTATAAATTGTATAATAATTTAATATGGTATTTTATTCATATCCAGGTGATGTGGGTTCAGCAGATATTAATTCTGGATATAATTTTTGCATAACTAATTTTGCTTTTCTATTCTCAGAAAACAAACCCCAATGCCCCTCTGTTCCAGTACCTTTCCAAGATTCATCAAATGATGAAAAATTAAAAACAATAATTTTATTCTCCTCCGACCATTTCATTAACGCATCAAAATACTTTTTCTGCTTAACTTCATCCCCAGCTTTTGGCACGTGTAATTCTCCTTCGGTGTATGTTGCCCAACCAGCTTCGGTTATTACAATCTTTTTATTAGGAATAGTTTTTTTTATTTTCTCAAATGTGTTGATTGTCTCTTCCATTCCCCTATCGATATCAACCTTAGCCCATATTGGGTAAATATGCGTTGCAATAAAATCGACTGCATCAATAACCTTTTGACTTTTCTCAAGGTTAGTCCAATAATCCCACGTATCTGCTGTAGTTACGGGAAGTGATGTTTTTTGTTGAACTTCTTTAATATATGCAATTAGTCTATCTTGGGGAACTTTGTGATCACTCCAATAAACTTGTGATTCATTACCAACATTTATTGCTATAACATTATCTTTATATTTGTTAGCTAATTCAGTTCCGAGCTTTATTTGTGTTAAATTATCATCCACGTATTTAGGTTCGCCATCTAACCAAATTCCTAACATCACTTTAAGATCAATTTTTTCATTTTTTATAACTTCAAGAACATCAACAAGATGCTGATCAGCTCCGTAAGTTCTGATGATTTTCCAGTTTTTTTCTAAAATTTTTAAATCCTCAAGTACTTCTGCCCTAGTTGGGAAAAGTTTTTTTTGAGGATCTTGTCCGTTACGATACCCTGAATAGGCAATTGCCCAACCAGGATATTCATCACCTAATAAATCAATTTTTGATTCTTTCACTTCAACTTTTATATCTTTAGTTGAACATCCCCAGAGGGAGGCGACCAATAGTAATATAGGAACTACATACTTAAACTGTAACTTCATTCTCTTTTCTCCTCTCAGCAAGATCTGCTTGAACTTTTTCCATAAATGGTTCAGTTAAAGTGTAAAAGAACAAAAGTCCAACAGATAAAATCATTAAAACACCTGGAATGATACTTAGCATTAATTTAATTCCGAGTAGGGCTTCTGGTGATTGCTCCATATTTGGTACATAATTGAAAATAGTTAATAGCCAGCCAGTAATTGCACCGCCAATTCCCCATCCAAATTTCTGTCCAAAAGTAGCTGCTGAAAAAACAATTCCAGTCGCTCTTCTTCCAAACTTCCATTCTGCATAATCAGCTGTATCGGCATACATTGCCCATAGTATTGGAACACTAGGACCGTTGAAGAAACCAACAAGTGCAGAAATTACATAGACAGCTATATATTGATCAGGAGATGGAATAAACAGGGCAAGAACGCCAATACCTGATAGAGCATTACTAGCTATATAAGTATTTCTTTTTCCAAATTTTTTAGTAAGAGGTTTTGATAATGGTATTCCTATTATTAGCCCAAGTGTACCAAGAACGGCAAACATTGAGAATAGGCTTTCGTCACCAACATAATATTTGAAGTAATAGAGTCCGACTGCTATTCTAAGGGATAGAAAAATAAAGGTAACCAACCCCATAACAAATAAAATTGCCCATGGTCGGTTGTTTAATAAATCTTTTAGATCTTCCTTAATAGGTGTCACTTCAGTTTGAGTTGGAACAATCCTTTCTTTTGTTGTATAGAATGTAACATAGAACATTCCTATAGCAATTAAAGAAAAGAAAGCCATAGTAAGCTGATAACCTAAAGCTTTATCACCCATACCGAAAAATGCGATAAGTGGAAGAGTTGCTCCTTGCACCATTAATGCAGCGCTTTGACCTAATACAAATCTGTATGAATTGAGACTTGTTCGCTCTACAGAGTTTGCTGTCATCACACCAGATAAAGCACCATAAGGAATGTTATTAGCTGTGTAGATCATCATCATTAATATGTAAGTAACATATGCGTATACAATTTTCCCACTCTCACTAAAGTCTGGAGTAGTAAACATAAGCACGGCCAATATTCCAAATGGAATCGCAGTCCATTTAATCCAAGGTCTAAATCTACCATGTTTTGATTTAGTTCTATCTGCAAGAGCTCCCATTAGAGGATCATTTACTGCATCCCAAATCCGCGACAATAAGAATAGTGTTCCAACTGCTGCAGCCGGAATTCCAAATATGTCTGTGTAAAAATACATCAGAAATATCATTACAGTTTGAAAAACAATATTTGCTGCGAAATCGCCTAAACCATAGCCGACTTTTTCTTTAACTGAAAGCTTCTGCTCCATATTTGTCACCTTATTTTTCTAAATTATTATCTTTTGAGAGTTTAAAACTAGACGAAAGTTTAATATTATCTGAAGCACTACCAACGTGAATTTTAAATTGGCCTGGCTCAGCTTTGAAATCATTTAATTCTATATCAAAAAATGACAACATAGTTTCATCTACTTGAAAACTAATTTTACTTGTTTCACCTGGATTTAAGAATACTTTTTTAAATCCTTTTAATTCTTTTTTGGGTCTCTTAACCGAAGAAACAACATCTTCGATATAAAGTTGTACTACTTCTCTGCCAGCGTATTTACCTGTATTCTCAATGTCTAAGCTAACTGTTATGTTCTCACCACTAGAGATAACCTCATTACTAAGATTCAGGTTACTAAAAGAAAATGATGTGTATGATAATCCATGTCCAAAAGCGAATTGTGGTTTGACATTAAAAGTATCAAAATATCGGTATCCAACAAAGATTCCTTCTTTATATTCTACTTCTAAACTGTTGCCTGGAAAATCACCAAATTTATATGCTGGTGTATCTTCCAACTTTTTTGGAAAAGTAAAAGGAAGCTTACCAGATGGATTTATATCTCCAAACAAAATATTTGCAAAAACATTTCCTGCTTCTGAACCAGCATACCAACCTTGCATTATTGCAGGAACTTCATCAACCCAATTAGTTATATCAACGGGTAAACCTCCAATAAGAACAACAATTGTCTTAGGATTTGTTTTCACTATCTCTTTAACCAATTCATCTTGTTCATAAGGTAAATCCATTTCTGTACGATCAACACTTTCCATATCATAATGATGATTTAGACCTAAGAACATTATTACATATTCAGATTCCTTTGCTAATGATACTGCCTCAGTTCTAAGTCTTTCTTTATAGGCACTTTCACCACTGCTAGTATCTTTTACTCCATTTGACCAATCGAATATTGTGGTACTTTGGTAGCCTTGCGCATATTTAATTTTAACCAAATCACTCAGTTTATTCTGTAATCCTTCAAGTGGTGTAATTTCATATTTAGCTTTTATTCCAGAACTACCTCCGCCGAGAGCATGCTTCATTGTTGCATTTTCCCCAATAACCGCCAGTGTTTCTGTTGTTTTCATATTTAAAGGTAAAATATTGTTGCTATTTTTTAATAGCACAACAGCTTCTTCAGCAACTTTTTTTGCAGTTTCAAAGTTTCTCTCTGAAATGTATTCGCCCTCAAATCTATCCTCATCAAACACTTTTGATTTGAACATAGCAGTTAAGATTCTTTTCACTTTATCATCAATTACATCAATTGAGACCTTACCATATTCAACAGCTTTTTTTAATGAATCAGCAAAATAGTAATCAGCATAATCATCTTTATTGGTTCCCATTTCAATATCAAGACCTGCATTTGCTGCATCAATTGTAGAATGGGTACCATCCCAATCAGAAATTACAACCCCTTCAAATGCATACTCATTTTTTAGGATGTCAGTTAAAAGATATTTGCTTTCACTACACCATTTACCTCTAAATTTATTATATGCACTCATCACTGTTAAAACATTTCCATCTTCAACAGCAGCCTTAAATCCAGGCAAATATATTTCTCGTAATGTCCTTTCGTCAATTTCTTCATTAACTCGAGAACGTTCGTACTCCTGATTATTTGCGACATAATGTTTAAGACATGCTGCAACATCTTGCTCTTGAACACCTTTTATATAAGGCACAACCATCTTACTTATTAAATATGGATCCTCAGACATATACTCAAAATTTCTTCCGCACAATGGAGTGCGGTGAATATTAATACCAGGTCCTAAAATAATATCTTTACCTCTAGCTCGGGCTTCTCTACCCAAAACCTTTCCAAATTCGTAAACTAATTCTTCATTCCAAGTTGCTGCTAGTGCTGTTCCTACTGGTAAGTATGTTGAAAAATCATTATCCCAGCCCGCTACTTCCCAATCATGAGGATTAATCTCTTCCCGTACTCCATGAGGACCATCCGACATAACCCATTCAGGTATTCCAAGCCTCTCAACTCCTGCAATAGTAAATTTTGAATTACCATGTAGCATAGAAAATTTTTCATCTAAAGTAAGTTGAGATAATAAATTTTCAACTTTCTCTTTTACTGAATTATTAGTTTGGGCAGATAAATTTTTTGTGAATTTTGTTGACATAAGTAATACCAGAAAACTTATAAATAAGAGTTTAACTAAATTTTTGTTTTTTTCTTCCATTAATAGTTTCTCACAAATATTATTTGAAAAATTATTTTAAGTTTATTGTTTTTGACAGTTCATTAATTCTAAAAATAAAATCTCCAGGCTCTACTACTTTTTTATTTTCACGATTATGGAATGAAAGATCATTTGGAGTTATAATAAATTCTACCTTCTTCTCTTCACCAGGTTTAAGACTTATTTTATTAAATCCTTTTAATTGTTTTGTCGGTCTTGAAACACTTCCAAATTTATCTGTGACATATAATTCTACTGTTTCCTTTCCTTCAACATCTCCAGTATTTTCAACAATAACAGAAATTTGTATTTCATCATTTACTGATTTTGAATCAGAAATTACTAGCTCTTTATATTTGAACGAAGTGTAGCTTAATCCATAACCGAATGGCCACTGTGGTTTATAATGATTATCTTCAGATTCTTCAATCGGTTTGTGGTCATAAGTTGTATAACCTGAAACAGTTTTAGGATAACTAAATGGTAATTTTCCTGATGGATTAATTTTACCTAAAAGAATATCAACAATTGCATCGCCACCTTCTAATCCAGGTAAATATCCCAGAACAACAGCATCAACCTTATCAACAATTTTATTTATTACTCGTGGTCTCCCTTCAAATAAGACTAAAACTATTGGTTTACCAGTTTTAGATAGCTCTTCCACTAATTTCAATTGAGCTTCTTCAAGAGTTAAATCAAAAATATTGCCTGGGGTTTCACAATAAGGCTCTTCGCCAAGGCTTGCAATTATTATATCAACTTCTTTTGCAGCGTTCACAGCATCTTGAATATTTATAACACTATCAATACCTACGCCTTCTATGTATTTTACATTTTCTGAGCCAAATCCTATTTGAAGTGCCTCGTAAAAAGTATTTTTTTCTTTAGGATAAAGGTCTTCGTTATTTCCTTGCCACACAAATGACCAGCCACCATTTAAATACATCATTTTATTTGCAGTGGGTCCGGTAAGTAAAATCTTTGTATTCGGGTTTAGTGGAAGTATTGACTTATTGTTTTTTAATAAAGTTATTGATTCTGCGGCTGCTTCTCTATTAAATTCTGCAGATTCTTTTGTAGCAAATTTAGAAGCCAAACTTTTATTGGGATAAGAATTTTCGAACAAACCCAATGCGTATTTCACTCTAAGAATTCTTCTAACTGCATCGTCAATTCTAGATTCTGGAACTTCACCATCTTCAACTAATTCTTTTAAAAGTATTGCAAAATCTACATTTAGCGGAACCATGCTCATATCAATACCAGCCATTACTGCCAATTTAACAGCTTCTTTTGCTGTTTCAGCAACTCCATCTCTAGTATGCAATCTTTCAACATCCATCCAATCAGAAACAATAAATCCAGAAAACCCAAGTTCTTCTTTTAAAACAGTAGTTAGTAAATTGTAATCGGAATGAGTTGGAATACCATTTATCTCAGCAGAATTTACCATTACTGTTAAAGCTCCGGAATTTACTCCAGCAGCAAATGGAGGTAATAGTAAATCTCTCAATACTCTTTCTGGAATCCATGCTGGAGTTCTATCAAGGCCATTTTTAGTAAGGCTATAACCAACATAATGCTTTAAGCAGGCGGCTCCAGAAGCGGGATTTGATAAATCATCACCTTGCATACCTTCTACATATTCCTGAGCAAACTCTGTAGTTAAGTATGAGTCTTCTCCAAAAGTTTCCCAAAATCTTGCCCAGTATGGTTCTTGAGCTAAACCAAGAACGGGGTTAAAATTCCAAGGAATACCAGAAGCACGCATTTCAAGAGCAGTAATTTCTGCTGATTTTCTTATTATTTCTCTATTCCGGGAAGCGGCTAAAGTAATATTTTGTGGAAATAGTGTAGACCCTAATGTATATGTTGCTCCGTGAATTGCATCAATTCCATAAAGAATGGGAATTTTTAATCTGCTCTCTTTTGTTGCTACATCTTGAATAGTAGTAATTATTTCATGCCAATTTTCTAATGAATTGGCAGCTTGTCCCGTGTTTAGTAGCGATCCTACTTTATATTTTAATATTAATTTTCTTAATTTGTTTATATCTACATGAAGTGGTTCAGTTGCAATTCTATTTTTTCCTTCAATTGAAAAATGTTGTAATGCAATTTGAGTCATTTGCCCAACTTTTTCTTCAATAGTCATTTTAGAAATTAAGGAATCAATTTTACCTTCATTTTCAATTACATTTTTAACTTGGGCATTTGCATTGGTAATAAGTAGAAATAGAATAATTAGAATTTTAAGTTTCATGTTTTTCCATTATTTAAAAAGTAATTTTTTTTTGTTATAAGTATATTTGAATATGATAGAGATAATATTAATTGCATTTCAACCCGCATATATAATAAGTACCTGATGTTCTCTATCCATCATTATTATATTCTTTAGTAAACAGAATATTGAAGTTTTTACAGGGAACTAATAATACGCTAGATTATTTTAAATGAACAAATACAGACTTACTTCTTTTTAAATCTGTATTTGTTAAGACAATTTAAAAATCAATTCCAACAGAGACTTTATGAACCGATGCAAGTATTCCAAAATCTTGATACGCGTAATCAATAAAGAAAGCAATGTTACCTAAAATTCTTTGCTTGAATCCAGCACCTAAAGCAAATGACTCTTGAGAATCATCAAGAAACATAGCTTTATATCCACCTCGCAAAGCAATAACATCATTAAATACATATTCCCCACCAATGTTCAAACTTTCGTAATTATCATTTGGGTGCTTTGCATCAACATCAATAATTAACTTGTGCATATCTGTATCAAGTACGTTATAGGAAAGTCCTAGCACATAAGTAAGAGGAAGCGTCCAAGCTCCAGTTGAAAATTCACCAGGTATTCTATCATTATTTCCTGTTGTTTCAGGATCTGGATCATACAACAACACGTTGCTTGTCCCACTTAATTGTAGCTTTGTTCCAAGGTTTGTAATTGACATGCCTATTGTTAGTCCTTCAAAAGGAGTATCGTAAAGTATACCCATATCTATGGCAAATGATGTTCCAGATGTATTCCATATTGTTTGCTGAATAACTTTGGGATTGAACCCTATTGAAAATTCCTGCGTAAGGTTAATTGCCCATCCAAGACTAACAGCAACATCAGATACAGAGAATACTGCTCCTGTTCCACCTGGTTCATCTATTGTTGTAACATTCATTTCACCATAGTTGGAGCCAATAAAACTCATTCCAATTGTTCCATAATCTCCAAGGTTAATAGTTCCAGCAATAAAATTATAACTTATATCTGCAATCCATTGAGTGTGATCGAAAACCACTGAATTATTATTCTGTCTTGCAATACCAGCAACATTCCAAAACATTGATGATGCATCATCTGAAACCGCAACGAATGCACTTCCCATACCAGTTGCTCTTGCACCTTGGCTCACTTTAAGAAATTGTGCTGCCGTAGTTCCTCTTTTGGAAACATTATCAACATCTTGTGCGTTAAGGGTAATAGCAGCAAAAACAAAAACGAGTAAAATATTTTTAATCAATCTATTCATTTTCAAAATCCTTATTTGATTAACGCAAATTTGTTTATATACTCTCCAACATTTGGAGCTTCTACGTGATAAATATATAATCCACTTGCTACATCCATTCCATCTTCAGAAACTAAATTCCAAGACATTGCACCACTTGTAGGTGAATATTCTTTAACTAACTCTTTTATTAAATCACCTGCTATAGTATAGATTTTAATAGTGCATTCTGCTGGAAGATTTATAAAATTAATCTTTCTTTCACCACGCCCAGTTTGGTTTAGGTTTCTTCTTTCCCAACTGGCAGCAGTAACATACGGATTTGGAACAACCGATATATCATCTAAACTATTCTCTGCAATTCCATTATCTACTGATGCTGATTGAGTTGTAAATGTAAAATAATCATCATGCATAAATTGTTTAGTTGTTTTTATTTGGAAAACATCTCCAGCAACTGGCTCTTTAGGTTGAACGTTTGGTTGACCCACAAAATGATAATCTATTCTCCAAGTCAGTTTAAACGCTGAACCGATATATTCAATAATTACAATTTCATCACCGTAACTTAAATCACCAGATCCATCATTATCCCATACTTCAGCATCAGATGTATCACCAGTAGTTGTATTAAACACTAGGAAGTTCGCATCAATTCCAAAGTTAGGAGTAACAAATTTAACTTCATCATAAAACTTAATTTCATAATCAGCTGGCCATGGTGTACTCACTGCAGGCGATGTTTCATCAGGATACACAGCCATTGTTAAATTACTTGATCCAACTAACCATCCAGTTTCATTTACGTTTACTGCAATGGAGGTATCATTCAGAACACTAAAAACTAATCCATCAAATGGTTGTGTAAAAGAATCTTCACCAAACTCTGTATTATTAGATATTAGTGTATCAGTGGAACCACTATGTGTTCTTACTAAGTTATATGATGTAGTATTGTAATCAGGTAAATCTCCTTCTGAAGAAAATTCAACTTTATAACTAGCCCCATTTACTACTTCACTTTCATTAAGTACAACAACATCAAGTCTTCCGGAACCAATACCTTCTGTAACTTCTGAAACATCACCATCTAACTCTGGA
This sequence comes from uncultured Melioribacteraceae bacterium, assembly GCA_965370315.1. GTDB lineage: Bacteria > Bacteroidota > Ignavibacteria > Ignavibacteriales > Melioribacteraceae > 1-14-2-50-31-20. The sequence continues at coordinate 10,560 of CBDUTO010000006.1, forward strand.
GGTTGATAACCAGCTGAAGGTGCATTTGGAACTATGACTGCACAATTGTAATCTAAAAATTTAATGTTTCCAGAGAAATCCTCTGTAATAATTTTAGTACACTCAGATGGAACTAACCCTTTTGTTCCAAATTCTGGATCACCCATATCGTATGAAACTAAAGCGTAGTAGTATCTAACTCCATTCTTAACATCTGTATCAATAAACGAATGTTGTAAACCCGTTTCACTTCCACGATTAAAACTAGCACCATTTATTCCAATTGGGTCAGGTCCTTCAATTCCATCAATTAAATCGAATTGTGCAATTGGTTTCGAATATTTTGCATTACCTCTTGTGTCAGTAATCAATTTAATATCATTAAACTCTGGTTCCTGACTTCTATAAACAAGATAACCTTCAAAATCTTTTTTATATCCAAGTGTTGGGTCATCCTGTTCAAATCCTAAAAATGGATCTCTAGAATCTTCGGCAACATTATCCCAATATAGAAATACTTTTTTATCTCCAGGAACTGCTGTAAGCGTTGGCTTATCTGGAGGTTTAGAAAAATTATAATTTGAATTATATATTTGCTGAACTGTTTCTTTATTGAAGAATAAATCATCCAAATCTTCACCAAAAAGTAATGCCATCGAGAATCTATCTCGTGCATTTACTTTTAAAGGAAAAGCTCCAGAAGCAAAAACCATACTTATGTTAGATCTTTGTAGAGATGTATCAAAATTAGCGGCTTGCATTTTTAACCACATAGACTCATCATCTTTTGGCCATCCACCACCAGTTCCACCATCACCAAGACGATAAATTGACAAACTTGTTAAACCAATTTGATCAGATTCATCTTTATCAGTTCTGTCAAAATTTGGTTCACCATCTGTAGGCATTCCATCGCCCTCCCCTTCATCAGGTGCAAGGTATTGTGCATCAAATGGTCCAACACCATCTTGTCCAACATCATTATTTAATGGCTCATTTTCATCTGCATCCCATTTACCGTTGCCGTTTAAATCAGAGTAGCTAATCCAATCATTGTCATTGTCAATTCCATCGGATCTACTTTCATTTAACATTCCATCATTATCATTGTCAATATCATCAAAAGCATTACCAGGACTTTCAAGGTATGCATACCCAATATATCCAGTTTTCCACCTTCCTGGAGCACCATAACCATCATCATCAAATGCATATGCAAGATCTATATCAGTATCATAAGAAGCATTATCATCCTGGTTATCATCAGAACCACCAACACCAGTATCAGTATAGAAACCAAAGAATGTTTTTTCATAATCATTGTCGGAAAGATTCACAATATCGTAATGCCAGAAAATAATATCTTCAGCTAATACATGTGACCATTGGAATCCTCTTGTTTCAACACGAAGCCCAAGTCCTTGTCTGTCGTGATCATTTGCAACTGGATGGAAATTATATGGAGGACCTGCAAACTCCCCATCTTTGGAATCATCCATTACAAAAAATGTTTCAAAGTCAGCATTTTTAACACCACGTCCAAAGTATCCATACCAATATCCATTCCAATCGTCATCAACATTAGGAAGTGCGCTAGGCCAATCTGCTGGCCAAGAATCTGGATTAGTACTAATTGATGGATCTTCTGAAGATGCATTTGCATAACCAGGCACTGGTTCTAAACCCCAAATAGTTCCATTAATAGGGTCTCTATCCATCCACTCACGATACGAAGTTTCTAATGGATGAACAACACCACCATCAGTAGTAACTTCGGCTGCAATTAATACACAAACACCATCAAGATAATCGTGACCAGTTCCTTTTAACCATTCACCAGAAGGTGAGAATGGCCATTGACCAACTTCACCATTATTATAGAAAAGAGTACGGACAAGGTTTCCATCCATTAACCCTTCTCTTCTATATTGTATGTCGCCATATGGATCATTTCGATATGCCTCTATCTCCTCAGTTACCTGCGCAAACAGACTAGGAATTAAAAGTAACAATAGAAAAGCGATTTTTTTCAATAACATCTTTACCTCTTAATCAAACAATTATTAGAAAACAAGACTCAATCCAAGCTTAATTTCTCTTGGAGATGAATACATTCCTGGATTTGCAACAAATTCGTCAATAGTATTTAATCCATTAATATCACCAGCATACTTAACATTTAGATCAGTTGTGGCCCGTCCAGTTGTTGAGTATACACCAACTTCATTCTGAATATCGAACAAATTATAAACAAGTAATATTGCATGCCAATCAAGACCAAATAGACTGAAATTTTTATCTGCTTTTAAATCAAAATAGAACGTAGAAGGTTTGCGTCCACCATTTTCAAATCTAACAGAATTACTTAATGTAACATCTTCTGTAAATGGAGTTCCAGAACCGTATCGTGCTATTATTCCAACAATCCACTCACCAGGCTCTCCAACATTTGCAGTTACATTAACAGTATGTCTTTGATCCCAATCCAAAGGAACTACAACCTTTTCAGGTTCAACATTTCCTTTTGTATCATTAAATACTGACATTGGATCAGATGAGTTACCCTCGGCAATTTGAAGAGTGTAATCAACTTTAAGACTAAAGAAATCGGCAAATCGCTTATCAAGACTTATTATTACACCAGTTACATTTGCGTAGTCTTGATTTGTAAATCGAGCATACTTGAATCCTTCGTAAGTACTAATTATTTCAGTAGCAAGTAGATTTCTGATATCACTGTAATAAACAGCTAAATCGAGTGCCACATTTGGAAATAATACTTGTTGTAAACCTAATTCATATTTAACAGTTTTTTGAGCTTCTAAATCTGGATTACCAGTTACACTATTAAGTTGTGACTGGTCAATTATGTAATCATTGTTCTGATATAAATACTGCATAGTTGGCATTTGGAAAAAATGACCGTATGAAAAATAAATTGCACCTTTATCAGAGATTGGAAATGAAAGTCCCAATCTTGGACTAATTTGAGATTTAGCCTCAATATCAACAGTTTCGCCAGCACCCGGGAAACTAGGATTCCCAAATACTGTATTGTTCTCATCCAATAAATATTGATATGGGTTTCGCATATCAACAGGCATTGTAGTATTAGCATTAAAATAATCTAGACGTAAACCAAGGTTTACAATCATAATATCGTATTCCATTTTGTCTTGAATATATGACGTAATCGAGAAAGGTTTTGCTTCATAAAATTGATTTCCTGGAGTACCAAGATTTCTATAACCAAGTGTGAAAATTTCGTTCCCAAAATCGTCTAAATCACCTTCGGTTAAATTCACGATATCCTTTCCATGATTATATATATCATACATTGTCCCTTCAATACCCAATTTAATTTTGTGTTCCTTTACTACTTGCGATTCGAAATTAAGTTGTGCTATTGAAGTATATGTATGTCTCTCATACCTACTAGTTTGTTGTCCGCCTTGTCTAAAAGTATAATTAGAATTTGGTAGTCCCTGCTTAGGATCGAGATAGTTTGAATCAAATTCATCTTCGTAGAGATAGCCATTATAGTCACTCATATTATATGCTAACTTTAGTGATCCAAATGAACTTTGGTTTGGAATAAATGATAATTGGAGTGAATTAAGTAAATTTGTTCGGAAATGATTCATTAACCCATCGGGTGCCCATGAAAACCCATGATCGTAATAATTATTTTCATTATCGTCATAAATAGTATTCCAACTAGCTTTCCAACTTTGCCCTTGGTAAGTAAGTTTTCCATTTACCGATTTTCTTAACCCTGCACTCATTTCAACATACTCGCCATCACCAGAAGGCATATACGGTTGAGAGTCTGTCATATTATAGACCCTTTTGCCATAATACATTCCATCATTTTGTGAATATCTTCCACTCACAAAAAAACCAAGATTCTTTATAAATTTTGTTGGCCCACTAAATGAGAATTGAACATCAGCAGATTTTCCAGAAGTTAAGTCATCAAGATTTGGATATAGCTCACTGTTTGAATAAAACTTACCAAAATAAGCAGTAGCACTTCCATCGTATGTTAGACCTGCATCTTTGGTTATAATATTTACAACACCAGACATAGCATTTCCATATTCGGCATTGAACGTTCCACTTATAACTTCTATTTGCCTAATGGAATTATTTTCTACTTCAATAGAAACTCCACCATCGTAAGCATCGTTAACCGAAATACCATCGACTAAGTATGAAACTTCGCCACCACGTCCACCACGAAAGTGACCATCAACAACACCAGCTTGAATATTCACAACTTGGTGCATATTCTCAACAGGCATCATTTGAATTTCTTCTGCTGAAACAGTAGATGAAGAAGATGTTAAATCTTTAACAATAAGAGGTTTCTTAGCTGTAATTACAACCTCTTCATCTAGTGTAACTGATTGGCTACTTAGTTCAACATCAATTTTTGTTGTTCTATCAACATTAACAATAATATCTTTTATTATTGTTTTATTATAACCCATAGAACTAACTATCATTCTGTGTCTACCTGGAGTTACATTAATTATATAGTAGTATCCATCCAGATCAGTTGCTGCTCCTAAGAATGTGCCTTCAAGTATAATATTTGCACCAATAAGTGCTTCTCCTGTTGATTTGTCAACGATGTAACCAGATATTTTTCCAGTTTCGCCAGCAAATACGTTTGTTGAAAACGATACAACTAATAGAGAAAGTAAAGCTATTATTTTAAGAGGTGATTTCAATTTATCATTCCCCAATTTTTATTTATTTGCAATAAATTTAATTAACAAGCGGCTATCAGGAGGTACAATGATAGCCGCTTTATATAACTCGATATTACTTAAGTAACATCATTTTCTTAGAATCAACAAAATCGCCTGATTGGATTCTATAAACATAAAGACCGGTACTTAATTGACTTGCATCAAATTTTACCTGGTACTGACCAACATTTTGATTTTCACTAACAAGAGAAAGAACTTCTTGTCCAAGAATATCATATACTTTTAATGTAACCATTCCAGCTTTCGCAAGTGAGTAACTAATAACTGTAGAAGGGTTAAATGGGTTTGGATAGTTTTGTGATAATCCATAAGAGTTGATTGTAAGGTCATCATTACCTACATCAGTCATTTTATCACCAATCCAAGTATGAGACCATAGAGAAACATCTCCCCAAGATTTATCTTGATTGTTGATTGAATATGTTAATATTCCTTCTCTTCTTGCACCATCAGCATCATTGATACTATAATCTATAGGAATTTTCATACCTACTACTGGATGGAATCTTGTGTCCTCAGCTCTTGTTGCCAATGTATCGAGGCTAATTCTACCTTCAACAATATATCCAGTTGGAAATTTTTCTTTCCAAATATAGTCTGGACCTTGTTTTATTGGATCTCCACCACCAGTGTAATCAAACAAGATTTCGTTAGATCTAAATCTGAAATGATAATCTGGTTCTGCACCTCTTCGTAATCCTGTGTGAGATGGACCTTGTTGATCATATAAACCAATAAATAAATCTGGAGCGTCACGCATCCAACTTTCACCATCTGTACTATCAACATCAATAACATCATCTTCTACATCAAAAGCAAAGTATAAGAAATCATCATCAAACGCCACATATGCATTTAAAGATAAGTCAGCATCACCATCAATAACTGTATTATTTACAATAGTACCACTTCCATCTGAAGGATACATTCTAAATTCTTGAATATTTGCCCATTCGCTTAAGTCACCATCTGCGGCAAAATTTACAGGAGCTGAAGGATGAATTGCTGTAACACCTTTTGCAGTATTTACAACAGCATCTGTTGCCACTAAAGGACCAACATTTCCGGCACCATCAACTGCATATACAGCATAGTAATATGTTAATTCTGTATCAGTTACTGGAGCAGTAATTACATGAGTTGCAATTTGTGTACCTGCAGTAACATTGGTCTCAACTTCTCCCAAACCTGCATCATCAATAGAGTTTATTGGATTTGATGAGTATAATACATTATATGAAGAAGCATCTTCATTAGGAACATCAATCCAAGTCACTAAATTTTGATATGTTCCTGAAATTGCTGCAACACCTGTTGGAGCTTCTGGAGGTACAACATCGATAGCAGGGTTTCCAGTCCAAATGAAATCCCAATATACTTTTTTACCTGCAGTTGCATTTCCTTCACCCATCATTTGAACAACTGTAATAGCTGTAGAATCAAAATCTGGTTTATCATCAATTACATAAAAATCAGATAAATTTAAAGCATAATCATGCCATTGGTCATCTGCAACTATATCGAAAGCCATCCCTCTTATTCCATTTGCAGATTCAAATTGGAATCTAAGAGGTGAGTTTGTTCCAGCTTCTGCTTTTAAAGCAAATTTAACTGAATCAAGAGCCCATCTAAAACCAAAGTTGTGATTAGGATCAACATTCCAACCAGCTCCACTCCATCCATTTGCCCACTCATCGCCTTGTGTCCAAAGAAGAGAATTTGTTTTAGGATCAATTCCGCCACCTTCAACTATTTCAAGTGCCGATTGTCCCCATGTAAATTGTGTAAAAGAAGGATCTAAAGTTTTACCATTAAAAATTAACCAAGGATCTTCTGCAAGACCTGATAATTCAAGCTGATCTAAAATTAAAATTCCTTCAGAGTTGCTACCGTCTCCGCCGCCACCAATTGAGAATTCAAAACAATATCCTTTAATTTTATCTGGATTAAATTGTTCATCTCCAGCAACACCAGACCACCCTGTTCTGTTAAATCCTTCACCATTCCAGTAATCACCAGCAACTAATGGAATTGATATTTTGTGCCATGCTGAAGTTGAATCATCAAGAATTGTATAATGGAATGAATAATAAAATTCCATATCATTACTTGAAGAAGTTGTATCTGGTACATCAGATACTTCATAAAGATTGAAGCGAATATGAACATCGCCTACTGTTGTTTGAGGACTTTCATTAAAATACCAAAAAGAAACTGTATCATAAGCACTCCAATCATATACCATTGAATCAGGAGCATAATGTTCAATTTTCACAAATCCGCCCCAAGATTCTGTATCTTCAGCTAACCAATCTAAAGTCATTGCTGCACCTTCAACTGAATTAGTTGACTGGTAAGTCTCGTCCATTCTTGTTGCATCAGTAGAATTATCACCACTTGCAACTCCCCAAAAAGTTGTATCCGCTGGATCCTCGAAATCGTTAATAACATATGTCTGTGCAAAGACAAAGCTACTTAACGTTATTAAAAAAAGAATAGTTAATTTTCTCATGTTTGTTTCTCCTAGTTAAAGAATAAATAAGTTAATTATATCTTCGTGTTTCTGTTTATAAATTAGTTATTTAGTTTATTGATATTCAATGCAATTTTCTCCCCCCATTCCACTTTTTCGTTTTTATCAGCAGTTACAAAAGAGAGCCCAACAAATAAAAGGAATGAAAAAGAGAAAAGAATTCCTGCAAAGTAAAGATAGTTTACTGTTAAAAAGGAATGTAAAAATCCAGAATCATTATTATTAATAAATATAAAATCAGTGGCTAATCGTAGAAATCCTAAAATTTCACCAATAATTAGAGTCCAAATTACAGCTTTAGAAGTTGCCTTCTTCCAAAATAGACCCATCAAAAAGACTACAACAATTGGAGGACTAATATATGCTTGCATACTTTGAAGATTTACATACATTCCGTCACTAAATAACCTTAACAATGGAATAAACACAATTGAGACAACAACTATAAAAACGGTTGATAATCTTCCAACTAAAACTAGTTTTTCATCATTTGCTTCAGGATCGCTTGCTTTTACAAAATCGTAGGCAATAAGTGTAGCTGTTGAATTAAAAGCACTAGCTAATGAAGACATTAAAGCAGCAAAAAATCCGCTAATTATTATTCCTTTAACTCCAATTGGGAAAATATTAGAATTAAAGAGGGATGCATAGGCTTTGTTTGCAGAGATTGTTTCATTCAACTGAATAGCAATAACTCCTGGAAGAATAAATAAAACAATTGGAAATAGTTTTAGGCCAGCGGCAAGTAATGATCCCTTTTTAGCTTCTGTTAAATTTCTAGCACTTAAAATACGTTGAACGATATACTGATCTGCCAACCAATACCAAGCTGCAAGAATTGGTGCTCCAATCATAATTCCTAACCAAGGGAAATCTGGATCAGATATTGGTTTAAATACTTCCCAATGACCAACTGGAACATCATTAACTAAGGTTGAAAATCCACCAACAGCATCAATTCCAAAAAAGAGGACTAAAAATCCACCAACTAAAAAGAGAACTGCTTGAAATATTTGTGTATACATTACTGATCTTAAGCCACCAATAATTGTATAAATTCCGGTGAATAGTAGCATAATAACAGTTGATGTAACAAAATTCCAACCTAAAATTTCTTGTAATAAGATTCCGCCAGCTAAAAGAGTAATTCCTATTTTTGTGAAAATATAGGTAAAAATGGATATTCCCGAGAAAATTTTCCTCGCAGAATTTCCAAATTTTTGACCAATTAGTTCAGGGATTGTATTTACTTTAGATTTTAATAAAATTGGAGCAAAAATCCAACCAAGCATAATTAGGAAAATAACCGCCAGCCATTCAAAATGCCCAACTGCAATTCCTCTTTCGGCTCCAGAACTTGCTAATCCAACCAAATGTTCACTTGAAATATTAGTTGCAAAAATGGAGAATCCAATAACCAACCAGCCCATATTCCTATTTGCTAAAAAATAATCTTCAGCTGTGTGTTTCTCTCCTCTAGAGAAGTAGAAACCAATTGCGAGAACTATCACGAAATATAATAGAATTATAGCGTTGTCAAATATGTTTAGAGATTCTACCAATTAGCACTTTTTTGTTGTTTGCAGAATTCTATGCAGAATCTATGCCATCTATTAGTTTCTATTTTTTAAAAAAAATTTTTGTAAAAGGGTTAAATTGGATAATTATGATGAGATATGAACAAGCAAAATTTTTGTATGCTAAGAGAATGTAGATTTTGAGTCGAATTTTATTATTAAAAGAATAATAAAATATATTTATTTGATAACACCTCTGAAAGTAAAACATATAAATTTGTTTTAAAAAAATTCTAAATATTGTTTTTGTTTCTTATTAAAATAAGAATATATTTACCATTGTTTAATTAATATTATTAGCAATAATTATTAATAGCTCTAAATTCTTTGATAAAAATTATTAAATAGACAATTTTAAAAATGTATTTATCAATTTAATAATCATCAATTCTAATTTCATTCGGATAAAAAATGAAAGTTAATTATTCACTACTATTTGTAGCTATACTAGTCGGAATATTTCTGCTAATATTTTCTTTTTCTCTGCTAAACTTTGGTTTAACTAATGAAGGGGAAGTTGTTAAGATATATTATGTCGATAACATTTCAGCCTCACATCAAAAAATAATTGATAATTTTAACCAAACCAACAATGGACAAATTGAAGTTATTCCCATTGATATTCCTTTCTATAAATTTAGTACTAATGAAAGAAAAGAATTGCTAATTAGAGCTTTGCGTAGTAAATCGGAGCAAGTAGATATTTTTGCTGCAGACATAATTTGGGTTAGCAGATTCGCTAAATGGTCAGAAAATTTAGATAAATACTTTACAGCTTCGGAAAAAGACAGATTAACAAAATATGCAAAATTAACCGGGCATGTTGATAATCATTTTCTAGCATCACCACTCTATTTAGATGTTGGTGTAATGTTTTACCGCGAAGACTTATTAACTAATTTTAAAAATTCAACTAAAATTAAGGAAAATCTTTCTCAATCAATTACGTGGAGTGAGTTTATCTCACTAAGTAGCCAATTTAAAAATAAAAGAAATTTTTATTCCTTTCCAGCAGATGCTTTTGAGGGACTAATTTGTTCTTTTACAGAACTGCTATTAACTCAAGATGCAGACTATTTTAAATATGAAATTGATTTTACAAACCCATATGCTGAAAAATCTTTGCAACTATTGGTTGATTTAGTAAACAAATATAAAATATCTCCTAAAAATGTAATAAACTATCGTGAAAAAGATGCATATGATAATTTTATTGAAAATAATGGCTTATTCGTAAGAGGTTGGCAAAGTTTTGAAAATGACACAAAAAATTTAAACAAAAATTCTGAAAAGGAAGAATTTATTGCTATAACTCAATTACCTCATTTTGATGGAGCCGATATTGGAGCAACAATTGGGGGTTGGAATATAATGTTAGCTCAAAATAGTCAGCATAAAGAAGAGGCTATAAAATTTATTAAATACACACTTACAGAAGAAGCTCAGAAAATTTTATTTTCTGAAGGAGCTTATCTTCCAGTAATTAATTCACTCTACGAGGATTCAACTTTTATTAAAAACAATCCTACTATTTCTTATGCAAAAACTATTTTGAACAAAGGAAAGCTGCGCCCTAAATTAGAAGATTATACTCAAATATCTAATATACTTTCAAACTACATTAGACAAGCTATTAATAATGAAATATCTGTTACAACTGCATTAAAAACTGCCGAAACAGAGATTCTAAAATCACGAAAGAATAGATAATGATAAAGAAAGATTTAGGTAAAAAGATTAAGAAATATCGATTGGAACTTAGACATATTACGGTTCTAGCTTTCATACTTATTTCGTTTCAAGTAATTTTAACAATTGTACAACGTTCCTCTTTTCATGAACTTCTTGTCGAGACACAACAGTGGTATCAAAGGAACTCTGCAGAAAGACTTGCTAACTCGAACTCAACGGCACTTGAATTACTTATTGAAAATTTAGGTAGCTTGGATGAAATATCTCCGGCAAAGCAACAGCGAGCTATTCAATCATTTAATATAATACTTACTCAACAAATACTCGAACAGAACATTGAAGATGTTGCAATAGTTGTGATGAATGAAGGCGAGATAGTTGCCATTGATGACGGAGCTGAATTATTTAATCTCTTAACTAAGAGATCTACTTCAAATAAAGCTAACTTAAATCACCCAAAAGCAATTCAGCTATTTGCAGAGAACTATGAAAAGATTAAAAGTGAAGAGAGAATTATTAGTTTTTTGAAAGATAATTCTATTTTTGATATTCTTGTTCCACTTGCACCCCACGGTGAGTTGGTGGGTGTTTTTTACATGGAAAACATTCCAGATTTTTCTGCAATTACTTCAGAACTATTAACTAACTATAACCAAATTGCCGTTATTTATGTATCACTAATTCTATTAGGCTTATTAACAATGTATTATATCTCTTCATACACAATGAAAGAGAGAGACACTGTTCAACAAAAATTATTTGTGGAACACCAAGAACATCTTAAAGAACAAATTGAGCATGAAAAGGAGACTCTCTTTACAAAGCGAATTTATCACACACACCACAAAGCTGAAAAAGTAATGGGTTTTATTAAAGATGATTTAAGAAATCTTTCTAATAAAAACATAGATGAAACCAAGAAAAAAGTTACTAAGTATGCAAACTTTGTTGCTCGTGCTATTTATGATATGAAGTGGTATGACCCTCCATTACAAACTATTAGAAACCAAATGTTTAATACTGATATTAATGGAGCTATAAGATTTATAATTGATAATATTTTTCTTCGTGTTTCTTCTAAAGTTGAAAATATTAAATTCAACATGAATTTATCTGATGACATTCCAAAAATAAAGATAAATGAATTCGTTGTGTGGGAGGTTTTAGAACCCCTAATTCAAAATAGTATAGATCACGCAGGAAATTACAATATAGCAATTACTGTAAGTACATTTTTTGAATCTGAATCAAAAGAAACGTTTATAATTATTGAAGATGATGGTAAAGGAATTTTACCAAGACTTCTAGAAACAAATGATGATGGAATTCAAAAACTATTTTTGGAAAACATAACTACAAAAGATATAGTTGAAAAGAGCTCAGGATATGGATGCTATATTGCTCACCAACTATCAACAAAAAGATGTGGATGGAAGTTAACAGCAGAGAACTTAGAAAAAGGTTGTCGATTTATTATAAAAATTCAAATGTAAAGGAAACAGATGAACCAAAGTCTAATACGAATATTGCTTATTGAAGATGAAGAATTTGATGCAAGAAGAGTGAAAAACACAATTGCATATTTTGAAGATAAAATTAAGATTTTATCCGTCGTCTCAAATGGAGATGCTGCTCTACGGTTATTAAAAGAGTCACCAGAAAATTATGATGTGATTGTGATGGATTATCAAATTGCTGGAACTTTGCATGGGGTAGAATTAATAAAAAGGATTAAAAGCCTTGAAAACACTATCCAAATTATTGTTATTACTAAACTCACTATAGACCTAACAGATTTGAATTTTGCTCGTGCCCTTATGGATGCAGGTGCATTCTGGTATTGCACAAAATATCCTAATGATATTGAAGACTATATCTATCAACCAACAGATTTTATTATGAGTATATTTAATGCCTACGAAAGAAAAAAATTGGAAGAACAACGGAATAAATCTCACAAAAAACTTAATACAAAAATTGAGGAAATACTAGAGAGCAAACAAATCATTTCAAATTCTGCAGAAATGGAAAAAGTAAAATATGATATTGAACGTCTCACCACAAACGAAGCAACAGTTCTAATAAATGGCCCTTCCGGAACTGGGAAAGAGCTTGTAGCATATAATATTCACTATAAAAGCAAACGCAAATACGAGAATTTTGTGCCAATAAATTGTGGTAGCCTACCCAATGATTTAATTGAAAGTGAACTCTTTGGATATGAGAAAGGTTCATTTACAGGTGCAGCCAATCAAAAAGATGGTCTCTTCCAAATTGCTGATAAAGGCACATTGTTTTTGGATGAAATTGCAGAACTTCCACAATCAGCCCAAGTTAAATTATTGCGTGTAATCCAAGATGGTGAGATTGATAAAATTGGCAGAACAAAAACCATAAAAGTTAATGTTAGAATTATAGCGGCAACTAACAAAGATCTCCGTAAAGAAGTTGAAGAAGGGCGTTTCCGTGAAGATCTTTATTATAGATTAAATGTTTTGTTAATTTCATTGTTGCCACTATACAAGCGCCCTGATGATGTGCCCGTTTTAACGAACCATTTTTTGCAACAATATAGTTTTCATATGGGAATAGAAACTCCTAAAATTCCTGATGATGTTATGGAATATATGTGTCACTATAATTGGCCAGGTAATGTTAGAGAACTTAAAAATGTAATACAAAGATTGCTTTTTATTTCCAATAGTAATTTTGGCATAGACGATATTAAACAAGCAATAATTCCTGCATTGAAAAGAAAAGAAAAAAATGGAATATTAGATTTTGACAAAAATAATATTATTCCTTGGAAAGAGCTTGAGCGAGACTTAAAATATAAATATTTTAAATTTGTCAGAGAAAACTCCTCTTCCGATGCTGATACAGCATCAAAACTTGGGCTAGCCCCACCAAACTATTTTAGAATGAGTAAAGAATTAGGATTGAAATAATCATTTTAATAATACTTTTATTACTTCAATAAAAGTTGAACTACCTTCTCGCGAAAGGGCACGATTTTAAGCCTAGAATTTGCGGTATAATTTTTGCAATATTAGAATTTCTATAAAAATATTTTTTGTAATTCGAACCAAAAGTGTGGGTGATAAATCTTTAAAAAGATCTAGATTTCTCACATTCGTTCCAAATGAAATAACAAGAGAGTATTTATTTTGTAAAACAAGAATACTAATAATGGAATTATAATGAGTAAAAGTATAATAATTTTTCTTTTCATTGCTTCATCCATTTTTGCTAATGGAATTTTAAGAACTGACGGCACTAAGATAGTAGATGCTGATGGAACTGAAGTAATCTTCAAAGGCATCGGACTTGGGGGATGGCTTGTGCCAGAAGGTTATATGTTCAACATGTCAGGATTTGCTAACTCCCCTACTGAAATAAAAAACAAAATAATTGGTTTAGTTGGTGAAGCAAACACAGAGATTATCTTTCAAGAGTTTCGCAATAATTTTGTTACAGAAGCTGATATAGATTCAATTGCAAGTTGGGGCTTTAATAATATTAGACTTCCAATGCATTACGAATTATTAACGCCAAGAGACGAGCCATATGTTTATACCGAAAGTGGATTTGCTTTAATGGATAGCTTAATTTCATGGTGCAAAAAAAGAGATATCTATTTAATCCTTGATTTACACGCTGCTCCTGGCGGACAAAGTGCCGAACCAATTAGTGATTACGATCCTAACTTTCCTTCTCTTTGGGAAAGCGAGGAAAACAAAGCTCGCACAGTCGACCTTTGGCGGGAAATTGCTTCGCGATATGTAAATGAAGAAACTGTTGCTGGATATGATTTAATTAATGAAACTGCATGGGGAGATCTTGGGCCTCAAAACATCGATTTACGAAATCTATTTATCCGAATCACAAATGCAATAAGAACTGTCGACACGAATCATATTGTTTATATTGAAGGGAATTGGTTTGCTACTGATTTTACAGGACTTACTCCCCCATGGGATGATAATATGTCATATTCATTCCACAAATATTGGAGCGAAGTGACAACTAGTTCAATTCAAAGTTATCTTGCAATGCGTAGCACTTATGATGTACCTCTTTGGATGAGTGAATCCGGTGAGAATTCAAATTCGTGGTTCACCGATTTTGTTTCACTTCTTGATGATAATAAAATTGGATGGTCTTGGTGGACAATCAAAAAGCATGATGCAATTTCACCTTTGGCTTCTGTAACGGTTTCACCTCAATTTCAAGTGCTTATGAACTACTGGAATAATGGTGGAACTAAACCGACCGTAGATTACTCAATGACTGCATTACGATTGCAAATTGAAAACTATAAAATTAAAAATTGTGACACAAAAGAGGACGTTTTGGATGCTCTCTTCAGAAGGCCATTTAATAATGATTTAATTCCATTTGGAGAAAATAAAATTCCGGGTATAATCTACGGAGTTAACTTCGATTATGGGAATTTAGGAAAAGCATTTTACGATACTTCGCCTAGCAATACTGGAGACGGCAGCTATAATAATGGTTGGATTTATAGAAACGATGGTGTTGACATTGAAGCTTGTTCAGACCAAACGACAAACGGATATAATATTGGTTGGATTGAATCTGGAGAGTGGTTAAAATTCTCAGTAAATATTGAGCATGCGGGAACTTATAAAGTAAAACTAAGAATTGCAGCTCAAAATTCTGGAGGAATGATACATCTACTTTTGGATGACACTCCATTAACAAACTTGATTGATGTTCCAGTTACAGGTGGATGGCAAAGTTGGCAAACATTACAAATTTCTGATATTGAATTACCTGCTGGAAAACATGAGTTAGTAATTAAATTTTACTTTGGTGGGTTCAATTTTAATTTGATGGAATATGAACTTACAGCTGTTGGTGTTGATGATGAAAATGAAACTAGTTTTAATTTTAATTTAGAGCAAAATTATCCTAATCCTTTTAATCCAAGTACAGCGATTAAATACCAAATACCAAAAGTCGAAAATCGTGAATCGTCAATCGTAAGATTAATTGTTTTTGATATTTTGGGAAAGGAAGTTTCTACACTTGTTAATAAGAAACAGTCACCCGGAAATTACTCTGTTAAATATGATGCTTCAAATCTTCCAAGTGGAACTTATTTTTATCAATTAGAGAGTGGTTCTTTTATTCAGACTAAGAAAATGCTATTAATCAAATAGGAATAGCAAACGGCTAATCAATTTAAGATATAAAAAGCACATGCACCTTTTTGTACGCTTGGTTTAAGCAATTCTTTTCCAACTAATTCTGGGAAATCGTTGATTTCTTGATACATACTATTGATGATCTTTTCATAACTCAATGAGCCAATTGAACCAATTATGAGTCAATTAATTTGCAAACTTTTCCTGCCTCATATTCTTCAACCAAATATATATGGCGCTATTGGCGTAATTATTTTAAGCAATAAAATGCTCCAGCTCCTTTAGTTCCGGAACTTTCCAATATCCCCAATTCTACAAGTTCAGCTAAATCTCTTGTCGCTGTTCGGTTAGATGTATTATTTAGTTTCTGATACACACTATTCGTAATCTTCTCATTTTCTTTTATGTGAAGAATAGCTTCTATCGGCCTACCATTTATTTCAAGAGACTGCAAATACTCTTCACTATAAATATTTTTTCTGAACTCAATCCAAAAATCCGATGCTTCATATTTATATGCGGGAATTGGCAAATCGGCTTTCTCACATTAGAGCTTCATCTTTGTAATTCTTCTGCCCCACGATTCTACATAACCAACTCTGAAAAAGGCATTTGCAATATCTGGATTATATGGCTTAGAGGAATGTTTGGCTAACAAATTTTCAACAGTCCAATTTTCTGGAAGCTGTCCATCATTCCAAAACCAAACAGCTTAATTCTTTTTCTTGTTCTCAACTTTCTTCACTACTTTATCAAAATCTGAGTTTTCAATTGTTTTTTGTTGGTGTTGTTTATACTTTTCGTATTCAAGCTCAGCACTCTCTTTTGCTAACTCGTGAGAAACTTTTCCTGTATCTGTTAATATTTCACGATTATTAATTGTCAAAAATGCTTCAAGTTTTTTAATCCAATCTTTCATATTCATTGGAATGCGTTGCATCGCTTGACCCTGAGCAAAAACAAGATATTGCTCAACTAAATTATTCAATGCCATCAATTCATTTTCTTGCAAGTAATTTTTAGCAATTGAAACATCGGTCATTCTAACTTTTTCTCCTCGCCAATTAGTTAAACCCATATTTTGCTTTTGGTTATCAATTCTGGATGTAATTATTTCCGCTGCTGTTTTTCCAGTAATAGCCCAATGCAATTTATTTTGAATAGTTTTGAAGAAATTAGTACTTATATCCAATGTTGGGTCATAGTCAACACTTGTAGCGTAAATATCCGTTATTTTTCTATAAAATCTTTTTTCGGATGTACGAATATCTTGTATTCGTTTTTCCAATTCTTCAAAATAATCGAAAGGTAAATCGGGGTTCTTCAAACGATCATCATCCAACACAAAACCTTTTACAATAAACTCTTTTATGTGTGTTGTTGCCCATTGCCTAAATTTTGTTGCCACGTGCGATTTTATGCGGTAGCCAACAGAAATAATTGCATCTAGATTGTAAAATACTTGCTTTCTCTTTACATCTCGTTCCCCCTCTTTTTGAACTATTAAGAAATCCTTAATAGTTGCTCTTTCTTCTAGCTCCCCCTCCTCAAATATATTTTTCAAGTGAATGTTTATATTTGGAATAGAGGTTTGAAACAACTCAGCCATCATTTTTTGAGTTAGCCAAACAGTTTCATCTTGAAAGCGAACGTCTAATTTTGTTTCACCACTTTCTGTTTGATATATTATTATTTGCGATTTGTTTTCTTGCATTTTATTTGCCATTTCTATCTGACCCCTCAACAATCCCAATCTCTTCCTCACTTAACCCATACAACTCATAAACCATTTGGTCTATCTCTTTATCGGTTTCATTTATTTCTGATTGAAGATTATTCAACTCTGTTTTGTAACTATTAAAAAACTCTTCCCACTCTACTTGTTCTGTAAGTGAGATTGCAACTTTTTGTTTTTTTAGTTCTGCAATAAATATTTTGAAATCGAAGTTATAGAAAGCATCTAGTTTCTTGGTTACTTTAAGCGCCAAGGGGACGCGTCCCCTTGTAGAGAAATTATCTTTTACTCTGCTTAGAAATTCATTTTTCTTTTGTCGGAATTGTTTGTTTAACTCCAACATTTTATTAGCTTTTTCAATGAAAGGCTGTTGGTTTTCTTGACTAATGTTTTTATATGGCAAATCTCTGACATCATTTACTAAGATTTTTGGTATAGAAGTTTTCGCATTTGCTTTAGGATTTATTTTTTTATGATACCATGAAAATAAACTTGAGTTAATAGTTGCTAACAAGTATTTCAAACTTTCATTATTATTTGAATTGCTTATTATATTAATAATGGAAGGTGTATTGTAAAATTCTTTTTCAACATAGCATGATTTTAGAACATATTTGTTACCACGAGTAACTTCCATTATCAAAATTCGAGGTGATTTGAAATATTTAATTTTTCGTGGCGCAGCGAGCCAATCGCCATAACTTATCCATAAATTACCATTCCAACCTGCGGTATATCTTGAAATATCGCCACCCTTCAGTTCTTTTTTATAGGTCTCATTTTCCTTTTTTGCTGAATGAAATACTCTATTTTTTATTTGCTCAGAAGTATGCCCACGATATTTATCATATGGAATAAGGCCTTGTGAAACTTCAAAACAATCATCAAGTTTACTTGAATTTGATTGAATCTTGTCCAAAACGTCGTGATCAAAATCAGAAAGATTAATGTTAATTAAAAGATTTTGGGTTTTATTTATATTATTAAAAGACAGTTCATTTACTAATACTATTTCATTATTTTTTATTATTCCGATTCTGATATTTTTACAATTCTTTTCTTTTCTAATGATACTTATTACAGTATCTAAATCTGCATCTGCAAATATTTTAGTTGGCAAATCAATTATCTGCAATAGTTTATAAGACAAAACAAATTTTCGCAATTTTGAATGCTGTTGTATTGTCAACCATGTATATGGCACAATCAATCCTATTTGCCCTTTTTGTTTAGCTAGCTTTATGGATTTTTCGATAAAAAGAGAAAACGTATCAAGTTTGTAATGTGATGTTTCGTAAAGGAAATTGTAATAATTAAAATGGGATTTTGATATTTTTGCTCCATACGGCGGATTCCCAATCACGACATCAAAACCACCATTATATTCAGTACGGAAAGCGTGTTCGGTAGTGCAGATCATTCCATCTATAATTTTTTCTAGCTCTTTATTCTCGGGCAGCTCGTGCTTTTTACGATTATTACGAATATATCTTATAGCATTTAGCAGATATTCTTCATCCTTTACTCGCGAGTTTCCGAATTTCTGCGTCCATAGGGGAACGGAGGCTTCGCCATCGAGGAGGACGGAGGAGGAGGCATCGTCGCTACCTGACAAGGGGACGCGTCCCCTTGTTGTGGTAATACCTACTCTTCTATGGAATATTAGAGAGGATTTTCCCTTTATCTTTCCTACTATTTTCGAGACTTCCTCTTCTTCGCACACTAGTAGCATATGCATATGGTCGCCACAGATATTATATTCTATTACGTTTAGATTATCTTCTTTTATTATTTCCGCTATTGCTTCGGTTATTATTATTGCATCTTTTTCATCTATCCAGATTGCTTCGCCTACTTTTACGTGATAATCAAACATACGTTGCGAGTATCTCGAATTATGAGTTGCGGTTGTTATATGCCATGCTTGTTTTTCTTTTTTCTTATAGATTTGAGGAAATTCTTCATTCCAATTAAATGCTTTATCGCCAGCAACTTCGGGGTCGTCAATTAGAGAGTTTCCACATTTAATATTGTTGTTTAAGTTCGATAGTTTTCTATCCTTACGAGCAGTTCGCAACCAAAGGGAGAGTTTTGCAATCTCAACAGATTCCTCATTTATATCAACTCCGTAAAGATTGTTTTCCAAAATGGATTTTTCTGTATCGAACAAACGTAGGGGAGTGTTGGTAAGCTCGGCAATTATGTCGTCAATGCTTTTATGCTCGGCAATTAAAAAGTTTAGTGCTTGATTTAAGAACGCACCACTTCCGCAAGCCGGGTCAACAATTTTTAATGTGAGCAACCACTCCTTATATTTTTCAAGAGTTTCAAAAAGCTTTTTCCCTTTCTCCGAAAATGGGACGTGTCCCCTTGGATTTTTGCTTTTCCCTCTCTTTCTATAATAACTCTCATCAACTTCAATCTCCGAAATCTCAAACTCTTTGCGCTTCTCTGTACAAAGAGTTCCAACCGTGTTTTCAACAATGTATTGAGTGATATATTTGGGAGTGTAGAATACTCCATCTTTTTTACGTTTACTTGTAGTAGCCAAGGGGGCAACTTGATTTGCTTTCGAGGCTGTAGAAAGAGCCAAGGGGACATGTCCCCTTGTTGCGGCTGTTGCCGCTATTTCAGCAGTAATCTCTTCAATTTCATTTAAGGAATGTTCAAAAATATGACCGAGAATATTTACATCAACTTCAGTATTAAAATCATACTCCGAGAGTTTTAGTAAATCGGAAATTAAAATTTTATCATCAATTATTAAATTGTCTAACAATGCATCGGGATAAAATAATCCACCGTTGTATGCTGGAATTTTATCAGCTTCGGTTTTGCCTTTTCGCCCAATATTCATATAACCGAAATACTGTTTGTAGATTTCGTAAATAGCTTTATACTCATCAAGCTCAATTAACAAATTGTATTTTTCAATAATTCTTGTAATTGAGTTTGGAGGCAAAAGCCCACTATCTTCTGCAAATAGGATAAAAAGAAAACGGTCTAAAAGTTTTTGCGATTTTTTAAAGAGAGTAAGCTTATCGAAGTCTGGATTATTTTTGATTAAATTTTCAAAGAGTTTTCTTTTGAAAACAGAGTAATCTTTATAAAGTTTATTAGAAACATTCTCTTCGTGAAATTTAGTTTCAGTCTTTAATCTCAAAGGTAAATCAGAAAAAATAGATTCCGCATTTAATAACAAATAGAGTAATTCAAATTCCTCTTTTTGCAGATTGAATAAATCAAATTCCTCATACTCATTTGCGTAATCAATATAAAACTGCAACTTTTGGAAGTTAGAAATTATCACATATTTACAATCTGGTTGATTGTGTTTATAACCAAATGCTTGTTCGGTTACACTTTTTAAGTCTTTTGTTTTTGTGGATTTCAACTCAATAACAGCAACAGCTTTGCCATCTTTTAGAATTGCACCATCAGCTTTTTTACTATCAGCAATATTCTTAAATTCTCTTGCAAGATTGTGGTTTTCGTCTGGAGCTAATACATAACCAAAAACATCAACAAAAATATCCCTCAAAAAACCATCTTGATACTGCTCTTCCTTTAGCTTTTTAATCTCTTCAATTTTTGTAGAATTATAATTCTCATTAAACTTTTGATATGCCTTTTCAACTTGCCCACTATCAAGATTTGCGAGGTGTTTGTTTATAACAGATTTTTGAAATATTCCCATCATATTCTAAATTGTTAATAAATGCAAAAATACAAATAAATTCGGTTTGTTAATTAACTTAATTTGCCCACTTATTTTCCAATTCGCTTTTTCTACTTTGGATTGCTACTTTTCACAATATTCATTTTGCATCGAAAAAAAAGAAATGCCTATTGCTTATTAAAATAATAACAAATTATAATATTATTAACCTCTTTATACTAAAAGTTTAAGATTTAGAACATAACCGCATTCATTTCATGGTATGAAATTTGCATATTTCAGATTTGGTGAAATTTTAATTTATTAGGAACATAAATTTGAATATCTATAAATCAATTATATTATTGTCTCTACTTACTTTTCTATTTTTGGGATGCAGTGACGATTCTGCTCCTACTCAAACAGAGGATCAATCAACAACTATTGAAAAAAGCGAGAAACGTGGTCTTGCATACAATTTAACAGATGCTGATGATTTTAATGCACTAAAGAATGGAGTTTCATGGTGGTATAATTGGTATTATCAAACTGATGCTCCAACTGATTCTTATGATTCTTATGAAATGGAATTTATTCCAATGCTTTGGGGGAAGAATAATTCAACCGATTATACCGAGATTAAAAACTTCATTCTCTCTCACGAAGAAATTAAATATTTGTTAGTTCTAAACGAACCAAATCTTACAGACCAAGCAAATCTTACTCCCTACGAAGCAGCAGTTGAATGGGTAAAGTATGAAAAAGTAGTCAGTGATCTTGCGGAACAAAATAGAATTATTTATTTAGTTGGTCCAGCAATGACTTGGGGAACAATGGATAACTATTGGGATCCCGTTGTTTGGCTTGACGCATTCTACGTTGCGTATAAAAATGCTAATGAAAGCAGAGAACCAAAAATTGATTATCTTGCTTTTCATTGGTATGATTACGGCTTAGCATCACAACTTAATCGCCTGCAAAAATATGGAAAGAAAATCTGGATAACTGAAATGGCGAATTGGAATCCACAAATTAATACATACGCAAAACAAGCCGAACAAATGAGGGATATGGTTTCAATTTGTGAAACTCGTGATGATGTCTTTCGCTACGCATGGTTTATAGGAAGAGGGAACTATCCAGACAACAATCATACTTACCTATTTAATCCAACCCCAGGAGAGCTAAATGACTTAGGCAAACTCTATCGTGATTTGCCATATTAAAAAATAGATTAAGGATTAGAATTTATGTATTTAGAAAAATTTATAAATAAGTATTTGTCACTATTCATAATTACTATTGTATTAATATCATGTGGCGATTCAGATGGAACAACTGATCAGATACTGTCAGACTCTACAATTGTAGATAAGCATGGACAATTATCAATTGATGGAATAAATTTAGTTGATGAAAATGGAGAGGCAATTGCTCTTCGTGGAATGAGTCTCTTCTGGAGCCAATGGGGTGGAAATTACTATAACGAAGAAACTATAAAATGGCTACGTGATGATTGGAAATGCACAGTTGTAAGAGTAGCGGTTGGTGTTGAGAGTGGTGGCTATTTAGATAATACATTCGAAGAATATCAGAGAGCAACTACTGTGATAGATGCCTGCATAAAGCTTGGAATTTATGTGATAGTCGATTGGCACGATCACCATGCTGAAAGCCACTTAAACGAAGCAATTTCATTTTTTAATAATATCTCTAAAATATATGGTGAACAACCCAATATTATTTACGAAATTTATAACGAACCACTTAATGTTTCTTGGGCAAATGTTATTAAACCATATTCGCAAGCAGTAGTAAATACAATTCGTGCTAACGATTCCAATAATGTTATTGTCGTAGGAACTCCAAATTGGTCACAAGATGTCGATGTAGTTATAAACAATAAAGTTCTGGGAGACAACATTGCATACTCATTACACTTTTATACTGGAACTCATACCCAATGGTTAAGAGACAAAGCTATTAGAGCAATGAATGCCGGAGTTCCTCTATTTGCAACAGAGTGGGGCTTAAGTGAAGCAAATGGTACTGGAGCAATTAATTTAGAAGAATCAAAACTGTGGACCGATTTTCTTGAACAATACAATTTAAGCTGGTGCAACTGGTCAGTTATAAACAAGGATGAAAGTTCTGCAGCTCTGTTGCCCACTACTTCTACTTTATCAGGATGGAGTGAGAATCAACTTTCTGAATCTGGAAAAATGATTAGAGCATATCTTATTCAAGAAAATTCCGGCTTATTTAACAATTGATTGGAGAAAATTGTGAAAACAATAAAATATCTATTTTTGATTTTATTATTAGCATCGCAAATATCAGCTCAGCAAAAATACTTTGGGGTTGAAGGCAAAAATGTTATTGACCCAAACGGAAATATCTTTATTCTAAAAGGAGTTAATCTTGGTAATTGGCTTGTTCCTGAAGGATATATGTTCAAGTTCAAGAAAGCCAACTCACCAAGAAATGTAAATAATGTAATTACCGAATTAATTGGGCCAGCAGAATCAAAAAAATTCTGGATTGATTTCCAAAATAGTTACGTTACATACGAAGATATAAAATACTTAAAATCAATTGGCGTAAATTCTATAAGAGTCCCTTTCAATTACAAACTATTTTCCGATGAAACATATTTATGGAATACAGATTCACGTGGTTTTGAATTAATAGACCACTTACTCGAATGGTGTAGAATAGAAAACTTGCCAATAATGTTAGATATGCACTGTGCACCAGGTGGACAAACCGGCGACAATATTGACGATAGTTACGGTTACCCTTGGCTTTTTGAAAGCGAAGAATCACAAAAGCAAATAATTGATATTTGGAAAAACATTGCAACACGTTATGTTGATGAACCATTGATACTTGGTTACGACTTAATGAATGAACCTATAGCACACTATTTTGAAAATGAGAACTTGGGCAATAAGTTAGAGCCACTCTATAAAAAAATTGTTTCGGCTATCAGAGAAGTTGACCAAAATCACATAATAATTTTGGGTGGAGCAAGATGGAATACAGATTTCACAATATTTAGTAAACCTTTTGATGATAAACTAATTTATGAATTTCACAAATATTGGATGCCTCCAGAACAAAAAGAGATTCAAGAATATTTAGATTTTAGAGACAAATATAATGTCCCAATATACATGGGTGAATCTGGTGAAAACGATGATGATTGGGTTTTCCAATTTAGAGAACTCTTAGATGAACACTCTATAGGTTGGCACTTCTGGCCTTATAAAAAAATGGATAACACTCGCGGACCTGTAAACTTTAACAAACCAGAATATTACGATTTAATTCTGGATTATGCCGAGTCTGACAGAAGCACTTATAAAAAGATTAGAGAAAATCGTCCAGACATAACAAAGGTAAAACATGCACTTGCAGATTTCATTAAACAATCCAAATTTGAAAATTGCTTTCCAAACAAAGGTTATCTAAAGGCCTTGGGATTAAAATATTAACTAATTATGAATAGTATTAAAAACCTTAGAGAAGAATCTATTGATGCACTCCGAGGCTTTGCCCTTATGGGACTATTTCTTGTCCACATGGTTGAGTACTTTGAAATATATTGGTTTAAACCAGAAGCAAGTATTTACAATGATATCACCTTTTTCCTCTTTGGTGGAAAAGCTTATGCAATTTTTGCTTTTCTCTTTGGTCTTAGTTTTTTTATCATCATGAATAACCAAAGCAAAAATGGTGTTGATTTCAGAAAAAGATTTTCGTGGCGTTTAGCAATACTCCTTCTTGCTGGTATTCTCCATGGATGGTTTTATGGTGGTGACATATTACAAATACTTGCTATCACTGGATTCCTTTTAGTTCCTCTTTATTATTTAAGGAATATATTCCTCTTTCTTCTTGCTGGATTTTTTCTTCTGCAAATTCCAGCTTTACTCCATTTAATTTCTGTTCTTGTTCAAGATTCTGGAGCTAATTACACACCTCTTCATTGGAGTATGTATGGAGATGTCCACAAGACATATGCTTTGGGAAGTTTTATGGATGTGATCAAATTAAACTTCTGGCAAGGACAAATTGCCAAATGGACATTCATGTTGGAGAGTGGAAGACTCTCAACAATTATGGGAATTTCAATTTTAGGTTTTATAGTTGGAAGAATAGGAATATGGAAAGATTCATATCTTTATAAAAATAAGTTCCGATTACTTTTCATTATAGCTCTAATTATCACAACACTTGTAAATTTATTTGAATCAACACTGATTAATCTAATTGCAGAAGAATCTCGATGGTTGGGATACACATTCATAAATAGCTTATACAGTTTTGGGTTTACTCTTACATTAATTTTTGGGTTTTTGTTTCTATATCAAATTGATGTTTTTCAAAAAGTGCTGAAACCGCTTGCTGCTCCTGGAAGAATGAGTTTAACGGTTTATGTTTTCCAATCTATTATTTTTGTTCCAATATTTTATGGATTTGGTTTTGGTGTCTACGATTATATTGGACAAACATTAAGTTTCTATTTGGGAATTATTCTTTGGGTTCTACAAGTAATAATTGCAAACTATTGGATTAAAAGATACTACTACGGCCCGCTCGAATGGCTCTGGAGAGTTGCAACTTATATGAACAAAAGTATTAAATTTAAGAGAGAAATTAAATTAGACTAGGATTCTAAATGAAAGTATTATTCATTGGTGGAACAGGAAATATTAGTGCTTCGGTAAGTCGTTTATGTATTGAAAATAGTATTGATTTGCACATTTTAAATAGAGGTCTAAATAAGATTTCAATTCCCGGTGCAAAAACAATTGTTTGTGATATTTACAACGAAGCAAATGTAACAGATGTATTAAAAAATCATGAATGGGATGTAGTGGCAAACTGGATTGCATTTACTGAAGATGATGTTGTTAGAGATTTTAATTTATTCAACGGAAAGACTAAACAATATATTTTTATTAGTTCAGCATCTGCATATCAAAAACCATTATTAAATCCAATAATTACAGAATCTACTCCCCTTGAAAATCCTTATTGGCAATACTCAAGAGACAAAATTGCATGTGAAATAAGACTCAACAAATTTCATGATGACGACAATTTCCCAGTAACTATCGTGCGCCCTTCGCACACATATAATAACGTTATTCCAGTTTCTATTGGCGGATGGACGAAATACACAATTGTTGAAAGAATTAGAAAAGGCAAAAAAATAATTATTCACGGCGATGGAACTTCACTTTGGACAATTACACATGCAAAAGATTTTGCAAAAGGATTTTTAGGATTACTAAATAACAATAATTCAATTGGTGAAACATATCATATCACTTCCGATGAAATCTTAACTTGGAATCAAATTTACAATGCTGTAGCCGATGCTGTAGGAGTTGAGCCAAATATAGTTCATATTGCTTCAGATTTTATTTGTTCCATTGAAAGTACTTTAACAGGAACTCTACTTGGAGATAAATCAACAAGTGCAATTTTTGATAATTCGAAAATTAAATCTATTGTTCCTAGTTTTAAGGCAACAATTTCATTTGCCGAAGGAATTAAAAAGACAATTAAATGGTTTGAGTCCGACCCCAAGCGAATGGTGATAAACAGCCAGACAAACAATATGATTGATAAAATTATTGATGCATATGAAAATACAAACTCTATTTAAGATTCTCACATTGAAAAAATAAGGAAATATTATCTATGAGAATTTATACTATAATTCTTTTTCTAATTACGTTCGCACTCAGTTCATGTAGTAAAAAAGTTGAAACAAATACTATTTCTGATTCCACCTTTATTTACAAAGAATATATTCCATCTTCCTCAGACTTGATAATTAACCGAGCAGAATATTTAGACAAACTTTACGGATTTTGGCTTGGGCAATCAATTGCAAATTGGACTGGCTTAGTTACCGAAATGGATAAAATTGGGAATATCGGTGAGATTAAAACTGGCAAATTTTATACGAGGGACGATTGGGGGAAACCAGATCAGCCAAGTATTTGGGGTGAAGGCAAACCAAGCGACCTCTCCCCCACTATCGATTTTGTCTTTGAAAATGAAGATGGAATTTGGGGTTCAGATGATGACACAGATTTGGAATATATGTATCAACACATTTTACTTGAGAATAAAACATCAATTTTAAATGGCGAACAAATAAGAAATGGTTGGTTGAAGCATATAAAATCTGAAGAAGAAAATTACTTGTGGGTTTCAAATCAAAGAGCGTTTGACCTAATGAACAAAGGGATGATACCTCCAGCAACAGGTGATCCTTCTAACAATAAAGAATATGAAATGATTGATGCCCAGCTTACAACTGAAATATTTGGACTGTTTGCTCCTTGCCGTCCTGATGTAGCTCTCAAAATGGCTCATCTTCCAATACAAACTACTGCCCGAAAGAATGCTGAATGGATTTCCGAGTTTTATGTAATTATCTATTCATTAGCTTCGTATGTTGATGAGAGCAAATCAATGAAAGAAAAAATTCTTTGGCTGGCAGACCAAGCAAGTAAACGACTTCCGAAAGATTCATACTCTGCAAAAATGTATACGTTTGTAAAAAACAAATATGATGCTGGAATCCCTTGGGAACAAGCTCGAGATGAAATTTATCAGAGGTATCAAGTAGAGCAATTGGATGGTTATAACATAACATCTAAAAATCTATATTGTAATGGTTGTTTTGCAGCAGGAATTAATTTTGCCTCCAGTTTAGTTAGCCTTTTTTATGGCGAAGGAGATATTCAGAAAACAATAAAAATTGGAACTCTTGCTGGATGGGATTCAGATAACCCAACTGCAACTTGGGGTGGATTATTGGGCTTTATGTATGGCAAAGATGGAATTGAAAATGCTTTTGGACGAAAGTTTGCAGACAAATATAATATCCACAGAACAAGACAAAATTTTCCAAATAATGGGATAGATTCATTTTCCCAAATGGCTCAGAAGGGAATCTTCATAATAGACAGAGTTGTGCAGGAAGAAATGAATGGTGGAGTAGATTTAGAAGAGAATATTTGGTACATACCTAATGTTGGTCTCAATATAAATCCAGGTAAATAATTAATTAGCGCTACTTTTTCTAAAGCCTTTAAAAATAAAACCACAATTATTAAAACAATAATAAATTATATTATTAGTAATTATCAAATACAACTTATCCTCTAAAGGTACTGTATATCTCTCTTTAACATGGTACGAAAATTGCGTATATATTCTCTTATGAAATTTAGAATTATTCAACTAGTATCATTTCTTTTAATCTCTATTCAGGCTTTTACAATTGCCCAAGAAATCAAAATAAATGAGATTTCTAGTTCAAACACTAATACTATTTTTGACATGGATGGTGAATCTTCCGATTGGTTTGAATTATATAATAATTCAACAAGCTCCATAAATCTATCAGATTATTTTATTAGTGACGATGCTTATAATCTAACAAAATGGCAATTTCCAAATATTGAGTTGAAGCCAGATAGTCTTTTGTTAGTCTTCGCTTCTGGAAAAGATAGAACGGAAACTATAAAACATTGGGAAACTATTATTAGTGAAGGTGATTATTGTAAATATTTAGTTCCTCAAAGTACTCCATCTAATGAGTGGACTTCACTCAATTACAATGATGCCACTTGGTCTACTGGACAGACTGGAATTGGCTATGGGGACAATGACGATAACACAACTATTTCACAAACTGTTTCTACTTATCTCAGATGTAAATTTGCGGTTGAAAATATAACAAAGATTAGTGGACTTTACCTGAACGTGAATTTTGATGATGGCTTTGTAGCCTATTTAAATGGTGAAGAAATTGCGAGAGAGAATCTTGGTGCTGAAGGTTCTCAAGTTTTTCATTATACTGAAGCAACTGCAGATCATGAAGCCCAGATGTATCAGGGCAACTCACCAAATAGCTATCCAGTTTCAAATAAAATTGAATTGTTAAAAAATGGTGACAATATTTTAGCAATAGAAGTTCATAATGTTAGTAGCACTTCCTCAGATTTATCAATAATTCCCTTTCTATCTATTGGATATAATAATACTCCAATTAATTCTAGTGGAAGCTTGGATTTTCTGAACCTCCACGCAACGAGATTGCATACCAATTTTAAACTTAACGCTAGTGGCGAATTTTTAATACTCACAAATTCGAGTGAAGAAATTGAAGACTCTCTCTACATTAGAGAACAAACCTCCGATATTTCATGGGGACGTTTTCCAAATGGATCTGAAAATTTCTACCTCTTTACTTCCCCTACACCAGGAAGCAAAAACCTTAATAACGGACTCACTGATTTCCTACTTCCCCCTAGTTTTTCTATAGAAAGAGGATTCTACAATTCGGCATTTTTTCTTGATATCGATAATTCAAATAATACTCATGGAGTAATTCGATACACAACTGATGGCTCTGAACCAGATGAGTATTCCACTGTTTATACTGGACAACTTGTAATTTCTGGAATATCAGTAATTAGAGCTAAAATCTTTACCGAGGGTTCATTACCAAGCAGAACAACAACTCATACTTATTTTGTAAACCAAGAGCAGAGATTACCAACTATTTCTCTCACAACTAATCCTGAACATTTTTTCGATTCCGATTCTGGAATTTATGTTTTAGGTCCTAATGCAGAATCTGCGAACCCACATTTTGGCGCAAATTTTTGGCAAGATTGGGAACGACCAATTCATATGGAATTATTTGAAGAAGACAATGAGTTTGGATTTGAAATAGATTTGGGTGTGAAAATTTTTGGTAAGTGGAGTAGAGCAAACCCCCAAAAATCATTGGCTTTTTATGCTCGGGGAGATTACGGATATTCAGAAATTGACTACAAGCTTTTTCCAAATTCTGAAATATACAAATTCCAAAGTTTTATACTTAGAAATTCTGGGAATGATTGGTGGAATACTTTGATTCGAGATGCATTAACAAGCGAAATAATTTCACCACTTGATATTGACAGACAATTGTATCGCCCAGTAGTAGTCTATTTAAATGGAGAGTATTGGGGAATTCACAACCTTCGCGAGAAAATTAATGAGCATTTTATAGAATCACATCATGGTATCTCTGGAGATGATACTAATATCATAGAAAATAATTTTCAACTAGTTCATGGCGAGAAAGATAGTTACAATGAATTCTATAATTATTTAAATACTCTTGATATGACAACCGAATCTGCATTTGACTATATCAATTCCCAAATAGATGTAACTGAATTTATTGATTATTATTTAACTGAAATATTTGTTGATAATCAAGATTGGCCTGGAAACAATATTAAATTTTGGCAACAAAGAAGCACAAATTCAAAGTGGCGTTGGATTCTTTTCGATACCGATTTCGGATTTGGAATCTATAATCAATACGCCTATAACCAAAATACACTTACATTTGCATTAGCAACAAATGGTCCAGGCTGGCCTAATCCTCCTTGGTCAACTTTTCTGCTACGTAAATTTTTAAAAAACGATGAGTTTAAAAACATATTTATAAGTCGCTATTCAACTTATTCTAATACAATTTTTTCTCCAAATAGTATTAACAAGGTAATTGATAATTTAACATCCAAAATCCGTTACGAGATGCCAGACCATTTTACAAGGTGGGGTGGAACTTATTCCAATTGGATTTCTGAAATAAGCCGATTAAGAACTTTTGCTAATTTGCGAGGAACATATTTGTCCCTCTATTTCAAAAGTTATTTTGGTTTAACTGGGGAGTACGAGCTTTCTATAAATCAAAATATTGATGAAGGTATTGTGGAAATAACCGACTTTGTAATTGATGAGAACTCCTGGAAAGGAATGTTTTTTGATTTAGTTCCTCTCAAAATTCTCGCTGTCCCAACATCTGAATTTACTTTTTCACATTGGGATGGGGAATTTGGTTCAACAGAAAATCCAATAATATTATCCCCGAGTAATAATTTAACTCTCTCCCCTGTTTTTATTCCAGTTAGTGATACCCAAATTGTTATAAATGAAATTAATTATAATTCAATCGAATTTTTTAATCCTGATGACTGGGTGGAATTATACAATTACTCAGATAAAACAATTGATTTGTCTGATTGGGTTTTCAAAGATGAAGATCCAGAACCATATTTTGTTTTTCCTGAAAACACAACAATAGCTCCGGATAATTATGTAATTATTTGTCGTGATACAATTCTATTCAAATCCATATTTCCAAATGTCAAAAATTATTACGGTGATTTTGGATTTGGACTAAGTGGTGGTGGAGAATTAATTAGTCTCTTTACTGCATCCGGACTTTTAATTGACTCACTAACATACGATGATAAAGAACCTTGGCCTGCTATTACAGATGGTGGTGGACCAACACTTGAGCTTAAAAATCCTTATGTAAATAATTCGAATTACTATAATTGGATAGCTTCTGCAGAAAATGGAACACCTGGGGAAATGAATAGTGTATTTACGTCAGTAAAAAATGAATTTGAACCACCTCCTTCTGATTTTAGATTATTTCAAAATTACCCTAATCCATTTAATCCTTCAACAATAATTAAGTTTTCTATTCCAGCTTCTGGAAATGTAAAACTGACCTTTTACGATCTATTAGGGAAAGAAATAATCAAATTAGTTGATGAATATAAAAAGGCGAATATTTACGAAACTGAGTTTAATTCTGTAGATTTACCGAGCGGAATATATTTTTATAATATAATCAGTGGAAATTATTCTGAAACAAAAAAAATGTTACTTTTAAAATAAAGTGTTGATCCTGCAACACAAGGATACTAGAATCAGTTAGTTTATGGACAAAATAAAAAAATATAATACCCTCATAATTTTTGTTGTTGCTTTAGTTATAGTTTTTGCTCCAATTAAAATACCAAACAATATTCCAGCATATGCAAAAGTATTACCTGCAAAAGAATTTGTAACTATTAAAGGTTCAAATGGTCAAATTATTTCTCATTTGGTTAATAACCTTACAGGTATAGTTGAAAATATTAGAACTATTCAAATTGATAGAGAAGATTTTGCATCTTTTAGTTTAACAATTTCAAATTCTAATGTTTTGAAAGGTGACACACTTGCTGTTTTTTCTTCGAGCCATACTGACTTTATCATAGAAGAAGTAAAAGGGAAAATATTAGAGCAAGAAAAGTATTTAGAATCTCAATTAAGTGGCGAAAAAGAATCAACTATAAATGAGCAAGAAAAAATTTATGAAATTAGTAAAATTAATTATTCAAATCAAAAACCAATCTCTGAAAGAAAATATGAACTATATAGTAATGAATTAATTTCTGAAGAAGAATATGATTTAGCTAAAAATTTACTTGAAAGATTTAAACTTGAAGAGGAAAGAGAATTTCAAAAATTGCAGATCCTTAAAACTGGAGTAAAAGTTGAGGATATAATAGTAACCAAAGAAAGAATAAGTAACCTAAAAAGACAGAGTGAAATATTAGAAAATAGGAATTCCGATTATAAAATTATTGCCCCATTTGACGGTATAGTTTATGGCTCAAATTCACTTGACACGTTATTTACACTTTCTGAAAAAAAATCTTACGTTATCTTAATTCCTATTAAGATAGATAATGCAAATTCAATTAAAATAGGTCAAGTTATAAATTTTAGTGATTCAGATAGTTTGTCGAATATTAAAATAAAAATGCAAGACCCTCAAATTAAATCAATCAATGGAGAAAGATATATTATTTATAAATCCTATTTTAAAACGGATAAAGTGTTATTTAACGGCATATTTGAGTGTTCGATAGTTGGAGAAGAAAGTACCCTTTTAGATATTCTTATTGATAAATTTTATTCCATTTTTAACCTCTCATAATGCGCTTAGAATATAAATATATAGTCCCATCACATAAAATGGAAATGTTAAGAGAGCAGTTGATGCCTTTTGTTGAATATGATCCTTATTCAAATGTTAATGCAAGTAGAGAGTATACAGTAAAAAGTATATACTTAGATTCAAAGAAATTTAAGGACTATCACGATAAGCGTGAAGGAGTTTATAAGAGAAAAAAAATTAGAATTCGTGGATATAATCGCACAACTCACGATTCTAAGATTTTTTTAGAAATAAAAAAGAAAATAGGTTCGCATATTTACAAGAACCGCTCTCACATTCTATTTAGTAAATTAAAAGATTTCTTAGAAAACAAAAATCTTGATTCAATTGAATCTGCGAATGATATTTCTGATGCTGAAAAATTTCTCTATTATTATGTTAAAGGGGCTCTTAACCCAATCACTTTAGTTACTTATGAACGAGAAGCATTTTTCTCAAAATTTGATAAATCTCTTAGAATTACATTTGACAAGAATATTAGATACAAAAAAGCTGAAAATTGTGAAGTGCTATTTTCAGAGGATTCCGATGCCGCAAATAGTGACTTCTTTATTTTGGAAATAAAATTTGCAAAGGGATTCCCAGATTGGTTACAGAAAATTTTGCAATCACACGATTTAAAAAGAGAATCATTTTCTAAATATACAACAAGTGTAGAAGAGATAATAAATTTAACTTCTAATACTGATTCATTACACAGGAAGAACTATGTTTGACGATTTTTCATCAATTTTTCAATATACATTATCAACAAGTGAAATTGTTGGAAATATATCGGTTGCACTACTTTGTTCAGTATTCATCTCATATTTTTATAAAAAAACTTACAATGGACCCGGTTATCTAAATTCATTTGCTAATGCACTTATTCTGCTATCTCTTATTACTGCAGTAGTTATTATGATTATTGGAAACAATTTGGCGAGAGCTTTCGGTTTAGTCGGAGCAATGTCAATAATTCGTTTCAGAACTGCCGTTAAAGAGACACATGATATCGTTTATATTTTCTTTTCACTTACAATAGGTATGGCTGCTGGTGTTGGATTACATTCCTTAGCAATTGTTGGAACAGCCTTTATTGGTTTGATTTCATATACAATATCAAAAATGGAATCAGATAATGGGAGTAAAAAGAATACATTGTTAGAGTTTCAGGTGGAGAACGGAACAGAAGAAACATCTATTAACTATAAAAAAACCATATCCAAATACACAAAAAAAATGAAATTACTTAACATTAAAACTTTGGATACCGAAAGAATGCTAGTTTCATATTATATTCGGTTTAGAAAAGAGAACCAGAATTTTGATTTAGTAAATCAACTACAAAAAATTTCAGGCCTTAAAAATATAAGTCTGTTTTCTGATGAAGAGGAATTTTGATCAAAGCTGGCTCCTTAAACCATTTTTAATTTTTACTTAATTGAAGCTGTTTTGTTAAATCACTCCCTTGAATTATTAATTTTCTAGTTTACAAAATATTAAATTGAAAACTATTACCGCAAACATAGTTTTAGGTAGGAATAGTGGCAATTTGTTTTGTATTTTCACACTCGAAAAACTAGAGACTATGCATGCAAAATTTATCTGACAACAATATATTTTTAAAAGAAGATGTTCATGAGTACCAATTAATTGATGATCCAGAAATGGAGTTTACATCATGTACGACTTTTGCAAAATACTTCTTCCAACCATTTGATAAAATTGGAATAGCTAATAACCTAACATCCACTCATCCAAATTATATGGCAATGACTCCGCAATTGTTGGTTGAACAATGGGATAAAATTGCTGAAGAAGGGACTTTAATCCACAATGAAATAGAGCAATTTATAAAGAACCAAGTTGATGAACCTACGCGAGAAAAAAGTAAAGTAGCAATAGAATGGATTAAGAAAAATTTCACAGATAGATACGATGTTTTTTCTGAAGTTATTATTTATTCAAAAGAGTTAGCACTTGCTGGTTCAATAGATATATTGCTTTATGATAAAGAGGAAAAAACCTATAAAATATTGGATTGGAAAACTAACAAGAAAATAGAAACTACTTCTTTTAGAAATAGAATGGGTACACACAAAGCAAGCTCAAATCTTATGGATTGTAATTATACCCACTATGCAATACAACTTTCACTCTATCGCTATATTTTAGAGGAATATTATAATATAGAAGTGACGGGAACAGCTATTTCCCATTTAACAGAAGGAAAAGTGATCTCTTATAAAACTGAGTATCGCAAACGTGAAATAGAAGATATGTTTAAAGCAGATAGAATTGCACTTAAGAAAAAAGCAGCTGATAGTTTAACCAAGGAATATATTTAGAATAATTATATTTGAGAAAATTCCAGAATTGTCTCAAAAGGTAGATGATCTCCCTCGTCATTTCCATAATGGGCAATTTTAATTATACCTTCTCGATCTATTAAAAAATCAGCTGGCATAGTAGTTAAGCTACCTTTGAATCTCAATGGAATATATCCTTTAAACATTCCCTTAATGAGTGTCGGCATTCGAAAAAGCATTCCCTTTAGCATACCCAAAAATGAATGTTCTATTCCATATTCATGGTAGTATTTGTTGCTTTCGTCAGCCAAAATCGGAAATGGGGCTTTATGTCCCTCAGTGTGTTTTGTTAGGTTATCCAATGGTGAATCAAAAATAACAATGATTGTAAATTTGTTTCCAAATTCATCAAACCTCTGAACTAATTGATTTACTCTCAAGTTGCAAAATGAACAACTCGCAAAACGAAAAAATGATAGCATAAATGATTTTCCATTTAAACTTTCTAAATCAAAGATTGAACCATTAATTGCCGGAAGTTGTATCCCTTTTATTTTATCACCAGACATAAGTCTCATTAACAAACTTTTGTAATATTTAATTTATAAATCCTATTCATTAATAACTTTCACACCTTTCCAAAAAGCAACATAGTTCTTAATCTCTTTTGCTTTTTCCTTTGGTTCAGGATAGTACCAAGCTGCATTAGCATTTGTTTTCCCATCAACTATTACATTATAATATGATGCAAATCCTTTCCAAGGACAAAGGCTATCAGTATTGCTACTTTCAAAGTATTCTTTTTTCACCGAATTTTTAGGGAAATAATGATTGTTTTCAACAACAATTGTTTCATTGCTTTCAGCTATTATTTTATTATTCCAAATTGCTTTCATAGTAATTCCTACTTTTAATTTTATTGAGTTAAACAACTCAACTGTTTTCTGTATGAAATATAAAATATTATTTATATCAATTGAGTAAGGTAGCTGACAATTAAGTATATAAAATTTTTAATAAAATCTTTATTAATGAGTAAATTGCATCTCCAAATAATTAGGTCTATTTAAATGAATATTATTATACTTACAGGAAAAGATTCTATTGAAAAAGATAAATATGAGCTAAGCGATGATAGATTTTTACATATTAAGAATATTTTAAAATCAGAGGTTGGAGACACAGTAGAAATTGGTTTATTGAATAGTTCCACAGGAACAGCAAATATAGTAGAGATAAGTGATACAAAAATTTTACTAGAGATTGATAGTTTAACTAAGGGATCTGAAATTTTTCCAGAAATTACGGTAATTTGTGCACTTCCACGCCCACAGACATTAAAAAAAATATTAAGCACTTGTGCAACAATGGGTGTAAGTAATTTAT
The DNA here is from genome assembly GCA_965370315.1 of uncultured Melioribacteraceae bacterium. Lineage (GTDB taxonomy): Bacteria > Bacteroidota > Ignavibacteria > Ignavibacteriales > Melioribacteraceae > 1-14-2-50-31-20. Next base: position 47,256 of record CBDUTO010000006.1, read on the forward strand.
ACCTAATCCGATCAGAAAAAGTTGAAAAGAGTTACTTCCATTCACCACTATTAAAAGAGGAGAACTACACTAAATATTTGATTGAAGGATTAAGCCAAGGGAAAAGGACTGAGATCCCAAAAGTGAGTATTCACGATAAGTTTAAAGTCTTTTTTGAAAATAATTTTGAAGTGATTCGTAATAATTCAACTTGTCTACTGGCGCATCCAAACACAGAGAGTTATTTGAATAAATCCATACTTGAGAGCCCCCAAAATATAATTTTAGCAATTGGACCAGAAGGCGGCTGGAATGATTTTGAAATCAACTTAATGGAAGAGAAAGGGTTTATTAAATATAAACTTAGTGAAAGCATATTGCGTGTAGAAAATGCTGTAACTGCTGCTCTGTCTCAAATTGAATTAGTTTCCAATTAATTTCTACTAAGTTAGAACCCTCACTTTTTTGGTCTGAGTGAACATAATTTTCAGAGGGAATATAGTTGCTTTAATGATCTTATTGTCCGCTTTTGTTTTGAATTATCCTAAAATAAGAAATAAAAATTAGGCTCTCCGTTTTCAATTGTAAGTTAAAATTGTTATCTCTATTTTATGTTTTTGATTAATATTTAATGAAAGATTTTATATATGAAAATAGATTTTTTGTGGAAAGGACTATTATATTTATTGATGTCCTTTGTAATTATTGGAGGCATTTCGTTTCCACTTGTTACTGAAGTAACTGAATGGTATCATTTCCCTTTTATACCTGGTTTAGGTGAACAAGCAAAAATTATATTTTTTCATGTTCCCACCTCCTGGCTTGCAAGTATTTCATTCCTAATGGCTATGATTTTCGGAATCAAGTACCTGCGTAGTAATAATTTGGATGACGATGCAAAGTCATTAGCAGCATTACAAATTGGAATGGTTTTTGTGATTCTTGCAACTGTAACTGGTTCTCTTTGGGCAAAATTTGCATGGGGATCGTTCTGGCATTGGGATCCTCGCGAAACATCAATTTTTGTATTAATGCTAATTTATGGTTCTCTTTTTGCTTTGCGATCAGCTGTAGAGAATGAGGATAAAAGAGCAAAACTTTCTGCAGTTTATTCTATAATTTCTTTTTTAACTGTTCCCTTCTTTGTCTTCATTATGCCAAGAATTATGGCTGGTTTACATCCAGGCTCTGGAAGTGATGATCATGCAGGACCAGTACTTGAACTTAAAATGAACGGAAATATGCAGTTAATATTTTTTCTTTCATTAATAGCTTTTTCTATTTTGTATTTCTGGATTTGGAATCTGACTTACAAATCAATAATTATTAAAGACAAACTTTCTAAGAAATATATTTGAGGTAAATGTGGAAGGACTAATGAGTTTTTTACACGATAATTCTATATACATTGTTTTAATTGTTACATTAATTATTTGGACAGGTATTTTTCTTTTACTTTTAACAACAGATAAGCGATTAAAAGAGATTGAAAAAGAATTAAAGGAACAGTAAATTTTATAAAAATAAGGTAATAACGAGATGAATAATAAATATATATTTGGTGGCTTTATAATAGTAGTGTTTTTTGGAATTATGGGTTACCTACTAACAGAAACAAACATAAAATATGAAGAAGATTTTTCACAAATATTAGAAAGTAGTGGCACAATAAAAGCTACTGGAAGTTGGGTGAAAGAAAAAAATTATCAAATTGATAAACAAAAACGCCTCTTCTCTTTTTACATGCAAGACTTTAATGGAAAAGAGATTAAAGTTGTTTATAAAGGAGCAATACCAAATAATTTTGAGTCTTCTACAAGTGTTGTGGTTACTGGCAAATATGAGAATGGAAATTTTTACGCCTCCGATATTTTAACCAAATGTCCATCCAAATATGAAACTGAATATGAAGCTAGTCAAAAAACTTCATAGCATATTAAAATAATTTAGCAGGCCTAATTTCTTAATCTGAGATTAGGCTTTTTACAGTTTTTGAATTTATAATAGAAAGGATCTAAAAATGATTGGAAATATACTTCTAACATTTGCTTTATTGGCATCTGTTTTTTCCATAATTATGTACTACCTAACATATAAAGGCTATAGTAATACATTAAAATTAGCTAGAGCTGGTTACCATGCTACTGCTATTTCTGTACTTGGTGCGTCCGCATATCTAATGAGTGCAATATTAAACCATCAGTACGAATTTAAATATATTTACGATTACTCAAATAGTGATCTTGCAATTGGAATGTTAATGTCAACGTTCTACGCTGGACAAGAAGGAAGTTTTATGCTTTGGCTTCTGTTAACTGCATTATCAGGAATAGCTCTACTCGAATACACTGCAAAGCGTGGTGATTTAGAGAGCCGAGTGATGATGGTGTTCACTCTTGCATTGGCCTTCTTATTAGTGATGGTAAGCCCTGGACTTAAAAATCCATTTACACTAATATGGCTCGATCCAACTTATATAGATATTAAAAACATTGCACAGACATATATATCACTTCCATTCTTGCAAGATTTTCTTTTCACGGATCAATCAACTGGAACGAGTTTAGTTTTACTTAATGAAAAATTAGCTGGTCTCCTTGCCAGTAACGGAATTTCGATAAATGATTTTATTGCATTCGGTAAAGGATTAAATCCATTACTTGATAACTTCTGGATGCAAATTCATCCTCCAATGCTTTTTGTTGGATTTGCAATGTCAACTGTTCCCTTTGCATTTGCTTTTGCAGCGTTAATTAAAAACGATTACCGCGAATGGGTTGCTCCTTCATTACCTTGGCTACTAGGTGGAATGGCAATACTAGGATTAGCAATAATGCTTGGTGGATATTGGGCATACATTATTCTTGGCTGGGGTGGATATTGGGGTTGGGATCCAGTGGAAAACTCATCCCTTGTTCCTTGGATTATCGGTGTTGCTGGAATTCATACAATGATTATTCAGAAAAAGACTCAGACAAAAGATCATCCTGGAAGATTTATTAAAACTAATTTAATCCTTTCAATTCTCACTTACTTGTTAGTTCTTTATTCAACATTCCTTACACGTAGTGGTGTATTAGGTTCAGCCTCTGTTCACTCCTTTGTTTCTCCTGGAATGGTAACATACATCTTACTACTTCTGTTTATTGGAACATTTACTATACTAGGATTTGGTGGAATAATCTACCGTTGGAAGTATTTAGAAAAAACTTTTACTGTAGAAGAAAATATTCTCTCAAAAGAGTTGGCTCTCTTTACAGCATCAGTTGTTCTAATTAGTTCATCAGTTATTATTCTTGCTGGAACCTCGGCTCCAATTTTTGGTTCAGCAGTAGAAATTAGTTTTTACAATGAGATGACTCTTCCAATTGCAATTTTAATGGGATTCTTAAATGGTGTTAGTCTTCTGCTTAATTGGAAAAAAACAAAAGAGAAAAAACTTATAGATGGTCTTAAAATTCCTTTAGCAGTTACATTTACGGTTACTCTAGTTACTGTATTCATAGGTGGTTTTACAGATATTATGGCAATCTTATTTTTATTCTCTGCTTATTTTACTCTAGTGTCAAATAGTCTAGTTGCATTCAAAATAATTAAAGGAAATGCATCTTTTGTTGGTGGTTACATTGCCCATATTGGTTTTGCCCTATTTATGCTTGGTGTAATTGCTTCTGGTTGGTTTTCAGAGGAGAAACAACTAGAGTTAATACAGGGTGAAACTAAATCAGAGCTTGGTTACGATATTACTTTTACTGGATATCATCCAATAGAGAATGGTAAAAAGTTTGCATTCGATATTTTAATTGAAAGAGATGGTTCAAAAAGTAATCTCGCACCAGTTATGTATATGTCAGAATTTAACCAAAGCTTAATGCGTGATCCTGATATTATAAATCTTATTACAAAGGATTTTTATATTTCACCAATCAGTTACGAAGAAGCAAAGACTTCAAACTCTGGTGGAGGACATCAACACGAAACTACTTTATCAAAAGGAATTCCTTTTGAATTCCACGAGTCCCAAATTACTTTTACTAAATTTAATTTCCCTAAAGATGCGATGAACTTGATGCAATCTGGTGCCGACTTTTTTATTGGTGCTTTGGTTGAGATAAATCACAATGGGAAAGTTTATAATGTTGAACCCAAAATGAAAAGTAGTGGTGGTAGCAAAACATATGAACATGTAACAATTGAAGAAGCAAATCTTAAAATTGAAATGTTAAATCTTGATGCTTCAGGTGTAATTGATGTGATTATTACTGAACTAACTCCTGATGAAAACAACCAAACTATTCAAGTTGCTAAAGGTGCTTCACTCTGGGTAGATATGAGTATTAAGCCATTTATGAATTTAATTTGGATTGGAACTCTTACAATTGTTCTTGGGTTTTTAATTGCGATGGTGAGAAGAACTAAAGAAGCGAAGAGATCATAATTTTTTTTAATCGTCATACCCGCAATTTTCTAGCGGGTATCTTTTACATATTTAGCGATTCTTAATAAGGTCTTTCGGTATTGCCACCATTATTATTCTCTCATTCTAATAATAATGTTGGCATTTCTAAAATAAAAACTGTTCCTTTAGGTTTATTATCCCGCACCAATATTTTTCCACCCATTTTTGTCACAACATTTTCCACTAGATTTAGCCCAAGTCCATGCCCTTTAATTACACCACTTTCAATATTCTCACCTCTATAGAATCTTTCAAATACTTTGCTTTTTTCAGCATCAGGTATTCCAATTCCATTGTCATAAATTAATATTTTAATGTTTTCACTTCCCTTTTCAACTTCAACCCTAATCTCGTCATTTTTTGATGAGTATTTAATACCATTACTTATCAGATTTTCTAATACCATTTTAAAATATTCACCTTCACCTTTAAGGTATATATTTTCAGATATGTTTATTGTAACGTTACTAGTTTTGAATGCTTCCTTAACTTCATTGTTTAATAAATTTGTTAAGCTAAAGACTTTATGACTATCACTACAAACTGAACAATCCTTTGCAAGTATTAAAAGTGTTTTAACAATATTTATCATTTCAGAGGTTTGCTCATCAATATTTTCTAATGTCTCTTTATATTCCTCAATAGTGTGTTCTTTTTTTAATACATATTCCAACTCTGTATTAATTGCAGTTAATGGAGTCATTAATTGATGTGATGCATTATCGGAGAATTGTGATATTTGATTTATTTGGAATTCCAAACGATCAAATAAATTATTAAGTGTTGCTTTCAGCCTTCCAAGTTCATCTTCATTGTCTGCATCATAATCAATTCGCTTGCTTAAGTTTGTAGCTGTAATTTCATTGGAAATTTTAATAATCTTATTTATAGGATTTAACGATTGCTTTGCAAAAAACAGCCCCACAAGTAAAAAAAGTATAAACGCTAAAGGAAGGGTTAATAAATTAAAAGAAATAATATCTTCAGTAGCACTATTAACGGCCGTTTTTGTCGTTGATAGTTGGATATAGCCAAAAATTTCATTCCTAAAATATATTTTTGAATAACAAACCCTTAGTCCTTTGAAATTAACATTTTCATCTTTTATTAAAAACTCATCAGGAAATTCATAAACTGCTGCAGGTAATCCGGGTATAAATTTTATATTTGCGCTTTGAAAAAATAGAGTTCCATCTTTACCATAGATTTGAACGAAGAATGCATTATCTGTTTCGTGAAGCATTTCATATTCTTGAAATGTCTTTTCCGATTCTATTACTATAGTATCATCAATAATTTCTATGTTATTTCTTATATGCTCAATTTCATGCTTTAATCTTGTATCAATATTATCGATAAAAAAGTAATTTATTTGAATAACTGTAAAAAAGTTAAAAATTAGATATCCAATAAATAATACTAAAGTTAAAATTGTAGCATTCTTTCTTACACTCTTTGTAATCATTGGTTTTTTCATAATCTTAACTAGAGATAAAAAGATATCCCTCCCCATAAACTGACTTAATAAATTTTTTGCCCGTACTTTTTTCCAATTTATTTCTAAGATTTTTTACAGTTACATCAACAACATTAGTACCAGGTATAAACTTTAATTTCCAAACATCCTCACACAAAGTTTTTCTATTTATTATCTGGTCTTTGTTTTCTAAGAAATATTTTAATAATTCAAACTCCATTTCAGGAAGCTTTATAGAGTCTGTTTCTGTTTTAAGTATATGTGTAATAAGATTTAAAGATAAATTTTCAAATTCAATTATACTACTAGAAAACTTATTTCTTCTTATTTGAGCATTAACTCTAGCAAGTACTTCCTCAAAGGAGAATGGCTTGGTAACATAATCATCCGCCCCACTATCAAGCGCCTCAACTTTGTTTGCAATATTTGTGAGAGCCGTTAGTAAAATAATTGGAGTATTATTATTTGCACTGCGTATTCTCTTGCAAACATTTATACCCGTTACCTCAGGTAGTCTCCAATCTAATAGAATAATATCAAATTTTTCTTTTGATACAATTTCTAGAGCCTCTGCACCATCGTAGCAAACAATGGTATCAAAACCTTCATCATTAAAATTTTTCTTTAATGAGTTAGCTATTTTTTTTTCATCTTCTACAATTAATATTTTCATTTCGGTTCCCTTCTCGAAACAAATATATAAAATATCTTACTAAAAGTATTTATTAGAATAATGAAAAATTTTTCATGTTTATATGCGGAAACAACACCTAATAATACGTCAAGGTTTAATAATGAAAAATTTTTCATTATTGTTTCCTTTACTATTATTTACAGTTTTTTAAAGTTTATGAGTACAAATTAATAGTATATAAATACTACACGATTGTGTGCTTACTTAAGTAAAGCAATACAGTAATTCTAAACAAATTGAGGTAATATTATGAAAAGCAATACAAAAAGAAGCTCTCTTTTTAATTGGTTTGTTGCTCTATCAGTTATGGTTCTAATGGGTTTAATTGGTTGTGAAGGTCCAGCAGGTCCAGCAGGTTCTGACGGCGCAGATGGTACTAACGGTATAAACGGTCAAGATGGTGCTGACGGTCAAGATGGTCAAGATGGTATAAACGGTGTTGATGGTGCAGATGGTGCTGACGGCATGGATATTACATCAGGCGCTTGTTTAACATGCCATAGTGACGATGTTATTATTGAAAAACGCTATGAATTGAATCAGCATGACCATGCAACAATGGCAAATTCTCTAAACTATGGTGGTAGAGAAGGTTGTGGACGTTGCCATTCTCATGAAAATTTCAGAAGCTACGTTCAAACTGGCTCTGATATGAGTTTGGGAACTGTTACTGGTTTAACATGTAAATCTTGTCACTCATTACATGATTCTGAAGAAGTTAATGATTTCACCTACGGTGTGCTTGTTGATGGAGCAGTTGAATATTTAACTGGTGGAAGTGAATCTTTTGGCGAAGGCAAATCAGCCAATTTATGTATTACTTGTCACCAACCTCGACGTGACTATACAGCCTATGATGAAACACCTGAAGATCCAACTGATGGAGTTTCAATTACTAGCAGCCATGCAGGACCACATTATGGTATGATGGGTTCAGTAATCTTCGGAAAAGGTGCTGATGATAGAAATGGTACTATTGATTTAAACCAAGGACAAATGGCTCACGCTTCTGTTGGTTGCGTATCTTGCCATATGGGTGGAAATGCAGACCATAATTTCGTTGCTAGTGAAGATAATTGTCAAACTTGTCACTCTGGTGCTTCTGATATTGATATAAATGGCGTTGCAACTAAGGCGCATGATGCTGTTGTTTTAATTGAAGCAAAATTAGTTGAAAATGGTTGGTATGAATATGATGATGAAGGTAATGTCAGTAGTCTTGCATCAGGTAGTGCACCACTTGAATTAACAGGTACTGAATATACAGCATTCTGGAACTACAATGTTCTTCATGCAGATCATGGTAGCATTTATCATAACCCAGCTTATGTTAAAGCAATCATAAATAATATAGAAGAAAATCTTGGATTGACTCTTACTGTATGGTAATAGAAAAAAACCAGAATTAGAAATTAAAAAAGGGAACCAAATGGTTCCCTTTTTTAATTTTATTTAACTTCCTGAGATTTGGAGTTTAACCCTTATTATCGAGGGTTTTTTTTTATTCTTTAGTGCAATAAAAGTGAAAAACTTTTCATTATTGTTTCCTTTAAAAACTAATTCAACTTCTATATTTTTCCGATGTAATTATTTTAATAACAAAAGGAGAAAGTCATGAAAAATAAATTATTTATTTTAATGTCACTTTTATTAGTTTCAAATCTTATTATTGCACAGACCTTTGTTGGTCCTGAAAAGTGCTTACAGTGCCATCCCGGTCAAGCAGACTGGAGAACCTCAATGCATGCTAATGGTTATACTACAGTGCTTGATGATTCCCGTACAATGGAAGATCTTTATGGAATGATTAACGACTATGATGCAAATGGCGTTGATGATTTCATAGATGGTCTTGACTTCAACAGTATTACAAGTAACTTTGATTCATATAAACCAAATGCACCAATATTAGGTTATAGTGCTACTGATGGATACACAATTACAATGGGAGATGTTACTCATAAAGTATTTATGACTTATGGTGGTAGCGGTCTTTATAAACAAAGATATATGATGAAAGTTGAAACATCTGAAGGTTATTCAAATGGGTACTATGTATCTCCAGTTCAGTACAACGAAAAAACTGATGAATATGTTGTATATCATGGATCAGATTGGTATGATGGAAATACACCTCTATATACATCTGCTTCAATGCTAACAGACATTGCTAAAAATAGTAGAAACATTGCTAAAAATTGTTCTGGTTGCCATTCAAATGGTTTAGAAGTTTGGCAAGATGCGAATAACGAATGGTTAATGAAAGGTGCTCCTATGGAGAATGATGCCCTTTATGCTGGAATGGTTAATGTTTATGATATCGACGGCGACGGCGCTCTTGATCAAATAAATACAACTTGCGAAAGATGTCACGGACCTGGTGGAGACCATGCTTCTACTGGTGATAAAACTAAAATTATCAATCCTAAAAATTTAACTGCAGATCAAGCTAATAACTTGTGTGGAATGTGTCACTCGAGAGGTAAAAGCTTACCAAATAATACTTTTGGATTCCCATTTCATGATGATACTCTTGAAGGATGGGAAGTTGGCGACATGGTAGCAGATATTTATACAGACGGTGGCGGTTATTGGGGAGACAAAGCATCTGAAGGTCCTACAAGTTCAACACAGCATCATCAACAATTTTATGATTTATATCAATCTAGCAAACCTACATACGCATATCACCAAGTTACTTGCTTCGAATGCCATGACGTACATAACGATACTAAACATCATATCGTTAAACAAGTAATAGAGACTGATTCTCTCGGAGCTGAAATAACAATAGTAACAGAAAATGATAATAATACTCTTTGCTTATCATGCCATGCAACTCACGGTGCATTTGAAGAAATTTCTGTTGAAATGGTTGCTGACTATGCAAATAATGTAGAAGGAATTGGTGCAATAGTTTCTGCTCACACAAACCACGCATATGATCCTGATGGAAGTGGGAATTCAAGATGTACAAAATGTCACAATCCAAAAGTTGGGAAAAGTGCAGTTGCTTACGATATGCATTCTCATACATTCGAAGTAATACCTCCACAAAAAACGAATGAATTTGCAATGCCAAATGCTTGTGCAACTAGTTGTCACAGAGGAATTGAGAACGGTTCAAATCCTATCTTTAATACAGGAGCAGATGCTTCTTTAACAGATTGGACTGAAGCTGCCGATATTGCTCTTGCAAATAAATTAATGGAAACATACGGTCCTGATGGTTCATGGTGGTCACATACAGTTAGTGTTGAAAGAATTGCTAATATTGTTCCTGACGAGTTTACACTTAGTCAAAACTATCCAAACCCTTTCAACCCTACAACATCAATTGATTTTGCAATTACAGAGCAAATGAATGTTAACATTACAATATATGATGCTGTTGGTCAAGCAGTTGAAGTATTAGTAAATGACTATGTTCCTGCAGGTGCATATAAAATCAATTGGGATGCTTCAAGATTTGCTAGTGGTGTTTACTTCTACAGAATGGAAGCTGGTCAATTTGTGCAAACACAAAAAATGATTTTACTCAAGTAAAATTAGTAAAACTGCAACAAAGCCCTCTCTAACATTGAGCTAGAGAGGGTTTCTTATTTTAAATTGAATCCATTTGCATAAAAGATACATCATGTAATGACCACCCAGATTTAACGAAAATATTTTTTCTCACCATAATTCAAAAATCTTCTTCTAACTTTTTCGTAATTTCTAATAATTGAATATTTGAGGATTTAGATGATTGCAAAGTACTTTCAATTCGATGAACTAAATACAAATTACAAAACCGAAATAATAGCTGGCTTTACAACATTTGTAACAATGGCTTACATAATTATTGTTAATCCAAAAATACTTGAGGTTGCTGGCATTCCAGTTGGACCTTCAATGGTTGCTACTATTATTAGCGCTTTCTTTGGCACACTTGCTATGGGGGTTTATGCAAAGCGACCATTTGCAATTGCCCCATACATGGGCGAAAATGCTTTCATCGCTTTTACTGTTGTTAAAGTCCTTGGCTTTAGTTGGCAAACCGCACTCGGAGCAATTTTTATCTCTGGTGTACTCTTTACAATTTTAACTATTCTTAAAATACGTGGATGGCTTGCTAATGCTATCCCAGAATCTCTTAAAATTGCTTTCGCTGTAGGAATTGGTTTTTTCCTTGCCTTTATAGGTCTAAATGAAACTGGAATAATTACAATTGGTGTTCCAGGGGCGCCAGTTAAAGTTGGCAATCTTCATGAAGCTTCTAATTTACTTGCTATTGTGGGTCTTTTATCTATTACAATTTTTATGATTAGAAAAATCAATGCTGCAATTTTAATTGGAATTATTTTAACAACTATCCTTGGATTTATATTTGGAGTAACCCAATTACCAAATAGTTTTATAAGTATGCCTCCTGATGTGTCAGAAATATTCCTGCAACTTGATATAATAGGTGCCATTACTTGGGGATTTCTTGCAGTAATTCTCACTGTTTTTGTAATGGATTTTGTAGACACAATGGGTACTCTAATTGGTGTTTCGTACCGAGGTGGATTTCTTGACGAAAATGGAAACTTACTAGAAATTGAAAAACCAATGCTTTGCGATTCTTCTGCTACAATTGTGGGTGCATTGTTAGGTACAACTACAACTGGAACATTCATTGAATCTGCAGCAGGTATAGAAGCTGGTGGACGTTCAGGCTTCACATCTGTTGTTACAGCGCTTCTTTTTCTTGTTGCCCTCTTCTTTACACCAATATTAACTGTGGTTCCATCCTATGCATACGGCTCGGCTCTTATCATCGTGGGAATGCTCATGGTACGTCCAATTACAAAGCTAAACTTTGATGATTTAACAGATGTGATACCAGCATTTATTACAATTGTATTAATGAGTTTTACATATAATATTGGAATTGGGATGACAGCAGGATTTGTGATCTATCCAATCGCAAAACTTGTTGGAGGTAAATCAAAAGAGATACATCCAGCAATGTGGGTTTTATTTGGAGTTTCACTTTTGTTTTATATTTTTTATCCATATTAAAAAAGGGGCTGAAGTCTCTATTAAAAGAGATTCATGTCATTTCGAACGGAGAGAGAAATCTTTTAATTATAGCAATTATTAAAGATTCTCACGTCGTTTCACTCCTCAGAATGACACTTTATGGTCTTTAGAGACAATCTCCTATACAACCCCCACAATAGAGCGCAGCTCATTATCTATATTTCATTTTCTTCTACTAATAATTTTCTCATAAATTTCCTTTATCTTTGTAAACTCAAAATTTAAAAGAAAGATGTTATATGAAACAAAAGATTGGAATAATAACAATGGGCTGCTCAAAAAACGCAGTAGACTCAGAACGTTTAATGGCTCAATTAAAAATAAATGACTTCGAAATAGTTGACAATCCTAACGATGCGGACTCGCTTATTATAAATACATGTGGATTTATAAATCCAGCAAAAGAGGAATCAATCAATACAATTTTAGAAGCTGTTGCTCTAAAAAAAGCACACAAAGTAAAAAAAGTATATGTCGCTGGCTGCTTATCTGAGCGTTACGAATTTGATCTTAAGAAAGATATTCCGGAAGTTGATAAATATTTTGGAACTGAAGATTACAAAGGAATAGTTGAAGAACTTGGTGGAAGATTAAAAACCGAACTTCTCGGTGAACGTGAACTTACCACATCAAAACACTTTGCTTATATCAAAATTTCTGAAGGGTGCGACAATCCTTGCTCCTTCTGTGCCATACCATTAATACGTGGTGGTTACCGTTCAAAATCGATTGATGATTTAGTGACAGAGACAAAATCCCTTGCTGCTAAAGGTGTTAAAGAACTTATTATTATTGGACAAGATACAACTGAGTATGGGCTTGACTTATACGGTAAAAGAAATCTAGACGAGCTTCTGAATAAATTAAGTGACGTTGACGGAATTGAATGGATTCGACTCCTTTATACTTATCCTTCTCACTTCCCTATCGAAGCAATTGAAACAATTGCAAGTAATCCAAAAGTGCTAAATTATGTTGATATGCCTTTACAACATATCTCCGATAATGTTTTAAAAGAGATGCGAAGAGGAATTACAAAAAGAAGAACAATTGAATTAATTGAAACATTAAAAGAGAAAATTCCAAATTTAACTTTACGAACAACTTTTATTATTGGATTTCCAAATGAAACTGAAGCTGATTTTAATGAACTTTGCGAATTTGTAAAAGAGACGAAATTTGAAAGAGTTGGAGTCTTTAATTATTCGCAAGAGGATGATACTACTGGATATGTACTTGGAGACCCAATCTCTGAGGAAGTTAAAATTGAGAGAAATAATAAGTTGATGGAAATTCAAAAAGAAATTTCACTTGCAAAGAATGCATCCTTGGTTGGCAAAAATATTAAAGTTATTATTGATGCTCTTGATGGTGATTACTATGTTGCACGCTCCGAGCGAGATGCTCCAGAAGTTGATGGTGAAGTGCTAATTGAAAATAGTGAGAAGTTGGAAGTTGGAAATATCTATAATGTAGTAATTATTGACTACAATGATTACGATTTATTTGCTAAATTGAGTTAAACAAATGGTTAGAAGGTTAATAATGAAACTATTTTTCTTTTTGTTATTTATAAGTTTTCCAATTCTTGCTCAAGTTGAATATTCACAAGGTATTGTACCGCCTGGTGAATATCCAGGTTTTTATATTGACGCTGCAAATTACAAGGGAGAGACTCCTGAAAAAACTCGTCTTGACGTTTATTTTCAAATTCCATATTCTAACCTTCAATTTGTAAAATATCAAAATAAATTTAGAGCTAAGTACTCTGTTACTCTAACTATTTATGATGAAGACAAAGAAAATAAAATTCTTGAAAAAGTTTGGAACGGAAAAATAGTTGTTGATGATTTTAATAAAGCATCATCTGAAAATAATTATAAATTTGGATTTAAATCTTTTGAGCTTCCACCAAATGAGTATGTATTGACATGTCTGCTATATGATAAAGATTCTAAAAAGGATTATTCAGCAGAAGCAAAACTTGAAGTTAGAGATTTTAGTAAACCACTAAACTTTAGTGATATACTTCTAATTTCATCCGAAATTGATAGTCAAATTGTTTTAAATATTTCTAATGCAATCTCATCATCCGACTCTACTTTATTCTTTTTTTACGAACTTTATTCAGACAAATTAGAATCCATTAATTTCGAATATCTCGTAGAAACGAAGGATGGCGAGGAAATTTTAAAATATACAGAAGTACGTGAAATCACAACTGGTGTTAATCAAATAAAGATGCAACTTGATAATTCTAAAATCTCACTAGGTCAATATAAGCTTACTGTTAAGGCTATTGATAACGACGATGATATTATTTCTGGAACATCAAAACAATTTGTTTCTAAGATTTTTGGGTTTCCTTCTTCTATTACAAATCTTGATCTTGCAATTGAACAAATGTCATATATTTCAACATCTGATGAAAGAGATGATATGCTTGAAACTGATGATTTTGAAGAAAAGCTTCAAAAATATAAAGACTTTTGGAAGAAGAAAGACCCATCTCCTACTACTACTCAAAATGAAGTCCTACGTGAGTATTATCGTAGAGTTTCATACGCAAATAAAAACTTTAAACATTATTTTGATGGCTGGAAAACTGATATGGGAATGATATATATTGTTCTTGGTCCACCAGAGAATGTTGATCGCCACCCATTTGAGTTTGATAGTAAACCTTATGAAATTTGGTACTACTACAATATTAATCAAGAATTTGTTTTTCTTGATGAAACAGGTTTCGGAGATTATAGATTACTAAATAGAAATTATGGCGATTGGTACAGATATAGACAATAAATTATTTAATAAATTTAATAGCATGATACTAACAGTAACAATAAATCCTCTTCTTGAAAACAGAATTGAAATAGAGACTCTTAGCTTAGGCAAAGTGAGCCGTGGAATAAAAAAAAATCAAAAGGCTGGTGGAAAAGGCATCAATGTCAGTAGACAACTTGATTATCTTTCAGTAAAAAATACAGCTCTACTTTTTCTTGGTGGAAACAACGGTAAGCAATTACGAAAAGTATTAATTGATGAAAATATTAATTTCACATCGGTTTCCTCCAAAGGAGAAACAAGAGCAGCAACACTAGCAATTGAGAAATCTAAAAATAGAATTACATCTATCTTTGAACCTCAAAGTAAGCTTTCTGAAAATGAAATAAATGAGTTTAAAACAAAACTTATTAAAATGATTCAAAATTGTAAAATTGTTGTTTTTTCTGGAAGTGTGCCTAACAAAGAAGCTGCATCTATTATTACTTACGGAATTGAATTAGCAAATGAATTAGATAAAGTCTCTATTCTCGATACTTATGGAGACCACCTCCAAAGTTGTATTAATGCTACTCCAACCATTCTTCACAATAATGCTCAAGAAATTGAAAGTTCGTTCAACATCAAACTTAAAACTCAGCAAAGCAAAATAAACTTCCTTAAAAAATTATATGCTCAGGGAATTAGACTCTCTTTCATCACTGATGGTGCCAAACCTATACTTGCCTCTAAATTTGATTTCATCTATAAGATAGAATCACCTAAAATAAATGAAATTGATGCAACAGGAAGTGGCGATGCTTTTGTTGCTGGCATAGCCTATGGCTTGGAAAAAGCTATGGTCTTTAATGAGTTTACAAAAATTGCAACTGCACTAGGTAGCATAAATGCATCACGCTGGGATGTTTGTACAGTAATGTTAGAAGAAATTGAGAGTGTTGTCGATTCAATTATTCTAAAACCAATTGGCAAAAAATTTAAGTTGATTAATGATTCGCCCACTCACAGTTAAAGTTTTATTTACTCACTTATTCTTCTTTTCAATGTTATCAATACTTGCTCAAACTATTGATAATGTTGAGGTTATTGGCAAATATGATTTTACACAAAGGGATTACTCAAATTGGATTAACCTAAAAAATCAAAAATATTTTGACTCTGCAACTGATACAATCCAAAACCGAATCTCTTATAACCTACAACAAAATGGATATTACAATTATCAAATTGATAGTATTAAAACATTTTTTTCTGAAGACTCACAGAGAGTAAATATTAGTGTCAAACTGGATGAAGGAGATCCAACTTATGTGAGTGAAATATTTATCCAAAATCTTGATTCACTTGAATTAGAAAGAGTTAACGAGAAATTCTATTTGTTAAAGGAATCCCCTTTTATTATAACCGATTTAGAAAACTCATTCTCTGAAATGTTAACTTTTTTTGAGAATAATGGATTCCCTTTTACATCCATAAATATAGAATCACTTTACTTTTTTTATGATGCAGAACAAGATGAGCATCTTGTTGATATTTATCTAGATTTCAAAAAAAACCAAGCTAGTAAGATTGACACAATAATTGTAAATGGTAATTCCAAAACTAAAGAATATGTAATAACTCGGGAACTCCGTATTAACAAAGGCGATTATTACTCCCAAGATAAAATTGATAAGTTACCATCCAAAATAAATAGACTTCATTTTTTTGAAACTGTTCCAACTCCAAAATATTTTTTTAATTCAAAAGATAAAGGTGTTTTGCAAATTGATGTAGTTGAAAAAGGGACAAATTTCTTTGATGGAATCATTGGATATATTCCATCATCCAATGATGACCAAGATGGATACTTAACTGGGCTTGTTAATGTGAATCTAAGAAATCTTTTTGGAACTGGGCGGGCACTCTCTTTTAAATGGAGTAAGCTTGATAGACATTCGCAAGAACTAGAATTGAAATATCTTGAGCCGTGGGTTTTTGGTTTACCATTTAACATTGACTTGCTATTGTTTCAACGACAGCAAGATTCAACCTATGTGCAACGTACATTAAATGCTAATATAGAGTTTCTTGCAACTGAATCTTTTTCATCTGCCCTTATTTTTTCACAAGAATTTACAATTCCTACTAATCCAGATGATAATGGATTTACTGTTTATAATTCTACAACCATAAATAGTGGAGTAAATTTCAAGTATGATACTCGTGATGATGTCTTTGTTCCATCTAAAGGTCTATATATTCTAAATACATATAAGTATAGTTCAAAAAACATTAACGGTCCTAGTCAATATATTTCAGATACAACCGACACCAATCCAAATCAATTTAGGCTAGAATTAGATTTACTTCTATTTAAAAGTTTCTTTACTCGGCATATTCCTTTTATAGGTTTGCATGGAAGAGAACTACGAGGGGATGACATTGAAATTAGTGATATGTACCGAGTTGGTGGAAACAATACACTCCGTGGATATCAGGAGAATCAATTTACTGCAAATAGAATTTTATGGACAAACATTGAATATCGTTATCTAGTGGGACGTAGATCTTACGCATTTCTCTTTACGGATATTGCATATTATAAAAGAGACTCTTTGCCACTACAACAAATGTCGGAATTTTCAGCAACAAAAGTTGGTTATGGAATTGGAATGACTTTTGAAACTGGATTAGGTATGCTTGCAATTAGTTACGCTCTTGCCGAGGGAGATTCATTCAACCAAGGTAAAATCCATTTTGGATTGATTGGTGAGTTTTAGTTATTTTAAATGGTAGAATAGTTTTTATTAATAATATTTCAGAAGTAGTTTGCAAAACCTAAAAACAATGATATCATTAATACGCCCTCTTAATTGTTTAATTACATTTTTAACAATAATTGTAGCATGTTTAATTTGTACTGATTCAATTAACTATTCATTGTTTCTTGTGGCGGGATTAATTGGAGCACTTGTTAATGCTGGTGGAAATATAATTAATGATTATTTTGATATTGAAATTGATAAGATTAATCGTCCTAAAAGACCATTACCTAAAGGTCTAATTTCATCAAAAATTGTGTTAGAACTCTACTTCTATTTCACATTTTTTACGCTAACGCTCTCATATTATAACTTAGGAGCAAACGCATTCAAGATTGTTATTGTAACCTCCATATTAATGTTTTTCTATTCGTACAAACTAAAAGGTATTCCCTTGGTTGGAAATATTGCAGTAGCTTTTTCAACAGGATTGGCTTTCCTCTTTGGAAGTGTTGTTGCAGAAAATATTTATTATGGAATTATTCCGGCTCTATTTGCCTTTTTAATTAGCTTAATAAGAGAATTAGTAAAAGATATTGAGGATATTGAAGGGGATGAAACTATTGGTATTAAGACTTACCCTATAAAGTATGGAGTTAATAGTACAGTTAAACTTATTAATGCTTTAAGTGTTCTATTAATTATTTCAACTACAGTGCCATTTATACTAAAAATTTATAACCTCTATTATTTCATTTTTGTTTCTCTTTTTGTTAATGGAATTTTAACTTTTGTTTCTTTAGAGCTAAAGAAAAACCTTTTGCCCAAAAGATTAAGAAAAGTAAGTAACTTATTAAAACTTGGAATGGTCTTTGGTGTTATTGCAATATTTATAGGAACAAAAATTCAATGAAATTAAAAGAATTC
Source organism: uncultured Melioribacteraceae bacterium (assembly GCA_965370315.1). Taxonomy (GTDB): domain Bacteria; phylum Bacteroidota; class Ignavibacteria; order Ignavibacteriales; family Melioribacteraceae; genus 1-14-2-50-31-20. The sequence goes on from CBDUTO010000006.1 coordinate 65,390, forward strand.
GACAAATCCTTTTTAAGTAACTCTGTTAAAATCATTGCTGGAGTCGATGAGGCTGGTCGTGGTCCACTTGCTGGACCTGTAGTTGCTGCTGTTGCCATTTTTGATAAGAATACAGTGATAGAAAGAATAAACGATTCAAAAAAACTAACTGCAAAAGTTAGAGAAGAACTTTATACTGAAATAATTAATAACGCAGTTGATTTTGGAGTTGGAGTTGTTCATCAAAAAGAGATTGATGAAATTAATATTTTACAAGCAACGCTAAAAGCAATGCAACTTGCTGTTGCAGAATTAAAAACAATTCCAGACTTAATTCTAATAGATGGAAATATATCATTCAATTCAAAAATTCCAACAAAGACAATTGTGAAAGGAGATTCAAAATCTTTTTCAATTGCCGCGGCATCCATTCTGGCAAAAGTTACACGTGATAGAATTATGATTTCTGAAGGCAAAAAACATCCAGAATACTTGTGGCATAAAAACAAAGGATATGGAACAAAAGAACATCGTGATGCTATTGTTAAATATGGAGCAACATCTTTACATAGAATGAGTTTTCTTAAAAATATTTTGAATGAGTAAAATACTAACTTTGGAGTCTAAAGCTTATGCCACATTACAAACAGCAAACTGGAGATAAGGGTGAAGATTACGCATGCGATTTGTTAACTGAAAGTAACTTTACCATTGTAGAACGAAATTACCATTTCGGTCATGGAGAGATTGACATAATTGCCATGGATGGTGAAGTACTAGTTTTCGTAGAAGTTAAGACAAGAAAAAATCTTGAATTTGGAGATCCTATTCAGGGAGTAACCAAAAACAAACAAAGCCAAATAAGGAAAATTGCAGAGGGTTATTTAATGGAAAAGAAAATTACTGATATTGATTGCAGATTTGATGTTGTTGGGGTTCTACTAAGAGGAAATGAAGCTCCTAAAATAAACCATATTGAAAATGCGTTTTGATTAAGAATTAGGATTTAGAAAATTCTAATTTTATAGATACTCGCCACAACCAGTAAAATTTGAAAAGTTTTCATCACCTTTATTTTTTGTAGCTACTTTAACTTCAAATTTAAACTCTTTATGTTCTTTAGAATCAAGACATTGTTTTCTAAAAATTACCACCTTAATTTCAGCTAATTCTGTTTTGGCATAATAACTTGTAGCATCTATATCCAGTAGAATACTTTTTTTAGAATTAGATGTAATTATCTTTCCAAATTCAGAATTTGAATAAAAATGAATCTCATCATTTGAATCTATTTCTAATTTCCATGACGGATGGTTCCCTTCAGCTCTAAATATCGCATCTTTCAAATCAATGCTTTGGATCTCTTTTTCACCACAGTTTAACACAAATATGGATGCAATTAATAACATAAGCCATAGTCTTAATTTCATTTCACTCTCATCATTCAAATAGTTAACTTATTTGTTTTTAATATCTTAACTACCAAATTTACATTTTGTGATCCGTAATTACTAATAGAATCATCCCAAAATCGGGAACCTTTTTGACCATGCATTGTATTAAGCTTAAATAAATACAAAATTAAGGAAATAAATAGATGAAAGATTTCAAGCTCTACTATCAAAAATTTAATACAGGATTCACATAGAAAAACTAAACGGTTATTAATCTCAATTGGGGAATTGGATTTGTAGCCGTTTTTTATGTGAAGCCCTTCAAAAATACTCTTATCCTACAAACTAATTATCTTTTTACACTCCTTGAATAACCGATTTAATTCAGCTAAATTTTAATACAAAATTATAACAAGTAATCTTTGAGGAAATTATGCACGAACAATTAATTGAATGTGTTCCAAATTTTTCTGAGGGAAGAAACCCAGAAATTATTAAGCAAATAACTGATGAAATTGAAAAAGTAGATGGAATAAAACTACTTGATGTTGACCCTGGCTACGATATGAATAGAACCGTTGTTACTTTTATTGGTTCCCCTAAAAGTGTAAAAGAAGCAGCGTTTCAATCTATAAAAAAAGCTTCAGAGTTAATTGATATGTCTACACACCAAGGTTCACATCCTCGCATGGGAGCAACCGATGTATGTCCATTTGTTCCTGTTAGTGGCATTACAATTGCTGAGACAATTGAACTTTCCAAAGAAGTTGCCGAACGTGTGGGAAATGAATTGGGTATTCCAATCTATTTATATGAAAAATCTGCACAGAAACTGGAGAGAGAAAATCTTGCGGTAGTAAGAGCTGGTGAATATGAAGCACTCGCAGAGAAATTTAAAAAACCAGAATGGGAGCCAGATTTTGGACCGTTTAAATTTAATGCTCGTAGCGGTGCTACAGTTATTGGAGTTCGCGAGTTTTTAATTGCTTACAATATTAGTCTTAATACACGTGAAAAATTACATGCAACTGATATAGCTTTTGAATTGCGCGAGAAAGGTCGTTCAGCACGTTCTGGAAGTATCTTCCCATTTTATTATATGGGAACTTCAATATTAAAATATAAAGAAAATCATTATCCATGCGGTAATTGTGATTTTGTTGGAGCTACTTATGATGAAGTTTCAGATCATTGTACAAATGAACACGATTACTCTTTAACAGAATTGTTAGCTTTAAATGCAATTGATTCAAAAAGTGTAATAGGGAAATCAGTAAAGAAACCTGGCCTCTTTTCTAATTGCAAGGCTATTGGCTGGATGGTTCCTGATTACGGCCGAGCACAAATTTCTATTAATCTTACAGATTATAATGTTACTTCTATGCATCATGTTATTGCGGCTACACGAAAAATGGCTACTGAGCGTGGACTTATTGTAACAGGTTCTGAAATTGTAGGTATGGTTCCTTATCCAGCAATACTTGAAGTTGGTAAATACTACTTAGCAAAACAAGGAAGATCTGTTGGAATTCCAATACGAGATATTTTAGAAACAGCTGTGCAATCTCTAGGTTTAACTGATGTAGCAGGCTTTAATATTGACGAACGTGTTCTTGGACTACCTTCCAATTTAGATGATGCTCTAGTTGAAATGAAGTTAACAGACTTTGTGGATGAAGTATCGCGTGAATCCCCTGCTCCTGGTGGAGGATCTATTGCTGCACTTGCTGGTGCATTAGGAGCTTCCCTCTCTTCAATGGTTAGTAATTTAACAGCTAACAAACGTGGAACAGAAAGTATAGATGGATTACTTAATACATCAGCCGAGAAAGCTCAAGCTATTAAGAACTTCCTTATTAAAGCAATTGATGATGATACTAATGCCTTCAATTCCTATATGGACGCACGCCGTTTACCTCAAAAAACTGATGAACAAAAAGCTATACGTTCTGAAGCAATGCAGAATGGATTAAAAGAAGCAGTTAATGTTCCCTACAATACTGCCGTTGAGAGTGAAAAAGCTATTGAGATTGCAAAATTGGTTGCTGAGCTTGGAAATCCAAATTCTATTACTGATGTTGGTGTTGGAGCACAAATTGCATATACTGGTGTAATTGGTGGAATTTATAATGTACTAATAAACCTGAAAGATATAAAAGATGAAGAGTTCAATTCCCAAATGCGAAAAGATTGTGATGCTTTAAAATTAAAAGCTCAAAGAATGCTAGCTGATGTAACAGAAGTTGTTGAAGGAAAATTATAATTCATTAAAGAGGACGAATTTATTGCCTCCTCGAAAGCAATTATTTGTTAGGTCTATTTAAATAATATATTTTGAAATGGCCTTTATATACACACAATTAAGTTGTCCTATAAGTTAGGACAACTTAAGATTAAACACTTGCTCGGTTTGAAGAATGTTGTAATAAATTGGCTCTATTTTTCTATGAAAAATAATCCCATACTTTCTCATTCACTCGAAAAGATTGATATTCTTTTTTTGTATAAACTCTAAAATGTTCATTTGGCTTTACAATTAAACCACCCAAAAGATTTTTGCCTTTTTCATTTTCGGTTGTTATATAGTGTTGAAGAGCATCATTCTTTAATTTATTTTCCTCTTCTCTATCGCCAACTGCTTTTGTATCATAAATACCAACTCTTCCATCACTATAAAGTACAATGAAATCTGGTTGAAAAGTTGATGAATCACCATATTTTATACCAAAATTGAGAGCCATGTGTTCGTTTCCATTTTGCCACCACCACTCAATTTCTCCATTTTTGGATTCTAATTCCTCAATAAATTCTTTCTCAATTTTACTATCAATATTTAAATAGCATGGATTATAAAGAGAGTTTTTATAATCATACTTTTCATAAACTTCAGGATTATAGTTTCTGTTCTCCGGAATTTCCCAATCATCATTCCATATTTCGTTTTCTAAAATTTTTTCTTTCTTTTCTATTTCTTTTAATGGTTTATAATTATTTATTGAGATATCAATTAGTTTTGAAAAAGACTCCTCATTATTTAGACAAACGTTTTGAATATAAACGACTCCAGTTCCATAAACTTTGATATTTAGATACTTTTTAAACCATCTATAAATTGCTTGTTTAACTGTTGAAATTGACCTTCTAGGAGCAAAACCATTTAAATTATATTTTATTAAGATGATTGATTATTGTTACAAATACTTAATTTAGTGCTCCAACAGTTCTCCCTATTTTAGTAGAGTTAAAATATAAATCTTAAATCAAAGCATAAAAATCTTAATAATATTCTGTAAAAATTGTACTTTT
>CBDUTO010000007.1:0-60000 GCA_965370315.1 uncultured Melioribacteraceae bacterium
GCGAAACTTCTCCTAATTTTTATGGGGATCTAGAGATAGAAACTGAAAACAAGTGGAAATATAGGTATAAAAATAAGAGATCAAGCATTGAGGGAAATATTATTCTTGGGGAAGTTAATTTGAACTATATTCCTTCTACGTCAAGTTACTCAGTATCAAATTCTGACTTTAAATATATATTTGTAAGTGATTCTTCAAAATCCGAATTACAAAAACTAAAATATCAGAAACTACTCTCTGCTATTTCAGTGAAAAAAGGGAAGCAAAACGAAAATACAATTCCAAGTAATTTTGATTTGGATATTGCAATTAAATCTCCTAATATTTCTAAACTTTCAGTAGTACTATCAAAAGCTCTAAACCAGAAACTCCTTGCTGATATAACTGGTGAGCTTAGAATGCGAAATATTAACAATCAATTTACAAGTCAAGGTCAATTTGATATTCTTCCAAGTTCAATGTTTACATTTTATAAAACTTTTAGCGCTGAAGGAAATATTAAGTTTGCAAACGACATAGCAAACCCGATGATTGATTTAACATCAACTTATATTGCTGATTATATTAATCAGAGAAATCAAGATGCAGAACCAGTAAAGACAGCTGTTAAGATTAAGATTAATGATTCGGTTAATTCACTACTTGCCAATCTTGCTTCTGGAGAAAAACCATTAGACATGAAAATATATTCTGGTTCACAAAACATTGACTATGATGTCCCAAATCCTCAGTATACGGACAGAGATGCAATGTATTTTATTTTGTTTGGAACTTTTAGTACTGATTCTGAAAATACTAACCTTGCAGCCTCAGCCGGGATGTCAGTAGCCAGTTCATTAGCTACAACAATGCTTAATGCTCAATTCGGTGATTTTGTTAATAATGTTAATATAAATTCCTCGGGTAATGATACCCGATACAATATTTCAGGTAGATTTCAGCAAGTACGTTATACTGTTGGTGGAATTGTGCAAGAAATTTCTGACTGGAGTACTGCTAATGCTAAATTAGAATATCTATTTAGCCCACAGTTTATTATGAGAGTTGAAAGAAAAGATCCGGTTATTTCATCGTCGGATAATACAGAAAAAATTAATGAATTTGGTGTTATGTACCGATTCACATTCTAAAAGTAGGTTGCTATGCAAGACAAAGTAAAAACATATTTTAATAAATACCCTGGTTCTAAAATAAAAGTAAAAGAATTAGCGAAGAAACTAAATGCCAATAGTGCCAAGAAATATGCGGAGCTAAAAGAAGCTATTTACTTCCTTTCAAAAGATGAGTTTATTGTTAGGAAAGGGAAAAGATTTGAGAAAGTTAAAAATTCTGCAAAAAAATTAGTTGGCACATTTCAACTTTCTAAAGAAGGAACGTATGCCTTTGTAATTCTAAAAAATTCTAAATTGAATGATATTTTCATTCCAGAAAAACACTTTGGAATTGCATTTCATGGTGACACTGTTGAGGTAAAACTACTCTCAAATAAAAAAGGCAAAAATCTTGAGGGAAAAGTTGCAAAAATTATTGATCGTAAATTTGATAAAATTATTGGAACAATAATTAAACAAAAAAATCTTTTCTTTGTTCAACCGAAAGAGAGATCAATTCATAGAAATATATTTATTGATTCCATAGACTTAAATGGTGCTAAAGTTGGCGACTTAGTTGAAGTGATTGATATATTACAATCTAACCGTTCTTCTCATCCTGAAGGTGTTGTTGGAGTTAATTTTGGAGAAGCTGGTTCATTCAAGGCTGATATAGCTTCTATTGCTCGAGAGTTTGAAATTGCAACTGATTTTCCAGAACAAGTAGAAACTGAATTAAACAATATTTCAGCAGAAATTGATGAAATAGAAATCTCAAAACGATTGGATTTGCGTGATGAAGACATTTTCACAATTGACCCAATTGATGCAAGGGATTTTGATGATGCAGTATCAGTAAAAACATTATCTAACGGTAACTTCTCAGTAGGAATCCATATTGCCGATGTGAGTCACTATGTTACACACAATAGTAAAATATTCAATGAAGCATTAAAGCGTGGTACATCTGTGTATCTTGTAGGGAAAGTCCTTCCCATGCTTCCAGAAAAGCTTTCAAATAATCTATGTTCCTTAGTGCCCAATAAAGATAGGCTCACCTACTCCGTGCTTGTTGAATTTGATTCTAAAATGACAATTAAAAATTATCAAATCAAAAAAACTATTATAAATAGTAAACGTAGATTCACTTATGAAGAAGTTCAAGAAATTTTGGAGAATGAGAAAGGTGACTTTCTAAAAGAGATTACACAATTAAATGTAATTGCAAAACACTTGAGAAGTGAACGAACTCAGAATGGAAGCATTAATTTTACACGTCCAGAAATTAAATTTGAACTGGACAAAAATGGCAAACCAATAGCTATTAATATTAAAGAGATGAAAGAGAGCAATCAGTTAATAGAAGAGCTGATGCTTTTGGCAAACAGAATTGTTGCTGGTCATTTCAGTAAAGGTGATAGAGAAAATCCTAAACCATTTGTGTATCGAATTCATGATAAGCCAGATGAAGCTAAACTCTCTGAATTTGTTCAATTTGTAAAATCTCTTGGATATAAATTTAATGCGACTAGTAAAAATCTTTCAAAGGAACTTCAAAATCTCTTAACAGAAGCAGAAGGGACAAAGGAAGAAGCTGTGTTAAATGAAATTGCAATTAGAACAATGGCAAAAGCTATCTATTCACCTAAAAATATTGGGCATTATGGATTAGGCTTTAATCATTACTCACATTTCACTTCTCCGATAAGAAGATTCCCAGATTTAATTGTCCATTTGTTGACGTATAATTACCTTGAAAATAATGATAATCATTTATATTCTGTAGTTGAGTTAAATGAAATTTGTGAACATACTTCTGCTTGTGAAAGAACTGCAACTGATGCCGAAAGATTATCAGTTAAATTGAAGCAAATGGAGTTTCTAAAAGAGAAACTTGGAGATGATTTTGATGGTATTATTTCTGGTGTTACAAATTTTGGACTCTTTATTGAAGTAAGAGAAAACCTAGCTGAAGGCCTTGTAAGAATGAGTGATTTGGATGATGACTATTATGAGTTTGACGAAAAGAATTATTCAATTGTAGGCAGAAGAACAAAACGTGTATTTAGGCTTGGTGATAAAGTAACTGTTAAATTAATAAGAGTTGATGAAGTAAAACGTGAAGTTGATTTCTTAATTGTAGAGTAAATTTATTAATGCATAAGTTATTTAAATATTATTTTTTATTCCTCTTTTTAACATCTTCTGTATTTGCACAGTTTGGACAAAACAAAGTTCAATTTAAAGAATACAATTGGTTTTATATTCAAAGCAAGCACTTTGATGTATATTACTCGGAAGATGGGAAAGTTAATGCCGAGTTCGCAGCGGCAGCGGCTGAAGATGCATTGGAAGATTTACAAGAAAGATTAGATTATAAAATAAATAATAGAATTTCATTAATAATTTACAACTCCCACAACGATTTCCAAGAAACAAATACAACTGACGGATACCTTGGGCAAGGCACAGGTGGATTTACTGAACCATTTAAGAATAGAGTTGTATTTCCATTTGAAGGCGATTACAAAAAATATCGACATGTTATACATCACGAATTAGTTCATGCAGTTATGCGCGACATGCTCTACGGTGGTACAATTCAAAATATAGTATCTCGTGGCATTACACTCCACCTGCCACATTGGTTTCATGAAGGTATGGCTGAGTATCTTTCAAGCAATTGGGAAACAAACTCCGATATGTTTATTAGAAATGCTATTATTAATGATTTCCTCCCAGACATACAGCAACTTAGTGGATATTTTGGTTACCGTGGTGGTCAGTCTGTATTCAAATATATTGCTGATAAGTATGGAAAAGAAAAAGTTGGTGAATTACTTACCCGAATAAATGATGTTAGTAATTTTGAACGTGGATTAAAAGCAACTCTTGGAATTACTCTCGAGGAGCTAAACGAAAAGTGGAAGAAAGATATAAAAGTTCATTATTGGCCTGATATTGCAACACGAGAAGAACCAGATCAGTTTTCCAAAAGATTAACTGATACTAAAAAATCAATGGGGTTTTACAACACAAGTCCTGTAATATCTCCAATTGGTGATAAAATGGCATTTATTTCTGATAGAGATATTTATCTAGATGTATATGTTAGAGATATTAGGGATAAAGAAGATATTGAGAAAGTTGTTAGTAGTGGAACAACATTTGATTTTGAAGAGTTAAATCTTCTTTACCCAACACTGACTTGGTCTCCAGATAATAAACATATTGCACTTGCATTAAAAAAAGGTGGGGATGATGTTATTACGGTAATCAATGTTGAGACAAAAGATTATAATAGTCTGCCATTTAGTTTCGGTGGAATTGGTTCGGTAAGTTGGGCACCAGATGGAAAAAAAATTGCTTTTGCTGCACACAACGCTTCACAGTCAGATATATATATTTATAATTTTGACACAAAAATAGTTACAAATGTTACTGATGATATTTTCACTGATTCCCAACCATCATGGGGTCCAAAAAGCGAAAAAATATATTTTTCTTCCGATAGGGGTGAATACTTAACTCCTTTTATGCTTCCAGAAAGTTTTAATATTTTTGAACATGACTACAAGCAACTTGATTTATATCAAACAGATTTGAACACCAATAGAATTACTCGACTAACTGATTGGGAGTTTAGTGATGAAAAATCAGTTGTCGTTTCACCTAAAGATGATGCAATTCTTTTTGTCTCCGATAAAAATGGAATTATCAATATCTATAAAATGCCAATTGCTGATATTTCAACAAATGATGAGAACTCTATACCAAGTGAATTTGCTAAACCCATTACAAATTCATTAAATCAATTAGAGCAACTTTCCCTTTCGCAAGATGGTATGAAATTAATTTATACAACTCTTTTTAAGAGAGGTTATAATATTTTTCTAATTAATGACCCTTTTAATCTTTCAGAAGAATTAGATTCACTTGAAATGACCGATTTTATGGCAAGCGTTGAAGCTAATGCTACTTATGGATTGAAATCTGAGGTTGCATTTTTAGCTAATTCAGAGCTACCTGATTCAACAGAAATTGGTAGTAAAGAGAGACCAATTTTCCTTGCAGATGAAGAAACAAAAAAAGAAGGAAAGCGAAATTTTATTTTCACTGGCGATTTAGTAGTTGATAATGATGAGGAAGTTGAGCAAGATTCAACATCAAAAGATTATAGTAATTATGTTTTCTCCCAAGATGGAGATTCAAAATTTAATGATGAAAGAGACAGTCTTGAAACAGAAAATCTATTTATTCAAAAACTTGATGAGAATGGAAACTACTTAGTGAATAGATACAAAGTTAATTTCACTCCCGATTTAATATATGCCAATGCTGGCTACAGTACTATGTATGGTCTAATTGGAACAACTGTAATGTCTTTTAGTGATATGCTCGGTAACCACAGATTAATTGGAATTACTGGTTTTCAGGTTGATTTAAAAAATAGTGACTATGGTTTATCATATTACTACTTAGCAAAAAAAGTTAATTTTGGTGTTGAGTTATTCCATACTGCTCGTTTTGTGTACCTTTCAAGAAATTCAAGCTATAATCTTTTTAGATTTAGAAATTATGGCGGATCAGTTTCTACAAGCATTCCACTAAGTAAATTTAATAGATTCGAAACCTCCTTTACTGGTATTTTAACCTCTTCTGAAAATCTTGATAGTTTTGCTGAACCGATGGAAAAACTTTTTTACACAATCCCCTCAGTCAGTTTTGTGCACGATAATACTATGTGGGGTTACTATTCCCCAATTCAAGGAACTCGATATAAAGCAACAGTATTTGGAAATTTTGGATTTGACGATCCTCGAAAAAGTTTTTACTCAGTTACTTGGGATTTCAGAAAATACGTCCGTTTCCTATTTGATAACTCATTAGTATTTAGGTTCTCTGGTGGATATTCTGGCGGAAATAATCCTCAGAGATTTATGCTTGGTGGAACGGAGAATTGGATTAACCGAACTTTCACTACTGGTAGTATACCAATTGAGAACGCATCCGATTTTGCATTTCTAACGCCAGCTATGCCACTTAGAGGTTATAATTATGCACAGCAAATTGGAACTAAATATGTGCTACTTAATTTAGAATTAAGAATGCCAATAATAAGGTATTTACTTGCTGGACCTATCATTCCCCTATTTTTTCAAAATGTTATTGGTACTGCATTTATTGATGCAGGAACAGCATGGACTAAAAATGAAGATTTTGATTTAGGTTACAAACCTGCACTAAAAGATTTATCTAAAGGAATGCTAATTGGAACAGGCTTTGGTGCAAGATCTTATGTTATTTTCTTTCTGCTTAGGTTTGATGTAGCCTGGGCCTACGATTTTGAGGGTTTTTCAAAACCCAAATATTATTTCTCAATTGGTGTCGATTTTTGATTTCCCTTTAATTGGAAGCATCGTTTCGCATTTATTGTTAGTTGCCGATGCATATTTTCAATTTTGTCCATATTTATAAATTTACAAATATTTATTTAATATCAATAAGCTGCATCGGCAATAAACTAAGGTCTTCTGTTCTGGGCTTTTTAGTCCAAAATTCTTGTCAAAATCAAAATTATAAAAGAGGTAAAAAAAACTACTGCATTTTTATTACCACTTTCTTTTGTTTCTTCAACCTAATCCATTTGATCATTTTCTACAGATCTATCAGACATTAAAATTTCTAAAATTTTATCAAGTTTTGTATTTAGATTTTCAATATCCTTTTTTAAATGATCCGTGTCCTTTTCTTTATTACTTCCAAAACAATCATCGCAATAAATCGGTTTCCCTTTTGTAGGTCTAAACGGAACTTCACAATCTTTTCCGCACTTATCACACACTGTATCAAACCTTACAGAATCTCTATCATCAAAACTCCTTTTTCTTGAATCTCGGCTCTGAAACTTTCTATCGCTTCTTTCATTACCATATCTTTTTGGCCCGTCATTTTGATTTTTATCAAAACAGTTACTGCAAAAAATAGGCTTGCCACTTGTAGGTTTAAATGGGACTTCGCATTCTTTACCACAATGATCACATGTAGTTTGGTGCATCGAAGGTCTTCCCGAATCTCTACCCCTCCCTTTACTGAAATCTCTTGATCTTTCAGATCGACTATTCCTTTTAAAATCTCTCATGCTTCTACTCTCCTGTAAGGTCTAATTGTATTTATAGCTTTTTATAAAAATTTTACTAAAAAATGTTTATTGTAATTAATTTTACAATATAAAATTATTCATTATTATTCCTACATCTTTATTATTTATATTTCTTAATTTCTATTATCAAGGTAAAAACTTAACTTCAATTAAAAGATCGGCAAAGAATTGCATATAACGATTCTTTGGTATGAAGCTGGGAAGGATTTCCACCCTGTTTCAGTATCCTGCTGAAGCTGAAAGTTAAAAATAGCTAGAATTGTTTTAAACCACAAAAATCCGCAGGTTTATAACTCAATGTTATAGGCTGGTTTTTTACTAACTAATTTATTATTGTTTTTTAATTCAAGAGTTTCTTAGAAAATTGAGTACTTTATAATTGGTTTATGCCATTTTTAACTTCAATCAGTCATTACTCCATTTTTCTTATGTAAGAAAAACTTTTCCTACAGCGAATTATTTATTATTGAGTTATGGATTGTCGAGCCTGAGAAAATTTGTTTATAACAAAACTAAAAGAAAAGAATTTATGAAAAAACTAACCTTAGGAGTTATCGGAACTTCAAGAAAAGAAGATGAAAAACGTGTCCCAATTCATCCAGATCATATATCACGCCTGCCAGAAGACATTCGGAAACAATTAATTTTTGAAATAGGATATGGTGCACCTTTTGGTTTAGATGATGATTTTTTTATTTCTCAAACAGGAGGGGTTGCTTCTCGTCATGAATTATTAGCTGAACTTGGCTCAGTAATTATTGCTAAACCAGTATTGGCTGATTTACAAGAAATACGTGAGGGAGGGTTTATTTGGGGTTATCCTCATTGTGCTCAACAAAGAGACATTACACAAACAGCAATAGACCGAAAATTAACACTTATTGCCTTTGAAGATATGTTTATTTGGTCGCCGGATGGTCATGTAGGCAGACATACATTTTATAAGAATAATGAAATGGCTGGTTATTGCGCAGTCATTCATGCCTTACAATTAAGAGGAATTGATGGCCATTTTGGGAACCAACGAAAAGTAATTATTTTTAGTTTTGGTGCTGTTAGCCGGGGAGCTATTTATGCTCTTAAAGCTCATGGATTTAGAGATATTACGATTTGTATTCAAAGACCAGATTATGAAGTACGGGAAGAAATATTAGATGTTAATTATGTTCGTATTCGTGAAGGTAATAGTGGTGAAGCTAGAATGGTAACCATAGAACATGATGGTACAGTAAGACCTTTATCCAATTTAATTGGTGAATCTGAAATCATTATTAATGGGGTTTATCAGGATACAGACAATCCAATAAATTTTGTAACAGAAGATGAAAAAGATGCTTTAAAACCAGGAAGTTTAATTATTGATGTTAGTTGCGACGAAGGCATGGGATTCTATTTTGCAAAGCCTACAAGTTTTAAAAAACCAATGCTGCATATTGCAAACATCGACTATTATGCGGTAGATCATACACCAAGTTATCTTTGGGAAAGTGCTTCAAGGTCAATATCCGCTGCATTAATTGTTTATTTATCAGCGATTCTGGAAGGTCGTGATAGTTGGATGAAAAATATTACTATTCAAAAGGCGATTAATGTCCTTGATGGTGTGGTAAAAAAAGAGTCTGTTTTAACTTTTCAGAATCGTATGCCAAATTATCCACATAATTACATAAAAAGTTAAAAATCGAAACTTACTATTTTGAGAAACTTTCATACTAAAATAGATAAGTTTTTCTTTAGTGCAGAGCTAAAGAAAATTTTGTCTATAACTTCTTAAAATATCCATTCTGTTTATTCGGTAATATTACAGGGCTAAGTTCTAATAATAACAGCATCATTTATTCACAATGTTATCACTAAATAATGATAAAACAAAGAATTTGTCATTTAGAATACCGACGTATTTTGTCGGGTGTGAGAAATCTCGTGAATAGCAGAAGATTTCTCAATCGCTAAAAAAAAGCTCATTTCGAAATGACATCTAAATTGGATTGCGAAAATAGCAGAGTAAAAACCCTATTTTCAAGCAGATTTTTTCTGCTCTACTTTTTTGCTTTCTTTCTTTTCAGATTTTGGTGCAATAGTTTTAGTCTCTTTCTTAGAAGTATTCTTCTTAGATTTGTAATCTGTTTCGTAAAATCCACTACCTTTAAATATTGGTGTCATTCCACCACCAATCATTCGTTTAACAGCTCCACCACATTCAACACAATTTTTTATATGTTCATCAGTCATTTTCTGAAATAACTCAAAAGTAATTCCACACGCTTTGCATTTATAATCATACGTTGGCATAAATCTAAATCCTTTATAATTTTAACTTGCAAAGTTACGGAGATTGATAAAAAAAAACAAAAGACTTGAGAAAGATTAATAATTTAGGATTTATTAAATGATAGCTAAGTTTAGTAATTAGAGTAGCCAGAACAAATAGACTCTATTCATTTGAATTACTATCGAGTAGCGGATGTTTCTTAAAAATAAGTTGCTTCAAAAATATTAATGTAACTATTAAAGTCGAAATAATAGTGCTAATAATAGAATAGTATTCATTTGGTAATTTAATTAAGCCCCATAAATGATAGAATGATGTCAAAAAAGCTAGAATTAATATAGAAATTATTAAGCGGCTTTTCAATACTTCTTCTAAATTCTTGACAAGATATTTTTTAATCAACTCAGCAATAAATAAGAAATAAACTGGTGTTAGTGGAGCCATTAATCTTTCTGATTCTCCAAAAAATGATAAAGCAACTACTGTTAAAAAATATATGAATAGATGTTTTTCCCTTTGAAAAAAGATAAACATATCTTTGTAAAAAAGAAATGGGATTAATCCAAATGGTGAAAATGGAATTATAAATCTTTTAATTAGTAGAGTTGGCTTAGAGTAATATAGAAGCTGGGTTGTATATTGAATAAATAAACTCTCACCCCCTTCTGTTGGAATTACCATTCGAATACCCCAGAAAGTTAAAACTGACACAATGCTAATAATTGAGAAAAAAAATAATTTCTTTTTGTTTACACCTTTTTCAATTAATAGTGCAAATCCAGCAGGAATAAAAATTAGCATATATTCTTTTACTAAAACTCCAAAAACCATTATAAAAAATAATCCAATAAAATTTTTATTTCGTAATAGCAAAAAAGAATAAAAAAGTAATGTAAGAGAAAGAGTATCACTCACTTGAAAATAATTCCAACCTAAAAATTGAAAGAAATATCTATTAAATTGAAAAATAATTGTAATTACTAAAGCCAGATTTTCATCTGTTTTGTATTCTAACAGAAATAAATAAAAGACAGTTGATAGCAGAAATAATGAAATTGAGTTAAGTATTAGAAAACTAGTTGGAATTGAAAACGGAAGAATTCCTACCAACCAAGGCATAGCAATTCTATAAACAAATGGTCTAATTATATTTGTTTCTATTTCAGGAGATGCCTCGGCCATTGAAATATACTTATTAAAGTCCATATTTGAATACGAACTGTTTTGGTAATCAATTGAACCAGAAAGTAAAATAGAGAGGATAGCAACCAAGGAAAGAATAACTATATGTTTGGCTTTAATACTAATCATAAACCGAGTAGTTCTTTATTCCCTTTCATAGCATTTATGCAGAATTGAATATGCTCATCAAGTGGAAACCCTAACTCTTCAGCACCTCTAATAATTTCTTCACGATTTACTGCTCGAGCAAAGCCTTTGTCTTTCATTTTCTTTTTAACTGATTTTACTTTTACATCAACTACTGATCTACTTGGGCGAACATAAGTAACAGCAGTAATAAATCCTGCAAGTTCATCACATGCAAAGAGAACTTTCGCTAGTTTAGTCTCTCTTGGAATTCCAGTATATTCTGCATGAGACATTATTGTAGTACTAAACTCATCCGAAAATCCAAGCTCTTTTAATATCTCATTCCCCTTAAACGGATGCTCCTCTGCTGTTGGATATTTTTCATAATCGAAATCATGGAGTAACCCAACATTTCCCCAATACTTTTCATCCTCTCCCATATTTTTTGCATAAGCAATAACACATGTTTCTACCGCATAAGCATGCTTTAATAATGACTCACTCTTGGTGTAGTCTTTTAAAATATTCAAGCATTTATCTCTATTTAATTCTTTATCCATTTTTTTCCCTTTGTAATTGTTATTTCTTAATAACTAATTGACAAGCATTAACTCTCAATTTTACCTGGACAGAAATCGATTAATACACATTCTAAACATTTTGGACGGCGCGCAATGCAAACCTTTCGACCATGTGAAATTATCCAATGAGTAAAATTAACCCAATATTTTTCTGGTAATAATTCCTTTAATTCAGTTTCTATTTTCTTAGCATCCTTTGTATTCATAAATCCAAGCAGGTTTGTAATTCTAATTACATGAGTATCAACAGCTATTGCAGGAATTCCAAATGCATTACCTGCAACCACTGAGGCAGTTTTTCTTCCAACACCCGATAACTTGGTAAGGGCTTCAAAATCTTCTGGAATTTCACCATCATGTTTTTCAATCAACTGATTGCAACAAGCCTGAATACTTTTCGATTTTTGATTATAAAATCCAGTCGAAAAAATATCTTTCCCTAATTCCTCTTGTGTAACTTTTAGATAATCTTTCGGTGATTTATATTTTTGGAATAAAGCTTTAGTTACAATGTTCACCCTTGCATCTGTACACTGTGCAGAGAGCATGGTAGCAATCAGCAACTCGAATGGTGACCCATGGTCTAATGCTATTTTAACAAGGGGATATTCTTTAATTAGAATTTCAGTTATTTTAATAATTCGATTTATCTCTTTTTTACTCGCCATCTGTAATTTCCAATTTCTTAATTGCTTTGCTATTAATTATATCAGTCTGAATTATTTCCTCTACATCATCTATTTTAATGTTACCATACCATCTGCCTTCTGGATAAATTACAGCCACTGGACCTTGATTACAAGCACCCAAGCATCCTGCCGAGTTTGCCCTAATTTTATGAGCTAATCCTAACTCTCTAATTCTACTTCTAAATTTGTTTCTAATTTCAATTCCACCAGATCTTCCACAACTTTGTTTTGAGTGAGATTCATCTCTAATATTTTCACACACAAATATGTGCTTTTCAAACTTATTCATTTTACTACTTTCATTTTTATAATGGATCAAAAATATAATTTACTTTTTTTTTGTGATATTTGGAAGAGTATGGAATTAACAAACATTTAATTTGATTCATTTTCAACATTTTTATATCTTCATTTGAATAATAATCAAATTAAGAGGAAATAAAATGCTAATGACAACCACTAATAATGTTGAAGGCCAAAAAATCACTCAATATCATGGGTTAGTAACTGGCGAGGCTATTTTAGGTGCAAATATTTTTAAGGATTTTTTTGCTGGTATAAGAGATATAGTTGGTGGACGTTCATCAGCTTATGAAAAAGAATTACGCCAAGCCAAAGATATTGCATTAAAAGAAATGCAAGTTGAGGCTGAAAACTTAGGTGGTAATGCTGTAATTGCAATTGATTTGGATTATGAAACAGTGGGAGGTAGCATGCTTATGGTAACTGCCTCTGGTACGGCTGTTACTTTGGAAAACTAATTTTTGAGAGATTAGATGTTTTGTGAAATTACTCTAAATATCTAATCTCTTCAAGTTCTGAATCAATTTCATCGTAGCCTAATATTAACATAGCAAATTGAATAACTCCCTTTCCTTCAATTATAACTTTTGTTTTAACTGCCCCAAGGTTTGGTGCAAGCCATTGGTCGAGAGTTGTTTTTTCCCCATCAACTTCATCAAAGAAAAGTTTTATATGTAAAGTGGTAAATTTACCTGCAGGAATATCAATGTCTTCTTCTCTCAAAGCTACACCACTAATTGATATTGATGATGTATCTCCATTTTTTATCTGAAATCCAGACCAATTCCAAGTATCACCAATTTTGAGTGGTAAAGGAAGTTGTAAAACTGGTTTGGAATAAGTTACCACTATATCTGTTGAATAAAGGAATGTACTAATATTCTGTTCTGTTTTAATCAGATATATACCTTCGTCATTTCTAAGAAAAGTTTGAGTGTATATAAATTTATCTGAAATATTTGTTACTTTAAATGTAGAATCTTTTTTTTCAACATTTTTTACAGTCTCACCTACATTCGATTCAAAAAGTAACTCAATATTTTTATTAAATGGAAAATATTCTATTCCATAGTTAATTGCTAATGAATCCTTTCTGAATTGCGCATTTAAAGAACTAAATAATATTATGAATACAATTATAGCTTTTTTCAATTTAACCCAAATGTATTATAAGTTACATGCAATATAAGAATTGAAACTAAAAGAACAATAGGCAAAAAAAAGCCATCCAAAATTGGATGGCTTTTAATGTATTACTTGAGTTAAATAACTCTTTAGTCTTCTTTTTTATCACTGAAGTCTAAGCTTGCCATGTGCTCGTAGTCTTTCCAAACTGAATCGACATTTTCTTGCGATTTTTTCAATAGAGCTTTAGCTCTTTCTGGATCCATTTTGGTTAACATTTTGAATCTGTTTTCAGTGTAAACATATTCTTCAACAGATATTTTTGGTTTTTTGTAATCCAATGTTAAAGGATTTTTTCCTTTAACAACATTATCTGGATTAAAACGATATGTTGGCCAGTAACCAGAATCAACAGCCATTTTTTGATGTTTAAAACCATCTTTCATATCGTAACCGTGAGCAATACAAGGAGAGTTTGCTATGATAAGTGAAACTCCATCAAATGCTTCAGCTTCTTTGAAAGCTTTAACAGTTTTCATATCACTTGAACCCATTGCAATTTGAGCTACGTATACATTTTTATAACCCATTGCAATTTTACCAAGATCTTTTTTAGCTTGTTCTCTACCAGCTGCTGCAAACTTAGCAACAGCACCAATACCAGTAGCTTTAGATGCCTGTCCACCAGTGTTAGAGTAAACTTCTGTATCTAATACAAGAATATTAACATTTGCACCAGATGCAAATACGTGATCAACACCACCGAAGCCAATATCATAAGCCCAGCCATCACCACCCATAATCCAAATTGACTTAACAATTAAGTAATCAGATACTGATAATAATTCAGCAGCTAAAGGATTTGAAGATGCTTCTAATTTAGATTTAAGCACTTGAACTCTTGCACGTTGTTCTTTAATTCCTAACTCTGTTGTTTGATCAGCAGAAGCAATTGCATCTGCAAGTTCAACACCAACTTCATCTTTAAGTTTGCCTAATACTTCTTTTGCATATGAATATTCTCTATCAACTGAAAGTCTCATTCCTAAACCAAACTCGGCATTATCTTCAAATAATGAGTTGTTCCATGTTGGCCCTTGACCTTCTTTGTTTGTTGCCCAAGGTGTTGTTGGTAAGTTACCACCATAAATTGATGAACAACCAGTTGCATTTGCAACAATCATTCTATCACCAAATAACTGTGATGCCAATTTAACATAAGGTGTTTCACCACAACCAGAACATGCGCCAGAGAACTCGAACAATGGTTCTAAGAACTGAGATCCAGCAACTGTTTCAATTTTAAGTTCTGATCTATCAGCTTCAGGAAGATTCAAGAAGAACTCAAAGTTTTTGCTTTCAGTTTCACGTAATGGTAATTGAGCAGCCATGTTAATTGCTTTAATATCTGAGTTTTGTTTGTCAACTGCAGGACAAACTTCAACACAAAGATTACAACCGGTACAATCTTCAACAGCTACTTGAATTGTGTAACCAACTTCTTCGTTACCTTTTCCTTTAAGTGTTACAGATTTATATGTTTCTGGAGCATTCTCTAATTCAGATTTATCATATTGTTTTGCTCTAATTGCAGCGTGAGGGCAAGCAAATACGCACTTGTTACATTGTATACAAAGGTCTTTTTCCCATACAGGAACTTCAAGACCAACATTTCTTTTTTCCCATTTAGCTGTTGCTGTCGGGTATGTACCATCATCAGGCATTTGACTTACAGGAATATCATCACCATTTCCAGCTATTATCATTCCAAGAGTCTCTCTTACGAAATTTGGGGCTGCTGCTGGAATTGGATCAGAAATTGTAATTTCACTTGTTACTTCTGTACCATATTCAACTTGGAAAAGATTTGCTAATGATTGATCAACTGCATTGTAGTTTTTCTGAACTACATCTTCGCCTTTAATGATATATGTTTTGTGAATTGCATCTTTAATTTTTTGAATTGCTTCATCTTTAGGAAGAATTCCAGAAATAGCAAAGAAACATGTTTGCATAATTGTGTTAATACGAGCACCCATTCCTGTAGCTTTCGCAACTGGTGCTGCATCAATTACGTAGAATGAAAGTTTCTTATCAATAATTTGTTTTTGTGCTCTCTTAGGTAGTTGATTCCACACTTCATCTTTAGCGTATGAAGTATTAAGAAGGAATGTTCCACCATCTTTTAATTTAGCTAATACATCAAAAACATCCATCAACTCAAATAAGTGAACACCAACAAAATCAGCTTCTTGAATTAAGTAAGTAGAAGTAATTTGATTTTTGCCAAATCGTAAGTGAGAAATTGTTGTTGAACCAGATTTTTTAGAATCATACACAAAGTAACCTTGTGCATAATTATCTGTTTCACCACCAATAATTTTAATTGAGTTTTTATTTGCACCAACAGTACCATCAGAACCAAGACCGTAGAACATACATTTTGTAGCGTCTTTATCTTCAGTAATAAATGCTGGATCAAAATCAAGAGATGTGAATGTTACATCATCGTTAATACCAATTGTGAAATCATTTTTAGGAGTTTCTTGTTTCAAGTTATCGTAAACACCTTTAACCATAGCTGGTGTAAATTCTTTTGAAGATAATCCATAACGTCCACCAACTATTGTAGGCATAACATCAAATGGTTTCTCAGATGAATTCATTGCTTGAGCTATTGTAGTTACAACGTCTAAATACATTGGCTCACCAGTTGAACCTGGCTCTTTTGTTCTATCAAGAACAGCAATTTTTTGAACTGTTTTAGGAAGTGTTGCAATAAAGTCTTTTGCTGAGAATGGTCTGTATAATCTTACAACCAAAACACCAACTTTTTCTTCTTGAACTTCAAGAGCAGCAATAGTCTCTTTAACTGCTTCACTACCAGAACCCATAATAACTATTACACGAGTTGCATCAGGTGCACCGTAGTAATCAAACAAGTTATATTGACGTCCAGTAATTTCAGCAAATTTATCCATTGCACTTTGAACAATTGCAGGTGTAGCCTTGTAATATTTATTTACAGTTTCTCTACCTTGGAAATAAACATCAGGATTTTGAGCAGTACCACGTAACACTGGTTTTTCAGGATTCATTGCACGTGCTCTATGCTCGTAAATAAATTTAGGATCAATCAATGCTTTCAAATCTTCATCTGTTATTTCTTCAACTTTTTGAATTTCGTGAGAAGTTCTAAAGCCATCAAAGAAATGGATGAAAGGAATTCGTGATTCAAGAGTTGCTCTGTGAGTAATTGCAGCTAAATCTTGAACTTCTTGAACTGAACCAGATGCGAGCAGACCAAAACCAGTTTGACGAACTTGCATAACATCTTGGTGATCACCAAAAATAGATAGTGCTTGTGCAGCAAGTGAACGAGCAGAAACATGGAAAACAGCAGGTGTTAATTCACCAGCAATTTTGTACATGTTAGGAATCATCAACAACAACCCTTGAGAAGCTGTAAAAGTGGTTGTTAGTGATCCAGCTTGTAATGCACCGTGAACAGCACCAGCAGCACCACCTTCACTCTGCATTTCAGTAACAGAAGGAATTGTATCCCAAATATTTTTCTTGCTTTGTGCAGCCCATTCATCCGATAGTTCTCCCATACCGGAAGAAGGTGTAATAGGATAGATTGCAATAACTTCACTGAGCTTGTAAGCTACATGAGCAGCAGCATCGTTACCATCAATCATAATTTTTTTTCTAGACATATAATTAGCCTCGATTTGAATTAGTTATTAAATAAAATGTTTATTTTACGCTAACAATTATCTTGCCAGCGTACATTTGAATTTATGTTAATATTTTGCTTAAAAGAGCAAAATAACCTTTTATACTTATAAGATTCCCTATTAAAACTCGGAAATTGTTTATTTCTAATCTTAAAAGATGAGAATAAACTATTTATTTCAAGATTACAAAACTAAATATTTTTGGAATAAAATAAAAGATGAAACTTCTTTAATTTTCGCATTAAATAGCGGTTAATAGGACATTTTATCTATTAAATGCTATTCAATTGATGGAGTCTTATTTTTCAAAAAGATTGTATATAGCTATGAGTTTTATAATCTAGTAAAGTGTTAGTCAGCTAATTATAGTTGATATTTGAAATTATTAAAAAATTAGTTGAATCTACTATATCATGAAAAAATATTTTCTAATTCTTTATATTTAACTCGAAAACTACCTTAATAATTTTGAATCCATATGAATAATTAAAAACTCAATATTTGATTTAACTTCAAGTATTGTTTATATTTATCTTTTGTTTTAAAATGAAATAGTTGGGATTTTTTAATAGATTCCATAAAATATCTTTCATTTCACAATTTAATTAAGTATGTAATATGATTAACTTATTCGATGTCTCAGAATTACTGATTTTTTCTGGAAGTTCAAATGTAGGATTTACTGATAAAATTTGTGAATACTTAAACGTTAAAAAAGGTTTGATAAAGCGTCAAGTATTTAGTGATGGTGAAATTTGGATTAAATTCAAAGAAAATATTCGTGGAAGGGATGTTTATTTAGTTCAATCCACTATGCCACCTGCGGAAAATTTGATGGAACTTTTAATAATGCTTGATGCAGCTAAAAGATCTTCTGCACGAAGAGTTACTGCAGTTATTCCATACTATGGTTATGCTCGTCAAGATAGAAAAGA
The DNA here is from genome assembly GCA_965370315.1 of uncultured Melioribacteraceae bacterium. Classification (GTDB taxonomy): domain Bacteria; phylum Bacteroidota; class Ignavibacteria; order Ignavibacteriales; family Melioribacteraceae; genus 1-14-2-50-31-20. The sequence goes on from CBDUTO010000007.1 coordinate 18,211, forward strand.
CCAACCAAGAGTTTCTGTGACTGCTAAATTGGTTGCTGATATTCTAACAAAGGCTGGAGCTGATAAAGTTATAACAATGGATTTACATGCATCTCAGATTCAAGGATTTTTTGATATTCCCCTTGATCACTTATATGCATCATCTATTTATACAGATGAATTTCAAAATAAAAGAAGTAATCTAGTTGTTGTTTCCCCAGATGTTGGTGGAATTAAAATAGCACGTTCATATGCAAAAAGATTGAATTCAGATTTAGTTTTAATCGACAAAAGGCGTCCAGAGCCAAACCATGCTGAGGTTATGAATATAATTGGCGATGTGGAGGGAAAGGATGTTCTAATTGTTGATGATTTGATTGATACTGGTGGTACTTTTGTTGCAGCTGTAGAAGCTCTTAAAAAAAGAGGTGCGTTGAAAGTATATGGTGCTGTTACTCACGCATTGTTATCAGGACCAGCTATTGATAGAATTGAAAATTCAGAAATAGATGCATTATATGTTACTGACACAATTCCTCAAAATTTGGCAGCAGATTCAAAAATAAAAGTTAAAACCTCTGCAGCATTGTTTGCAGAATCAATTATTAGATCTCACCATGGTGAATCTATTAGTTCATTGTTTGAAGTTGATAAAAGTTAAGAAATAAATAAATGGAGAGTAATATGGCTGAGAAAGTATTAAAGGCTACGAAAAGAGAAATTAGTGCTTCAGGTGCTAAAGGTATTATGAATCAATTAAGAAAAGATGGATTTGTCCCTGGTGTATATTATTCCAAAGGAAAAGAGCAAATTAATTTTACTGTTGAAGCAATTACACTTAATAAATATGTATATACAGCTGAGACAAACGTTCTTCAACTTACATTTGAAGGTGAGGAACCTCTTGGTTCAATTATAAAAGATATTCAATTTGATCCGGTAACTGATAAAGTTGTTCATATTGATTTACTAGGTCTAACTCTTGGGCAAGTACTTCAACTTGAAATACCACTTAGTTTCGTTGGTTCTGCTATTGGTGTTAAAGAAGGTGGAATTCTGCAAGAACAACTTCACAAATTGGATGTGGAATGTTTACCTCGCCACATTCCTCAAAATCTTGAAATTAATGTTAGTGAATTAGCACTTGGTGACTCTATTCATGTAAGTGATCTGGAGTTTGAAAATATTAAGATTCTTAATAGTGATGATACTTCTGTCGTTTCTGTTGTTCAACCAAAAGTTGAGGAAGAAGAAGTTGATGAGGATGCTGTTGATTCTGATGTACCAGCACAACCAGAAGTAATTAGCAAAGGCAAAACTGACGAAGACGAATAAGATAATTTGAAAGCAATAGTTGGCTTAGGTAATCCCGGAGCTCGGTATGAAAATACCAGACATAATATTGGTTTCATGGTTTTAGATGCTTTTGCAGAGAAACATAAGCTTAGTTTTACACCCGATAAAGGGGAATACTATTCAGTGGGAAGTAATTTTATTACTTCCCATTTTTATTTGTACAAACCAACAACTTTCATGAATTTAAGTGGAAATGCTGTTTCAGATATTATTGAAAAGCATGATCTTGAACTAAATGACTTACTAATTATTACCGACGATATCAATATTCCAACTGGAAAAATTAGATTCAGAGAATCTGGTGGAGATGGTGGGCACAACGGACTTAGTTCTATAATATACTCTCTCGAAACAAATAAATTTAATAGATTAAGATTTGGAGTAGGTAATGAATTTGAAGATGGGAAAATGCCTGATTATGTTTTAGATAAGTTCTATGAAAAGGAGAAAGAAATAATTAGATTAGGAGTCGGATTTACAGTCAAATTGATAGAAAAGTTTATTCTTGGCAGTAAAAAAGAAATGATGAATTTTTATAGTAACGAAATAAACAATATTCAAGAAAAAATGAATATCGAAAGGAATTAGGAGTACAATTATGGCACAATTGATTTACATCATTCCCCTATTTGGTATAGCAGCTTTAATCTATTCTTTTGTTAAGAATAAATGGATAACAAAACAAAGCACTGGTACTGAAAAAATGGCAACCATCTCAAAACATATCCAAGATGGTGCAATAGAGTTTTTAAAAACAGAATATAAAGTTCTTTTTATTTTTGTTGTTGCTGTATCTATTTTATTAGGTGTATCAAATATGGGCAGAGAGGATTCTTCTTGGCTTATTTCTGTTTCTTTTATTATTGGAGCAGTAACTTCCGCTCTTGCTGGTTGGTTAGGAATGATGGCTGCCACAAAATCTAATGTTAGAACTACACAAGCAGCTCGCGAAGGTTTAGCTCCAGCTCTCAAAATTGCATTCACTGGTGGATCAATTATGGGAATGAATGTTGTTGGGCTTGCTGTTTTAGGGCTTAGTCTTCTTTTTATTTTTTATTCAAACCTTGATTGGAATATTACTAAAGTTATAAATGTACTTGCTGGATTTTCACTTGGTGCTTCGTCCATTGCTCTTTTTGCAAGAGTTGGTGGTGGTATTTACACAAAAGCTGCTGATGTTGGTGCTGATTTAGCTGGTAAAGTTTATGAAGGAATTCCAGAAGATGATCCAAGAAACCCAGCTACAATAGCTGATAATGTTGGTGATAATGTTGGTGATGTTGCTGGTATGGGAGCCGATTTATTTGAATCTTATGTTGGTTCAATAATTGGCACTATGGTACTTGGAGCTGTATTTACAACAGTATTTTCCCCAGAGAATCAACTTGCAGCAGTATTGCTTCCATTAGTTCTTGCTGCTGTTGGAATAGCAGTATCAATTGTTGGAACTTTCTTTGTAAATGTTAAAGAAGGTGGAAATCCTCAAAGAGCGCTTAATATGGGTGAATTTGGAGCAAGTGGAATTATGGTTGTTGCTTCCTATTTTATTATTACATACATGCTTCCCGAGTCTTGGTCATACGATGGTTTTGAATATTCGAGCAATGGCGTTTTTATTGCTACATTAATAGGTGTTGCTTCTGGAACTATTATTGGACTTGTTACTGAATATTATACAGGAACAGAATTCAAACCCGTTCGCCATATAGCAAACCAATCAATTACTGGAGCTGCAACAAATCTTATAGCAGGCCTTGGTGTTGGAATGATGTCAACAGCTGTTCCAATTTTAGTAATTGCTTTCGCTATTATTAGTGCTTACGAATTTTCTAATCTTTACGGAATTGCGATAGCAGCATTCGGAATGCTTTCAACAACTGGTATCCAACTTGCAGTTGATGCTTACGGTCCTATCGCTGATAACGCTGGTGGAATTGCTGAAATGGCAGAACTTCCAAAAGAAGTTCGTGAAAGAACAGATAAATTAGATGCAGTTGGAAACACTACAGCGGCAATTGGCAAAGGATTTGCAATTGGTTCTGCAGCTTTAACTGCATTAGCTCTTTTTGCCGCTTTTAGATTACAAGCAGATATTGATGTTATTGATATATCTAAACCAATAATTATGGGTGGATTACTAATTGGAGCAATGCTTCCATTTGTATTTTCTGCTCTTTCAATGAATGCAGTTGGACGTGCAGCTAAAGAGATGATTATTGAAGTTGGTCGTCAGTTTAGAGAAATTCCTGGCCTTCGAGAAGGAACAGCAGAAGCTGATTATTCAAAATGTATTCAAATTTCGACAAAAGCTGCAATTAGAGAAATGGTGCTTCCAGGTTTAATGGCTATTACCATTCCAGTAATTGTTGGTTTTGTAAGTAAAGAAATGCTTGCCGGACTTTTAGCTGGTGTAACTGCTAGTGGAGTTCTTATGGCTATCTTCCAATCAAATGCTGGTGGTGCTTGGGATAATGCAAAAAAGCTTATTGAAAGTGGATTTAAAAGTGAAGGATTTACATATTCTAAAGGTTCTGATGCACACAAAGCAGCAGTTGTTGGCGATACTGTTGGTGATCCATTCAAAGATACATCTGGACCATCACTAAATATTTTAATAAAATTAATGGCAGTGGTTTCTCTTGTTATTGCACCACTAATTAAATAATGTTATATTTGTAAGTTATATTTTTTATTAACCCTGCTTTCCGCAAAACGAATCAATTGGAAAGCCAAAAGACCATAGGGAGGTTTACTCTAATGAAAACAAATCATTATGAGAGTGTTATTATATTTAGTGCCAATCTCGAAGACCCACAGATTGACTCAATCCTTTCTTCGCTTGAAGAACAAATGTCTGCAAATGGTGTAGAAATCACAGACTTAGAGAAATTGGGACGTAAACGTTTAGCATATCAAATCCAAAAAGGCAAAAGTGGATTTTATATTATTTATCGCTTTACTTCACCCCGCGAATACATCACTAAATTTGAAAGATCTTTACGACTTGATGAAAATGTTATCCGATTCTTAACTATTAAATTAGAAGAAAAAGATTTGCAATTTATCGCAAAAAGAAAGAAAGAGAAAGCAGAAGAAGTTGAAAAAGTAAAGACTGAAGCTAAAAAACCTATCGAAGCCGCTGAGCCTTCTGAAACTGATGCAAAAGAAGAAACGACTAAAGAAGAGAACAAGGAAAGCAACGAATAAGATGCGTTATGTAAGGAGAAGATATAATGGCTGAATTAAAAATGCCAGAAATCAATAGCGTAGTTATTGCAGGGAACTTAACAAAAGATCCTACTTTTAGAGAAACTTCTAAAAATACACATGTTGTTAATTTTAATGTTGCAGTAAATAGACGTTATAAAGATAGTAACAACCTATGGCAAGAAGATGTTTGCTATGTTGGAGTTGTTGCTTGGAACAGACTGGCTGATAGCTGTAAAGATCGCCTTAAGAAAGGTAGTGCAGTTTTAATTGATGGTGAATTACAAAGCCACACTTTTAAAACTGACGACAGCAAAAACAGAACTATTGTAGAGATAAAAGCAAAAAGAATTCAATTTCTAAATAAGCTTTCCAAAAATAATGGAAATGATGTTGAAAAAGTTTCAACTGATAGTGTTGGAGATTTCGAAGATAGTTCATTTGATAAATTCTTAAGTGATGAGGAATCTAACCTCATAAATGAAGATTAATAAGTTTGAGGATATTAAAAATGAGAACGACAAATAGAAGAACAAACACAAATGCTAAAAGAGCTAAAAGAGTAATCACAGAGTATATTGATTACAAAGATGCTAAACAGCTTCAAAAATTTGTAAATGATCAAGGTAAAATTATTCCACGTAGAGTTACTGGATTAAGTGCAAAGCAACATAGAGAATTAGTTAGAGCTATTAAACGTGCAAGACAGATAGCAATTATGCCTTTTATTTCAGAAGCAGTTAAATAGGAGAGAAGAGATGAAAGTTATATTAAGAAAAAATTTCAACCAACTCGGAAGAATTGGTGATATTGTAAATGTTAAAGAAGGTTATGCAAGAAACTACCTTTTTCCAAGACAAATTGCTTTTGTTGCTAACAATAGTAATTTAAGAGTTCTTCAAGAAGAGAAAAAACAAGTAGCTAAAAAAGATGCGAAAAGTTTAGAACTTGCGAATACTTTAAGTAGTGAACTAGAAAAAGTATCTGTAACAATTCCTGTAACTGTTGGTGAAGATGAAAAAATCTTTGGTGCAGTTACTACGAAAATGATTTCAGATGCACTTACAGAAAAAGGTTATGATATAGACCATAGAAAAATTGAAATCGAAGAGCCTATCAAATCACTTGGAATTTATGAAGTGAAAATAAAAGTACATGCTGATGTTACTGCTTCAGTTAAAACTTGGGTAGTACGCGATTAATTTTTTAATAATCAAAAAAGACTAATTTATTGGTCTTTTTTGCTCAATTATTTTTTGATAACTAAACTTAAGATGAAAAATGAAAGAATTTAGATTTAGAATTTTCATGATAATTGGAGTTTTGGCTCTTAGCATTTACCTCTTATTCCCTACATTTGCTGATGTTCAAAACACCAATAAAATCGATCAGGAACTATCTATCCTGACAGAAAACTTACAAAAGTCTAATCCTACCATTTCTGAAGCTCAGCTTAGCGATATGCTTCTTCTTAGAGAAGATAGTTTAATGTTAGCCGATCCTTCAATTCGTGAAAATAGAGAAAAACGAATGAAATTGGGATTAGATCTTCAAGGCGGTATGTACTTAGTAATGGAAGTTAATACTGCGAAATTAATTGAAAAACTTGTTAAAGATCCAGACGATGAGTTTAAGGCATTATTGAAAGAAGCTGCAGCAGAAGCTGAACTTTCTGATGAAGAAGTTGTTTCTATTTTAGCAACTAAAATTCAAGCTTCTGGAAAAAGATTGAGCAGATATTTTGGCTCAATTAGAGAAGATGATGATGAAATAATTGCTCGCCTAAAAGAACAAGAAGCAGATGCTGTTACTCGTGCTATTGAAATTATCAGTAATAGAGTAAACCAATATGGCGTTTCAGAACCAAGTATTCAGCAACAAGGCGCAAGACGTATTATTGTTGAGCTTCCTGGTATTGCAAAAGAAGAAGAAGCTAAACGTCTGTTACAGGGTAGTGCTCTTCTTGAATTCAAATTAGTTAAAGAAGCTAATTTTACATATCCTATTATGACTAGGATTGATGAAGTTTTAGCTGCTCAATTTAGCGATGGAAGTGATTCTTCTCTTGTTTCTGATTCAACAAATGTTGAAGATTTATCGGAAGATGAGTTTGCTCGTAAGCACCCTTTCTTTGCAATAGCAAGACTTGGACAACAATCTGCTGATGCATATGTGACAAAGAGTGATAAAAATAAAGTTGAAGCATATTTGAGAAGACCTGAAGTTAAAAATGTTATACCAGACAATGTTGAGTTTTTGTTCAATGCAAAATCATTCACATCAACTGAAGGTGAAGAAACCTTCAGACTCTATTTGGTTAATAAAGAAGCTGAATTAACTGGTGGAGTTATTGTTGATGCAATGGCAAATATTGATCCACAAACAACAGAGCCAATTGTAACAATGCAAATGAATAGCGAAGGTGCTAGAGAGTGGGCAAGAATTACAGGTTCAAATATTGATAAAAGATGTGCAATTGTTCTTGATGCTGCTGTCTATTCTGCACCAGTAATTCAAGGTAAAATTCCTGGTGGACGTTCGGTTATTAATGGAATGGGTAATATGGCTGAAGCCAAGTTACTTCAAATTGTACTAAAAGCTGGTGCTCTTCCTGCTCCTGTTGATATTATTGAGGAGAGAACAGTTGGACCATCACTTGGTCAAGATTCAATTAACAAAGGATTTAATTCAACAATGATTGTATTATTCTTAGTTGCACTCTTTATGATTTTCTATTATAAAAAATCTGGAGTTATCTCTGATCTCTCTTTATTCTTTACAATAATTATGATTATTGGAATTCTTGCTGGCTTCCATGCAACTCTAACTCTACCTGGTATCGCTGGTATTATACTTACTATTGGTATGGCAGTGGATGCTAACGTTCTAATTTTTGAACGTATCAGAGAAGAGCTTGCAACTGGAAAAACTCCAAAAGCCGCTGTTGAAAGTGGTTATGCAAATTCATATTCAGCTATTCTTGATTCTAACATTACAACATTCTTTATTGGAATTATACTTTACCAATTTGGTGCTGGTCCAATTCAAGGATTTGCATTAACACTTATGATTGGTATTGTAGCAAGTTTATTCAGTGCTTTTGTTGTAACAAGATTAATTTTTGATATGATGGTTGCTAAAGGCAACAAAATAAATATAGGTTAATTAAAGGAGTAAATTTAAAAATGAAAGTTTTAGATAATCTAAATATTGATTTTATCTCTAAAAGAAAAATTGCCTATATTATTTCAGGTACCTTAATTCTTTTAGGATTATTAAGTCTTGCCTTCCGTGGTCTCGAACTTGGAATCGATTTCAAAGGTGGTACAGACATAGCATTAAAATTTGACAACCCGATAAGTATTTCTGAAATTAGAACAGAATTAGAAACTTTGGGTTTAGGAAATATTGAAGTTAAAACTTTTGGTGGTGAATCAGGTATTTTAGTTAGAACTGAATTACAGTCTGTACCTACTGAAGTTTATTCAACAGTTATCAGTTCAATTCAAAATTCAATAATGAAATTTGAGCCAAATGCAAAACCAACAATTTCTGATTCAACTGATAAATCAGTTACTTTTAATTTTGTAGATATGGCAATTATTGAAAGTGTTGATTCAAAATTACAACATGACGGATACCAAACAAGTAGATTAGATGATAACCATTTAATCATCCGTGTTGGTATTGCTGATTGGATTGAAGGTGCATTGAGAAATCAAATGCCAAAAAATCATTTTGTAGTTCAAAAAGAAGACCATGTTGGACCAAAAATTGGTGGCGAGTTAAAACAAGATTCTATTATTTCTGTTATTCTTGCCTTAGGAGCAATTTTAATTTATCTCGGATTCCGATTTAAATTTGTATTTGCTCTTGGTGCTGTTGTTGCTCTATTCCACGATGTGCTTATCACGCTTGGTATTTTTGCACTTCTGCATGGAGTTATTCCAGGATTGAATTTAGAAATTTCAATTAGTGTTGTAGCAGCGTTCCTAACAATTGTAGGTTATTCTATCAATGATACTGTTGTTGTTTTTGATAGAGTTAGAGAAAATATCAAAATTCATAAAACTGCCCCACTAAAGGATAATATGAATAACGCCATTAACAAAACAATGAGAAGAACTCTTGTTACTAGTTTAACAACTCTCTTTGTTGTTACTGTACTTCTTATTTTCGGTGGTGATGTTCTTAGAGGTTTTGCTTTTGCATTAACTCTTGGAATTTTGGTTGGTACTTATTCATCAATATTTGTTGCAAGTTCATTTGTTTACGAATATGTTCAGCGCACACAAAAGAAAATTCAGTTTTAGTTTTTATAATAAATCGAATTTTAGTTTTCTTAAGCCTTCCATTTGGAAGGCTTTTTTTTTGAGCCTACTATAGTAGCTCTTTAATATTCAAAAACAATTATATTATTGGGATTTATCAATCAATTTTTATTAGGTTGCCAAGTTCCCCATCCTTGATAATGTAATAAACCATTCTATTTTATATACTTAATGCGCTACATGAAAACTTGATGAATGCTACGAAAATTCTTAAAATTAATGGTGGCACAAAAACTAGCTTTGTCTTAGCGGAGAACTAAGCTAATTTTTTATTTTTGATAGGATTAGAATAACTTTAAGACTTAAATTTATACATTCCGAATAAATGGATAACAACTGCTATAACCATTCCGACAATCATAGGCTCTATTTCTGACAGAATTGAATTATCCATGAAGTATGGACGTAGAAATATCCAGAGTAAACTTGAAAAAATTGCTGACAGACTCTCGATTAGAGCATACTTATTACTTATCCGTAGTTTATCTGAATAAGCACTTATAATTAGCAACACAACCCCAGGAATAATAACACTACCAATTGTATACCATATTTCTACAACTGAGCTAAACTGATAAGCTAACAGAATTGATATAAGAGCTGAGACAACAATTCCAATTCTTGTGTATTTAATTAAATTGCTGTCGTCCACTTCCCTTTTGAATTTAAACACAAAATCACGTCCGAATGTAGTTGCACTTAAAAAGAGAAAACTATTAAGTGTTGATAATATTGTTGCAAATAATGCGGCATAGAATAAACCTTTTAGTCCACTCCCTAAAATAGATTCTGCGAGTATTGGAAAAGAAAGAACAGCATTTTCCATATCAGGAATTAATGCTCTTGCATAAAGTCCAGTAGTAGTTGTAAGAAAATCGAAGAGCATCCAGAAAAAGACAGATATCACTATTCCATACTTAGCAACATTTTCACTCTTAGCTGAGTAACACCTTTGATGAAATCCGGGGTCTGCAAAGGTCCAGAGGGCAATTAAAAACCAAACCAACATAAAGGTTGGCGATGCACCTCCAGTAGCCGTCAAATGAGATTCTGGTAAATTTGATTCAAGGAATTCAAATCCACCAAGTGACGTTGAAGCAATATAGACAATAACAATAAACCCAATGAACATTACAAAGAATTGAAATGCGTCAGTAAAGATATTTGCTTTGTACCCACCGCGAAAGAGATATACTGAAGAGACTAAAATTCCAATAAATAGTGATAATAGAATATCAATTCCGAAAATTATATTAATGAGAGATGCAATCATTAATAAATATGGCGCTGGTGAGACAAGGATAAATACAAGAATAGATGAAAGCAATCCAACTTTGCGTCCATAAACTTCTTCAAGTTTATCTGGAATTGTAAAGAGAGACGCTTTTCTAATTTTTCCGGCAAAGAGGAAAGCAAAAAGAATTGCAAAAATGTAATATGGCAAACCCTGAGTAACCCAGCTTAACAGACCATAGTGGAATGTGAACTCCCCTACTCCAAGAATTCCACCATACCAGGTTGCAACATTGGTTAATACAAAAAGAAACACTCCAACATTGCGGTTGGATAGCAAATAACTATCCGCACTGTTTTTTTTCAGTTTTGGAATAAATCCAAGAAAGATTACAATTGAAAAGAAAAGAAATATTATTATATAATCAAGATTCGAAAATGAGACCATTTTTCCGCATCACTTTTAATTCACGAATTACAAAAATAATTCCACCATTTATTTTTAGTTTTACCTCTTTACCCAATGCTACATTGCTTGTGCTTTCACTCTCTCCAAAACGGAGAGTAGAATTATTAAGTTGGTATTTTAGCCCATCCGAAGAAATTGTAGTATTATCATTAAAGGCATACAACGATAATATTTCATTTGGAATAGTTTCTAAAACAACATTTAGCGAATATGGATGAAGAATCGTTTTCCCATGCAGCAAAACAATTCTAATTCTGCTATGGTATTTTAGAACAATTCCAAGATTGCAGATTGAATGATCCATTCTATCCCCAGTTCCACCAAGCAAGTAAACAGTTTCGTAACCTTTTTTAATTGCAAATTTTAATGACTTTTCAACATCAGTATCATCTTGTCTTTCGCACATAATTATTTCAGATTTATCAGCGAAATACTCTTTTACTTTTGGTTTTATCGAGTCAAAATCTCCAATTATAACATTTGGAATAATCCCTAATTTGTAAGCCGAGTTTGCACCACCATCCGCAGCTATGACAGTCTCAGCACCATTTTTTTGAAGATACTTTAGGATTCCCTTTTTCGGTGAATCACCATTTGCAATTATTATACATGATTTCATTTTTTCTTTAGCCACTAATTATAAAGAAATGGGACACAGATAGAACAGATAAAACAAATTTGCACGGATTGAGATTTCAATCTGTTCTTATCCGTTGGATCTGCTATATCCGCGTTCCTATTTCTTGAGTTATAACTCTACTTTAATGCCAGCAGTGATATTCCTTTCTGCGGCTGGAAAGAATTCTTTTCCACTTCCGTATGCTGCATACAAATTATCAAAAATATTATTCACTTGGAGAAATACTTTAACATTATTCAATACCGGTTCAGCTTTAAATTGATAACTTAGAAGAATGTTCGATACAAAATATGCATCAAGCTTATTATCGTAGTCTGTTATTCCAGAAATATCACCAAAGTTATCAGTATAAAATTCACCAACATATTTAAGCCATAGTTGAGTGAAGAATCCATTGTAGTTAAATCTTATAATTCCATTTGCTGTAACATCTGGGAAACCACTAATACTATTATCTTTTAAGTTAACCTGCGTACCATCTTTTTGATAATAAAATCCTTCACTAATTCTATTCTGGCTGTAAGTTCCGTTTACGGAAATATCAAAATACTTGTTCAATTTATAAGTTCCACTTAGTTCAATTCCAGCGTGTGTTGTTTCGTCCATATTGCCAGTAATAGCTTGTCCAAATCTATCTAACTGCCCACTCTTTACAATTTCATCTGTGAACATCATGTAATAAAGATTTGCTGATAAATTGAACTTCCTTGCATTATAACTTGTTCCAAGTTCAAAACTATTCATGGTTTCTGGATTAACAAGTGGTTTTGTAAAATCATAATTCCCATTTGCATCAACTTCAAATTGAGGTACTTCCCCACCACTTGATTCTGCAGCATCATAATAATTTTTGAGTCTTGGCTCACGAGTAACACGTGCAAATGAAAAATACGAATTTATGTCTTGAGTGAATTTGTAGTTTAACCCAACTCTTGGATTTAAGAATAATCCATCTACAGAAAAATCATTTCCAACATATTTTTCATTGTAAATTCTGTATTTGTGATAAGCTAACTGCAACTCCCCTAAAACATTTAGCTTGTCTGTAATTTGATATTGTTCATTAGCAAAAAGATTAATTATATCCTTTGCACCATTGTAATAATAGTATTCGTAATCTGCAGGTACACCATCTGGAATATTTTCTGCAAAATTTATATTTCCATAATGATTTGAACGATGTATTCTGAACTCACCCCCAACAATTAGATTACCGCTATTGTGCTTAATGCTCATACGTGGAATCCAACCCCACTGTGTATTCTCTACTGTGGCTCTAATCAATGCATTACTAGGAGTTTTAGTTGAGTCATATCCATTTTCTTTCAACCTAAAATAATCATCGTAATAGATTGACCAGGAACCATCGTAATCAAAAAATCCATCTCCCAAAACTAAAAATAGAGCTGAGTTAAATGTAACATTATCACTAAACTTAACTTCATTTAGCAACTCATAATGTGGTTGTGAGAAATTTTCAATTTCAGTTGCTCTACGTTTTGTTGACCACGGTTGAAATTGATTATTCTCTTTATCCCACTCCCAGTATGAATAATTGGCTTTCCGTAACTCTCTATCTTTTATTACTTCTTTTGGAAGTCCATTATAAACAAGCCCATCTGAGATTGGGCCACCATAAATATTTATTTGTGTTGTAAAATTCTCATCGTATCGAACTGCCGAAACATAAAACGAATTAAAATCAACCCAACTTAAATCGCGATATCCATCACTCATAGTTTTGGAAAGGTTCACATAAACAGAATATTTATCGTCAATCAATCCACTTCCAAAAGAAGTAGAATATTTGCGAGTGTTGTAGCTTCCTACATCTGCTCCAATTTCAAATCGTGGTTTATCTGAAAAGTTAGAGGTAATAATATTTATAGATCCCCCGACTGCTGGGTATCCAATAACGCCTCCGCCTGCACCACGTTGCACTTGAATTATACCAATACTGGAAAGTATATCATTCATATTGTGCCAATACACGTTGTTGTCTTCTGGGTCATTTTGTGGAATTCCGTTTACTGATATTGCAATTCTTCGTTGGTCAAATCCACGGATGGAAAGGTAGTTGTAGCCAATTCCATTTCCACTTTCCGAGTAAAATGTTGTTGATGGTAAGTAGCTTAAATACTCTGGAACATCCTGATGAACGTAACTCTCTTCAATTTCTTTTTGAGTTACTTTTGCAAAAGCCATTGGGGTAACTCCCTCTTCCCCAATACTGCCTTGAACAAGAACTGTTTGGCTCGTAAAAGGAATTTTTTCTAATACGATTAAATTCTGTTCATTCAAACTTAGACTAGCAATATCTAACGTGTTAGATTTATATCCAACATAGCTAATAATTACTTTATCACCACCATCAAACTCTGCCATTAAATTAAATTCACCATCTTCGTTTGTGGTAACACCACTATTTGAATTTAATAAAACAACATTTGCCAAATATAGAGGATTATTGTCTTGGTCTGTAACTCGACCCTTAAGAGATTGGGTTTGAGCTGTCATTATAGATGTGAATAATAATACGAGAACTAATAAATGCTTCATTTTAACTCCTTATAAATAATAGTTATTTAAAATGAAAAAACCGTTTCTGGAAAACGGTTAGCACTTATTACTTTAGCCATTTCCCAACGCCGGCATTATCCGGATCAGGTTAAAGGGTTTACTCTCAGTCTCGCTTACGAAACACCCCTAACAGTTTCTTCAAAATGTCTTATAAATTTAGTTAATGATTATTCTAATTCAAAATTTTCAAATCTGTTCCTGGTTTAATCTTATCATCTTCTAAATCATTCCAATCCATTATATCTTTCACATGAATATCGTAGTATCGTGCAATGGTCCATAATGATTCACCCTCTCTAACTTTGTGAGTTCCGCTAGATACAGCTGTTTTTTTTGAATTAGAAACTACAGGTTGTGCTGTTAGAACTGCAGGGTATATAACAAGTTTCTGTCCAACTTTAATTTTACTGCTTGTAATATTGTTCCATTCTTTAATTTCCGTAGAAGACGGAACATTGTGATCCTCTGCTATTTGCCCCATTGTGTCACCACTTTTTACAACATATACAATTTTTTCTCCACTCTTAAAAACAGTTTTAGAGTTACTTGAAGTATTGGATTTAGAACTACTTCCATTTGAATTATAAATTTTTAGTTTTTTTCCAACCATAATTTTGTTTCCATTTATATTATTCCAAGCTCTTAATTGCTTGGAGGAAACTTTATAATTCTCTGCTATTTGACCAACTGTATCACCAGATTTAATTGTATAAAGCGAATACCCTTTATTTGCATGGGTCATAGAAGCAACAGAATTAGATGCAATGTTTTTGCCATATATTTTTAATTTCTTACCAACCACAATCTTATTATTTTTGAGATTATTCCATCTACGAAGTTGCGAAGATGAGACTCCATAATTCTCAGCTATTTCACTAACAGTATCTCCTCTGCGGATTTTATACGATATGTATTTACCAGTTGGAACTGTCTCTACAGACTTTGATAAATTATTATATTGCGAATATGCAGCAACAGTTTTAGAAGATCCAACATAAATGTGCAAACTTTTACCCACATTGATTCTGCTAGTTCGTAGATTATTCCATTTTTTTAGATTTTTAACACTTACATGATATTTCAGAGAAATATGAGAAAGTGTTTGACCACTACGTACTTTATGCTTAATCCATTCTTCACCTGAGTTTCCGTAAATAACAGAAAGCTTTTGTGTGCGATCTAACTTATCCATTGAAGCATAGTACTTTTGCTTATCTTTCTTAACATAGATATTTAATTTTTGTCCAACAAATATAGATGACGTATATGGAATATTATTCCAATTACGAAGTTCTGAAACACGGATGTTAAATATATCAGCAATGTTCACAAGGTTATCACCCCGTTTTACTGTATAGGCTACAAGTTCCTTATCTGCTGGAATTACAACTTCAATTGAATCTTTTAAACTTTGCTCATAAAGCTTTTTGTATTTATCAACGTCACTGTTCTCAGTAATTCTAAGTTGATAGGGAGCATTATCTTCGTAGTACGTTAGTTCATCAACAGCTGGTATCCCATCCGTGTCAATAATAAAATCTGTTGATTTAAAATTAGATATTGGGATTTTAAGTTTTTGCTTTGGATGAATTTTAGAACGAACTGAAATATTATTTACCCGTGCCATCTGGCTTTGTTGTACTTTATATTTATAAGCTATGCCAGAGAAGGTTTCCCCTCTTTTAACTGTATGGATTACGTATTGCAATTTTGCTTCGTCAGGAACTAATTCTATATTCTTAACAAAATAATCGTAAGTTATTACTGGAACATTTATTGGATATCCTCCATCATAATGTGGAGGGGTATGGTGTTGAGTTAACTCTGGATTTAAATCCTTCATCAAACTTAACTCAATTCCAGCACACTTTGCTAAAATGTTCAAATCAATTGGTTCATCCACCTTATATGATTCTGTTTCTATTGCTCTTTGATATCTAATATTTTCAAATCCATAATGAGCCGGGTTACTTCCAATTAGTGTTACTGCTATATACTGAGGTACGTAATTCCGTGTTTCTTTTGGGAGAAATCTTCTATACTTCCAATAATTTGTTGAACCTGCTTTTTTCATTGAGCGCCTTACACGCCCTTCTCCACAATTATATCCAGCAAGAGCTGCATACCAATCATCAAGTGACACATACATATCTCGCAAATACTTTGCAGCAGCACGAGTAGCTTTTTCTGGGTCTCTCCGTTCATCTAAATAGAAGCTTGATTGCAAATCATACATTTTGCCAGTACTTTTAATAAACTGCCATAAACCAACAGCTCTAGCCCACGAACGAGCTTTAGGATTTAAACCACTCTCTGGCATACTAAGAAATATTAGTTGCTGGGGAACCTTTTCTTCATTAAAAATTCTGGCCATCATAGGAAAATACTTACCAGAACGCTCAAGCCATGCAGACATTGTCTTTCTACCACGTCCGGTAAAATACTCGATATACTGCTCAACATATTTATTAACCTCAAGTGGAAAATCTCCAACAACAATAACATCAGAAAGAGTAGAATTAAGACTATCCTCTTCTGAAGTAATATCTTCTGGAACAAATTCGGGAATTTTATTATTGGCCCATTCTTCAAAAGCCGAAATCGAAACACCTTCAGGTAATTCATCAAGACTATCAATAAATTTTTGATAATCCTCAACAATAGCGTTTTCAAGTTCACTATAAGTTGCATTATCTTCCATAGTTGGGAAATAACTGAGACGATTGATTTTTTTTAATGCTTCTTCATATGCTAATATTGCTTCTTCAATGTAGTCTAATTCTTGGTTTGCAAGTGCATCCAAATGCTTCAATCTTGCTTCTTCCATTAAATTATTAATTAAAAGTTGGGGGTCTAATTCGTTTGTATCTTTGTTTAATGATTGCTCATCAAAATCATTTGTTTCAAAAATGGAACAAGAGGTAAATAAAACTGATAACGATATATATATAAATAAGATAAAATACTTTTTCAAAACTTCCTCATAAATAGCTTAAACATGATCCAAATATAAGGCTCTTATAGGATTTTTGTCAAGTACTTTATTAGCAGAATTGAGTTATTTTGTTGTTTTATAATTAGTTAAGAAATATTAATGTAATATTAATGTAATATTAAATAAATAATTATGATACTTCAAATTATTCCATTAGAAAGGATTTGGGTTTCTTTTTCATTAAAATAATCTGATAAAGTGAAATTCATTTCATCATCCATCCTTGATTCTTCATCTATTAAAATTGTTTTTTCACCAACAATTTTAGATGGTTGTTTATCTAATAAAATGATTTTATCAGATAATCTTATAGCTGCTGAAACTGAGGAGGTTGAGTATAAAATTGGGATTCCTTTTTCTGAAGAAACCTTACGAAGAAGTGAGTAAAACTCCATTTTTCTCTTAAGAGGAAGTGTAGAGATTGATTCATCAATCAAAATTAATTCTGGACAATTGAAAATAGCACGAGCTAAAGAAATTCTAAATCTGAACCCAATACTGTTATTATCTGGGAAGTGGTCTCCGTACCCCTCAAGCCCGACAAACTTAATAATGCTATTTAATTCAGTATCATCAATATTTTTCAAATTGAAAACTATATTTTCTCTAACATTAAGCCAAGGAAAAGAAGAAGGTTTTGTTGGAATGAAAACTCTTTTTTCAACAAACTTTTTAGATTCGCCATCAACACCTGCAATTATTTTTAAAAGGGACGATTTTCCACTCCCCTTTAGTGCTAATAATGTTGTTATTTTGCCAACTTCAATTTCAAACGATATATTATCAAAAAGTTGAATTGTATATCCAGAAACATCAGAATAATTTTTAGAAAGGGATTCTATTTTAATTGATTTGTTTGACACACTATTTCCAGAAAATTAGTTTTGAAACAACAATGTTTAATATTGAATTAACAACAAAAATTACTAATGAAACAAAAATTCCAAGAGAAAGTATTGCTAAAATATCGTTATAATTGAAAGCTAATCTGTATATTGAACCCATTCCAATTGAAGACCCAACAAATTCATAAATCAATACAACTGCCCACAATTGTACATGAAGTGAAGTGAGTTTAAAATAAATTTTTGGCTTTAAACTCTTCCAAATAACTTGTGCAAAGATTTTGTTTTTTGATAAACCTAGTGATCTTGCAGTTAAAATATATTCTTCTGCAATGGAAGAATATTCATCTAATACCATTTTCAACAATTTAGATAAAACGAATAAAATTGCGAATAAAAACTCTGCGAGGAATGATTCTGGAAATGTATAATTTAATAATAGAGCAACAAATAGAATTGAGAAATACTTAAATGGAACAGTAATATTAAATATTCCACTAAAACTCTCAATAATTCTACTAAAGAGCTTCACTATAATTTCAAGAAGTACAATTGCAATTAATATTGCCGGAAAGATGATTGCCGTAGTTTCAAAAAAAGCAGTCAGTAATTTATACTCACTCCATAGCGACAAAAATGATTCAATAACCAAAGAAGGTTTTGGAATAACACTCTGCGTAATCCAAATAAATTCAAATAATACTAAATATATCAATATTAAAAGAATAGTAATATTTGAGATTGATACTGGCTTTTTCATGTTAAATTTGTGTGTACTCATATATGCAAAATAATTATATAAATTGTCATTAACTATTATAAATGTAACTTTTAATAAGTTTTTCTTAAAAGACAAAAAGTATCTTTCTCAATACTTGACAAATAGGTTCTATTTTATTAACTTTATTAAGATATTAAATCCTTTATTAAATGGAGTAACTATGATTTATACAAAAACTGGTGAATATGCTATTAGAGCTGTTTTATACCTTTCACGTCAACCAGAAGATAGATTAGTTATGTCTTCAGAAGTAGCTGAAAAAGAAGACATTCCTGCACACTATCTTGCTAAAATTCTTCAAAGAATGGCAAAATATGGTTACGTGGATTCTTTCAAAGGAAGAGGTGGTGGATTTAAAATTACAGAAATGGCTAATAATAGCACTATCTTAGAAGTTGTTGAGCGTGTTGAAGGACCAGTTATTAATCTAAAGTGTGTTACTGGTTTAAAAGAATGTTCTGATGAAGCTCCTTGTCCATTACACGAAGAATGGGCTGAATTACGAGATAAGATACATAGTCTTATTTCAAGTAAAACTATAAAACAAGTTGCAATGGAGTATTCTGAAACATTAAGAAAAATTGAAGATGCCTAATTTATAGAAATAGACTGGAGATTTATTTCTTCAGTCTATTTGAGATAAATCATTTTCCTAGAAATTAAGTTAGTTTTAGAGGACGCACTGTAAATATATACGCCTGATGTAACCCTTCCACCAAAATCATTTGATCCATCCCAATATTGCTGATATACTCCAGGTTTGAAGTATTCCGAAGTTATAGTTTTTACTTTTTGACCAAGTATATTGTATACATTTATAGAGATCAGCATTTCCTCTGGTACAGAAATCTCGAAACGAGTTATTGGATTAAAAGGATTTGGATAATTCTGACTTAATTTAAAGCTATTTAGAATAGGGTCAGGATTATCACTAGTATCCAGCGTAATGTCTGTTGTACCGTTAGTGTATATAAACCGACCCTCTTGTGGAAATTGCCTCATGACCAAAGTAGAATCTAAGTACTCAAACTCAAAAGAAACTTTATCAAATAAATCGCCCACATAAGAAAATGAGTAAATACTATTCCCTTTATTTATCATTTCACTTCTATAAATTTTCTCTTGAGAGTTAATTGTATAAAGTATAAAAACGCTATCCTCAAAAACACCTAAACTATCAAGAAATAATTTATTAATCGAAGGGTATTCAGAAATACTCGCTAATTCTACATTTGGATATTCCAATGCTCGCTTGGCTGATAGCAATCCGTATCCATATTGATTATCTGGTTCATTAATTCTATCACCAGCCTCAATAATAATTGATCTCATTTGATTATTTGATAAATACGGAAAAGCCGAGAGCAATTGTGCAGCAATTCCAGAAACTATTGGAGCAGAATAAGAACTACCTGATCCAAAACTATAAAAGTTAGATTCAGAGTATGCTACTGCTTTATAGCATGAAACTCCTTGTGAAACAACTTCTGGTTTAATTCTGCCATCCGAAGTTGGTCCAATAGAACTACTTGATGAAAGAGCTCCGCTCGAATTAACAAAGCCAACTGCAATTGTGTTAAAACCATCCGAAGGAGCAGTCATATATTTCCACGAATTATTACCCTCATTTCCAACTGAATTGATAGTTAAAATACCTCTTGAAAAAGCTAACTCAGAAGCACGAGTTACAATAGTTGTTTTCCCATCCATATCGGCATATGTATAACTTTCTTCACCTTCATCAAACTCACTATATCCAAGGGAAGTAGAAGTAATATCTACACCGATAGAATCCATCCATTCTAAAGCAGCTGCATAATTATCTTCCTCAACATGAGTTTCTGAATTAATATTCTCAGTTTTAGCTAAAACATATTGAGCGTTATATGCTGGACTAATTATATTACCTTCATCAAAACCACCTATTAGTGAAAACACAGCTGTACCATGACTTGCATCTCCATCATCAGTAATATCGTCACCATTAACAAAATCTCGTTCAGCAAGAACATCTCTCTCTTGCAAAGCTGGATGAGTTTGCCAAGCAAATCCTGCATCAAGAATTCCAATTAGAACTCCTTCGCCAGCAAATCCGGCTTCATGAATTGTTGGAACATCAGAAAGTTCTACTTGGCTGAGAGATGGACCATAATTCAATTTATTTTGGGATTGAGAATTATTAAAAATCTTATTCAGTTTTGTTTTGTCTGAAAGATCTCTTTTATAATTAATCGTTTTAACTTTCTCAATCTTCTCAACAAAAGTATACTTGGATATTTTTTCTAATTGCTCTTGATTTAAGAATGCTGAGACAGCATTGAACCATTTCAACTTCCAAACTATTTTTGCCCCGCTATTTTTTACTGCTTCAATATAATCTAACTTTATTGGAAGATCTTCAAATGTGATAATGTTCTCACCTAAAGTTTTAACTCTCCGATTTATACTTCTTTCAGAGAGTGAATTAATTGCTTGATGATATTCACTTGAAGACTTTGAAAGCTGTGATGTTTGGTCAATTCCTTTATCATGAAAATAGATAAAGTATTTAGAAGTGTTTTGTGCTAGCGTAAGACTTGTAAGTAGTAGTATTAATAGTAATATTTTTTTCATGTGTTTATAACTTCCAAGTCATTACGAGGAGTCCGTTTTTGAACGACGAAGTAATCTGTTGCAGATTGCTTCATCCCATAAAACGGGATTCGCAATGACATTTTGCATTTATACATAAATGTGTATAAGACTTTTGCATATTCGTCAAAAATATTTTAATGAACAATCTTAGCAATTCTGCTAATGCGAGTTGAACCAACCAATTTAAATATTTCAGCAAATGAATAGCTTGGATCCCACGACCAATAAATCATTAATGCTTCACCAACAATTAAATCATCTGGCACTAATCCCCAAAACCTACTATCGTCACTATTATCGCGGTTATCGCCCATCATAAAATAGTAATCTTTTTTAATTTTATAGGAAGCAATTACTTGACCGTCAATAAAAACTTTTCCATCTCTTTTCGTCACAACTCTTTTACCAAATTCACGGTCTATAATTGTTCGCCACCAATCAATGTTTCCTATGTGTAAATCAACTACATCACCTATTTTAGGTATTACGTATGGTCCATAATTATCTTTATTCCATCCTGAGCCTTTTGGAAAAATAGATGGATAACTAACTCCAGCCGGAGTAGGATACGGATTTGTATATTGAATATTTGTAGGTATAGATGCCTCTACACCATTAATAAAAATTACTTTATTAATAATCTGAATAGTATCCCCTGGTGTTGCAACACATCTCTTTACATAATTAGTAATAGCATTAGAGTGTAATTCATCTCTATTTCCAGGATACTCAAACACAACTATTTCACCTTTTTCAGGGCTTTTAATTTCTGGAAGAGTAAAAAATGGAAGGGCAATATCTGTAAATGGGATGTTTCTCGGTGATGAAGACCCATAAATAAATTTATTCACAAATAGGAAATCACCAACTTTAATTGTTGTTTCCATAGAGCCCGTTGGGACTCGTGATGTTTCAATTAAAAAAGACTTGATTAGTAGTGCAGCAACAAGAGCAAACAATAAATTCTTAATAAAGTCTATACTTTTCTGTTTTGGGGTCTTCATGTAATTCTCTTCTATCCTAAATTTCTATATTTGACAAAATAATCTTCTTTTTGTTTCAATTTATTTAAATATTTTAATCATCTATTTGTAAAACTGCTAAGAACGCTTCTTGTGGAATTTCAACATTTCCTACTTGCTTCATTCTCTTTTTTCCAGCTTTTTGCTTCTCTAACAATTTCCTTTTACGCGTAATATCTCCACCGTAGCATTTTGCAAGAACATTTTTTCTCAATGCTTTTACTGTAGTTCTAGATATTACCTTACCTCCAATTGATGCTTGAATTGCAATCTCAAACATTTGCTGTGGAATAAGCTCTTTTAATTTTGAAGCAACTCGGCTACCCCAATCATAGGCTTTATCCTTATGAACAATAACGGAAAGCGAATCTACTTTATCACCATTTAGCATTATTTCTAACTTTGATAAGTCAGATCTACGATAGCCAATATATTCGTAATCTAGTGAAGCATAGCCACGCGATATTGATTTTAATTTATCATAAAAGTCAAAAATAATTTCAGAAAGAGGAAATTCATATTGTAAATCTGCTCTTGTTGGATCTATATAACTTGTATTCTTATAAAGACCACGCTTATCCATTGAGAGTTTCATAATACCACCAACGTAATCACTTGGAGTTACAACCTGAGCTTTAATATATGGTTCTTCAATGTAATCAATCTCACCAAGCTCAGGCATTAGAGCTGGATTATCAACCACCAATTTAGTCCCATTCTTTTTATATACAATATATTCAACGTTAGGTAGAGTAGTAACAATCGATTGATTATATTCTCTTTCAAGTCTCTCTTGCACAATCTCCATATGCAACATCCCAAGAAACCCACATCGAAAGCCAAAACCAAGAGCTGCGGAAGTTTCTGGAACAAATTCTAATGCAGCATCATTCAATCTAAATTTATCAAGTGCTTCACGTAAGTTTTCGTAATCTTCCGAGTTTGTTGGATAAAGCCCACTATATACCATTGGTTTTACTTCTTGATACCCTGGTAAAGACTCAACGGCTCCATTCTTCATAAGAGTAATTGTATCACCAACCTTCGTATCATGAACATCTTTAATACTTCCAATTATGTAGCCAACATTTCCAGCAGAAAGCTCTTTTGTTTTTATTTTTTTTAAACCTAGAATACCAATCTCTTCAGCAAGATATTTTTTATCGTGTGCAAAAAATTTGAGAGCATCTTTTGTTTTAAGAACTCCATTCATAACTCTGACATAGGCAATAGCTCCTCTGTAGGAATCAAATACCGAATCAAATATTAAAGCTTGTAAAGGTTTTTCTGGATCACCATCTGGCGGGGGAACTTTTTCAATAACGGTTTCAAGTATTGCTCCCATTCCCTCACGTGTTTTAGCACTTGTTAAAATTATCTCATCTTCATCACATCCAATTAAATCTATTATTTGCTTACTAACAACGTCAATCATTGCACTTGGTAAATCAATTTTATTTATAACTGGAATTATCTCAAGTCCCGCTTCAATAGCAAGGTAAAGGTTACTGATAGTTTGTGCTTCAACTCCTTGAGCTGCATCAACTACAAGAATTGCCCCTTCACACGCTGCAAGAGAACGAGATACTTCATATGAAAAGTCAACGTGTCCTGGAGTATCTATTAAGTTAAGTGTATAGTTGTTTTCATCCTTTGCAGTATAATTCATTTGGATTGCGTGGGCTTTAATTGTTATTCCACGTTCACGTTCCAAATCCATATCATCAAGTAATTGATGCTTGGCTTCCCGTGCTGAAACAGTACCAGTGTATTCCAATAAGCCATCAGCAATTGTTGATTTACCATGATCTATGTGTGCAATTATGCAAAAATTTCGTATTAAGTTCATTAAATTATCTTTAAGTAAAAGTTAGTTTTGTGCAAATATTTAGCTTGCAAATATACCGAATTATGGGGAGAACTATTTGAGGAAATAATGCAGTTTTTGCTGAAGTTGAAATTTAGAAGTTTGTGTAAAATTGCCACGGCATTCAAAAAAGCATTGAACTTCTCGCAATGACAGATACTTTTAACAATTAACTTAATTTAGAAATGGATTATTTGTTTTTTCATAATTGATAGTACTCTTGTCTCCATGCCCAGGATAAATTACCGTTTCATCTGGCAATACAAATAATTTTGTTTTGATTGAGCTAATTAGAGTATCTAAATCTCCTTTCCACAAATCTGTACGTCCAATGCTCTCTCTGAAAAGTACATCACCAGTTATACAGATATTTTCTGATGGGAAATTAATACAGTATTCTCCAGGAGTATGACCCGGGGTGAATAAAAACTGAATCTCTGTTTTACCAATAAATAATGGAACTACTTCATCAAAGTATTTATCTGGCATAGGTGAGGCCTTCATTGTTAATCCAAATCCATTTGCCTGCTCTACTGCTAGCTCAAATAAGGGCAAATCCCCTTCTGGAGCGTAGTGGATAGGATTATATGTTTTTTTAATAAATGCATTTCCAAAAATGTGGTCGAGATGCCCATGTGTATTAAACAGAAATTTAACATTCAATTTATTATCATCAATAAATGATTGTAATTCTATCTCTTCGTTATTAGCTAAACAACTTGGATCAATTATTATTGCCTCTTTAGTAGCTTCATCCCATACAACATATGTGTTTTCTTGGAATGGACTAAAAACAAATTTTTCTATTTTCATAATGTATATTTTCTTCTCGCCAAGCCGCTAAGACGCAAGGTTTTCTTTGCGCTTACTCTGCGTCTCTGCGTGAACTCTTTTCTATTTCTTAAAATTTTTAGTTAAACGCTTTTGCAATTTGGAAGTATAGCTCTTATAATTATCATTAATTTCATTCATTGAATCACCACCAAATTTATCGAGCATAGATTTGGCAATTGTCCATGCTAGCATTGATTCTCCAATAACTGCGCAGGCAGGAACGGCTGTAAAATCACTACGTTCACGTCTTGATGTAACATTTTCCATTGTAGATAAATCGATTGCACCAATTGGCGACATTAGCGTAGCTATTGGTTTCATTGCCACTCTAACAATAATTGGAAGACCTGTCGACATCCCACCTTCAATTCCACCTGCTCGATTACTCTTTCTTGAAATAACGCCATCTTTTACAATAATTTCATCATGGGATATAGAGCCTGGATTATTAGCAGTATCAAATCCAGTCCCAATTTCAACTCCCTTTACTGCATTGATTGACATCATATCATGTGCAATTGCAGAACTTAGCTTTGTATCGTATTGAATAAAACTTCCAAGTCCAGCAGGAAGTCCACTAGCAACAACAAAGAAAGTTCCTCCTAGTGTATCACCATTTTTCTTGGCAGCCTTAATTTTCCGAACTATTCTATCTTCATGATTTTTATCTAAAACACGAACTGAGCTTTTATCTGATTCCACAGATAAATTCCACGCATCAAATTCTGCTGAAGTTTCATTAAATAATTTTTCAGAATACTTCTCTTTAGAATAAACTCCACCAATATTTTCAACGTAACTACCAACCGTAATTCCAAATTCTTCAAGAAATTTACGAGCTACGGAACCAACTGCTACCCGAGCTGCCGTTTCACGAGCACTAGAACGTTCAATAGAATTGCGGATGTCATTCAAATCATACTTAGATACACCAACTAAATCAGCATGACCCGGACGAGGGATTGTAATTTTAGCATGCTTACCTTTTGGTTTCCCAGAAGCCATTTCATCAGTCCAGTTTTCCCAATCACTATTTTTAACGAAAAGTGATAATGGTGAACCCATAGTTTTCTGGAAACGAACACCCGAAAGAATTTCGGCAGTATCCGTTTCAATTTTCATTCTTCCACCACGTCCATATCCCATTTGACGACGTGCAAGATGTTTATTAATATATTCTTCTTCTATTTTTAAGTTTGAAGGAAAACCTTCAATAATTGTGGTCAAACCTTTTCCGTGTGATTCACCGGCAGTAAGAAATCTTAGCATAATTTATCTTTTTTTATTTTATTGAAAGAACAAATATAAAAAAAGCGTCCCTAAAAATAAGGACGCATATTAAAGTAATTATTTTATATTGAATATATATACAATTAGAGTTTCAGTAAAACTATAATTAGTCAAATTATAATTTCTATTCAGGAATAACTAAGCCAGCAAATTTGGATGTACCTTCGGCATCAACAACTGTGAGCAAAACAGCTTCACCTTTTTTATTCTCAATTATATCTTCAAAATCAGAAACAGATTTTAATTTATCTCTGTCTATTTCAGTAATTACGAGACCTGCAAATAATCTTTGGTTTTCCGCTTTGCTAAATCTTTTTACTTTAGTAATAAGAATACCAGTTTTAATATTATACTGCTTTGCTTCACTATCTTTTAGATCACGAACACTTAATCCTAAATTATCAAAACTAGTTACTTCATACTTTTCTTTTCGCTCATTCTCGTCACTGTCATCTTTAGCAATAATTTCATCATTTTCATCTTTATCACGAGATTTTAATTTTATTGAACGTTTGATGTATTCACCATCACGATAAATACTTAAAGTAATTTTATCTCCAGCACGCTTTGATGCAACATAACTTTGTAGTTGATTTGGTTTATTCACGTCCTTTCCATCAACATTAATTATTACATCTCCAGCTTCAATATCTTCAGTAGATGCAGCTCCACCATTAATTACTTCTTGGATAAGAATCCCTTGAGGTCTATCAAGCCCAAGAGCTTTTGCTAAATCAGCATTAACTTCTTCTATGCGAACTCCGATATATCCACGTTTAACTTTCCCAGATGAAATTAAATCTTCTGCAACTACTTTAGCAATATTTATTGGAATTGCAAAACCATATCCAATATATGTTCCTGTCATTCCATTAGTTGCAATTGCTGAGTTTATTCCAATTACAGCTCCTTTTAGATCCACTAAAGCACCGCCACTATTTCCTGGATTTATAGCAGCATCAGTCTGAATAAAATCTTCAACTCCATAACTATCACGAATAATATTAACGCTTCTTCCAAGTGCACTAACAATACCAGCGGTAACGGTGGATGTAAGAGCCATTGGGTTGCCAATAGCCATAACCCATTGACCAACTTTCAACTTATCAGAATCACCTAAATAAGCAGCAGGAAGATCTTCTGCATCAATTTTAATAACAGCCAAATCTGTAAGCGGATCCGTACCAATTATTTTTGCTGAAAAATTTCTTTTATCGAGCAAGTTTACTGTTACTTCGGTAGCATCTTCAACAACATGATTATTGGTAAGAATATATCCGTCATCTGAAATAATTACTCCACTACCTCCACCTTGGCGTTCTCTAGGCATATCATTTTTAGGAAAAAAGAATTCAAATCCCTCATGTGGATTACTTTTTGATTTTGACAGAACTGTAATTTGAACTATAGAAGGAGTAAGTTTTTCTGCTGTTTCAATAAAAGAGTTATTAAAATTTGTTAATGATTGATTCTCAACTATATCTGGTGGCTTTTCACTTCCAATTTGAATTTGTGCTAATGATGGTTTTACATAATCAAAACTTGAGACCAAAACAGCACCAAAGACAGCTCCAATAAAGAGAATTGCGACAATACCCATATTATTTCGTTTCATATTAAACCTTTATATTATTAATATATTTGCAGCGATTTAAGACCTTTAAATTCATCAACATGATAAATGAGGAATTTTTCAAAAAAAATGATAATACTTTCCAAATCACTATTCTGATATGAACAAGACTTTTTTCTTTGGCTTAGACAAATTATTTTAGAAAAAAGTTCCGAGGAAAAAGAATATGATATTAAATGATCTTTTCCACATGAATCGCAGAGAAATCCTAATTCATAATTATAGTAAATTTTATTTGAGTTAATTAACTCCTTATTACACTCTGAACAACTATCCTCTTCTAATCCATAACCAATTTCATTTAAAAAAAACTTATAAAAGAATGCAAAAAGAAGCATTGGTGAAGTATCTTCACTATCCATTCTATTTAGTATTCTTTCAATTCCATTAAATAATCTTTTGTGTGGATCATTCTCAACAGTTAATTTTAGAACAAGTTCAATAATAGCATAAGAATATTTTAGTTTTTCCAAATCAGATTTAATATTGGGAAAATGTGATATTAGATCGGCCTGTGTAACAACTTGAATATCTCTATTTTCTTTTCTATAAAAAACTATCTCCACTAAATTGAGAATATCAACAGCCTTTCCAAGTTTTGATTTTGCTGATCTAGCTCCCTTTATAATTCCTGCAACACGACCAAATTCTTCTGAATAGAAATTTGCAATCTTACTTGTATCACCGTAGTCCAATTTACTTAGAACAAATGCTTTCGATTTAATAATTGATGACATTATAAATCGTAGGGAGGTTTATATAATTTCTTATCTGTAATAATAGCTGTGATGAGCTCATTAGGTGTAACATCAAAAGCTGGCGTGTATGCTGGGTATTCTGACTTTGTAACTTGTACACCCCTAATATGACTCACCTCTTCATTACCACGCATTTCAATTTCAATATGGTCTCCACTTGGAATTGAATAATCTACCGTTGAAACTGGGGCAGCAATGTAGAATGGAATATTATAATATTTACATAATATTGCTAAACTATAAGTGCCAATCTTATTTGCAGAATCTCCATTTTTCGCAATCCTATCTGCACCAACAATAACTGCATCTATTTTTCTCTGCTTCATTAAAAATGCGGCAGCTGAATCTGGAACTATCTCAAAAGGTATATTTGCTTCTGAAAGTTCAAAGGCTGTTAAGCGAGAGCCTTGCAGTAACGGACGAGTTTCATCTGCATAGACTTTGCTTACTCTTCCATCTTCGAATGCTCTTTTAATAACATTAAAGGCTGTACCAGCACCACCTGTAGCCAATTGGCCAGTATTGCAATGGGTTAAAACTACGGAGTCTTTACCAAACAGCTCAATTCCATTGGCAGCAATAGCTTCGCAACTATCAATATCATTATCATGTATTTCAATTGCACGCCTTTTCATCTCATAATAAAGTTCGGCTCGATTATTATTATGGACAAATATTTTCTTCATTTCATCCAGCGCCCAAAATAAGTTAACAGCAGTTGGACGTGTTCTTGCTAATCTTTCAAAAGCAATATTGAATTGATTTTCAACATCATCACTATTTTGCTTCATTGCAACAGTTATTGCATAAGCGGCTGCAATACCAATGGCTGGGGCTCCCCGTATTTCTAATCGCTCTAT
The DNA here is from genome assembly GCA_965370315.1 of uncultured Melioribacteraceae bacterium. Taxonomy (GTDB): domain Bacteria; phylum Bacteroidota; class Ignavibacteria; order Ignavibacteriales; family Melioribacteraceae; genus 1-14-2-50-31-20. The sequence continues at coordinate 47,525 of CBDUTO010000007.1, forward strand.
TGCTACAGCTATTCTCTCATAATTATCTGTAGTAATATATACCTCTTCAAGAGGAAGTTTTGTCTGATCTATAAAAATCAAATGATCATTCTCAAATTTAAAAGAAATAAAATTGCTCATATTAGACTCTACTTAATTCTACGAATTCATTAAATCGTTTTTCAATATCTTCTTTCGTTTTATTCTCTATTCCTTTTGTGCTAAATTCACCCACGCAAAAGGAAGCAAGTGCACTTCCATAAAGAACAGCTTTTTTCATCGCTTCAAAATTTATTTCCTCTACTTTAGTTAGATAGCCCATAAAACCACCGGCAAAGGAATCACCAGCACCAGTAGGGTCAAAAACTGTTTCTAGTGGATAAGCAGGAGCTGAGAATATTTTTCCTTCGCCAAATAGTAATGCTCCATGTTCCCCTTTCTTCACTATTAAATATTCAGGTCCCATTGTCATAACTTTTTTTGCAGCTTTAATTAGATTATCTTCATTAGCTAACATTTTTGCTTCTGAATCATTTATAACAAGCAGACTAACCCTTTTAATCACTTTTAGTAAATCATCACGAGTGATGTCAATCCACAAATTCATTGTATCACAAACTGAGAATTTTACATCTGTCATTTGATCAAGAACTTTAAGTTGTAAGGCAGGCATAATATTTCCAAGTAATAGAAATGGACTACTCTTCATCTCATTAGGAATTACTGGATCAAACTTTTCAAACACATTTAAATCAGTAAATAACGTATCACGAATATTCATGTCATCTCTATATACACATCCGTAACTAAATGTTTTCTCACCTTCAACAATATCTAAACCAGAAATATCAATATTGTGATCTTTTAGCATATTAATGTTTTTATCCCCAAAATCATCTCCAACTACCCCAACCATTTTAACATCATCAGCAAAATAACTTGATGCGACCGAACAAAATGTTGCCGAACCACCAAGTGCTTTATCAATTTTATCAATTGGTGTTTCTACAGAATCAAACGCAACTGATCCAACTACTAATAAACTCATCTCTACCTTCCTTTATTTTATAATTTTATTTCAACTAATTTTAATAAACTTTTATTATCGGAATAATATTCAGCAATAATATCCACTGATTTTCTTTGTCCAGGCCAAGCTAACAGTTCTTTAGCTTCCTTTTTACTACACCACAAATAGTCTGTATGCTCGGATGACAAAACTACTTTCGAATTACTTTCTACTTCTGCAACAAATACAGGGACCATATTTATTGAATCATCTGTAGCAGAATAAAATGGATTAACATTTGGAACAATCCAGAATCCAATTGGAGCTAAATTTGTTTCTTCTTTAATCTCACGTAAAGAAGTTTCATACGCTTTTTCACCTCTCTCACTAGAGCCAGTAACCATCTGCCAAACACCAGGATATATTTGCTCTGGTGCACGTTTCATAATAAGGAATTCAATTCCATTTTTTATTTTTCTAAAAATATGTGCTTCTATTAATGTGGATTTAATATTCATAGCTTTAAGTAGCCTTCTCATTCCCGCATTTTTTAGTGAGGATCTTTTTACATCATGAGATTCCCGATAGGAGCATTCGGGAATGACACTAATTTTTGAATTATACTTAGCATTCTATTATCCATTTTACTAAAAATATGCTCTGGCTTCTGTTCGCATATTATGAACTATCTTATCAGCACCTTGTTTTCTTCCAAGATAGTTAAGTGAAATTTGTAAATTTTCAGCCAAACGATAATCAAAATTAACTCTCCAAAAATAGTTTATTCCTACAACTTTTCCACGTAACATTTCGTATGGAATTTGATTATCAGTTCCGTTATCAGTTAACTCGTTGCGTTCTGCTTCGAGCCTTAATCTACCTTTATTGGTGAAGGAATATGTAAACCGTAGTAGTTGTGAATTGCTACTTATTTCAGTTGGCTGAACTGGAAGCTTATCGACACTTGTACTCGCACTGACTTTAAATCCAACCTCTATATTTTGCAAAGGTCTGTAGGAGAAATCTGAAGTAAGTGTGTTGGTTGATAGCAACCTTGCTCTACTACTATTTGTTTCCGATGAAAGATTATCGGTTTGATTTACAAAATCAGTTTGGTTCCTAATTTCCTTTACCATTCTGAATCGAACACGCAAAGAACGCTCAATAAAATTCCCAAGTTCATTCCCATTGCTATATTGATTTAATTTATTGCTTTCTAAATAGCGAAATCTAAATGACAAATCTGGTTTATTCTTAAAAATAAATAAATCTTGTTGGAATGAATTTGCACCACGAATTGTTGTTGAATCATTCATTAATGATGACTTATTTAATAACAAGATTTTTGATATATCTTCTTCATCAGAATATTCATCCAATCTAAGCACTGTCTCTGTGGAAATTGGATTGAGCATTTTAGCCCACAATGTTTTATTTGATTTTAGAACTTTTGCAAAATTAACTTTCCATCTTGTGCTTGTTTTAAGATTTACAACGGGAAATAGTTCTGAAGTTGGTACGTTTAATAAAATGTAATCTCCATCATAAATATCCTGCACAAACTCATCTTCATCCGCAATTCCATTATTATTTAAGTCTCCCAAATATCTATAATTACCTTCACCATATTGAACTCGGACAAAAACTCTTTCAAGTCTTGCAGTACTTTGAGTTGAAGCTTCATAAAATAAATCACCACTAATAAAGTTTTTCCAAAGATTAAATTTATTCATAGAACGAATTAGAACAGAATTATTATCTAGTAGTCCTATCTCCTTAAACTTATCTGTATACTTTTTGTTTCTAAGTGTGAGTTCAAGAGAGAGGTTTGCTTCTTTAATAGCACGATAATTTAAAGATATATTTTGCTGATCCGATTGAGACTGCTTCTCCATAATACCATCCAGAGGAAAAGATTCATCTCTCAGTGAGTATTTTGCAGAGACATCAATACCCCCAAATTTTGCTACTTGGACGAATGCCCCAACTTCAGTGAACTTACGACTACTTTGAGATAAGGAATCACTCTTAGAACCCCATTCTTCTCTATCATCAAAAAGGAAATCAATTCCCGGAGTGAATTTTCCAAAAGTATAAGTAGCAGATCCATTTTGCTTAAACCAATTACTATTTAATAATGTTTGATTAGTATTAACGTAATCGTAATTGTAGTGTACTTTGTATTTACTTTTATCTGCAAAGTTAAAATCACCAAATACTCTATTGGAGTTAAATGTCTTCCCCCGTTTTAGAAAACCATAATTTATATTTGCAGTTATATTCTCAATTGGTTGAAGATTAAGTTTTGCTTCACGTAAAGTTTCATCAGCATTTTTAGAATCTGTAATATTATAATCTCGGTTATACTCTACAGAGTTAAATCTATCAAGTGTTGTAAATCTGTCTTGCACAAATCTTTCTCTATAGGAGAATCCTATTTCACCAAGTGAGAGTCCCATTAAATTAAACTTAGATTTTTCTAATTCTATCTTAATATTATGTGCCCTCCCAAAATTCTGATTATCATCAATATCAGATAATTTATTTTGATCGAAGCTACTACCAGCAAACTCAGCCTTGATAATTAGATTCTTCATTGGTTGTGCTTCCACTACTATATTTCCAACTTGCTTCTGCTGTGGCATTGGTATAAACACAACTGGAAGATATTCTCCATCTCCTTTTCCTACAAACTCATAATTTCCTATACTGATGCGGTTATAATCACCTAACTCTGTTCCAACAAAGCTAAAAGTTGCATTATACTTTGCACTATCTTCACCCGGAGAGTATTTTAAGTAAGCATAATTCTCTCCTAAAATTAGAGTATCAGTTAATGCATAGACACCTATGCTTTTACCTGTTGAATCTTCCTCAGCTAAAGTTACTCCACTCTTAACAGCTTTATTTCTATCATTCCCAGCTTGTTCAAGAATTTTCTTATCCTCTTCCGATAATGTTATATCTATGGGATTATTCTCATCATCCCCTTCATTAAAGGCACTCACTGTTAATTTAATTCTATTATCCCAAAATGTTGTAGAAGCATTTCCTCCAAAAAGATTTCTTTCAAACTCTCTATCAGTATATTCAAAATCGACAACTATTCTACTTGCTGAAGTAATTAGTCTTTTAATTGTGAATGTAACTTCCGCTAAAGAATAATCAATTGTGTAATCATTATTTTCTCCACGCTTTAGCTCCTCTCCATCTATGAATACCTTTTCTGTACCAGCAATTACAATTATTAACTGCTCATTGTTAATGCCAGAGAGTCGATAAGGCCCTTGGTTTCCATCACTGCCAAGAAATTGGTTAGTATTAAATTTACCTTTACTCCCTGCTAGAATTCCTTTTCCCTTCGTATCATCAAAAAAGACTTCGCCTTCCAAACCTTGTGTTTTTCTTTTCAGCTTACCAAACTCTCCAATGTTGCTCTCTATTTCAAAATCTCCAAATGTTGCTGCTGCATTTGGATGCTTAACCTTAATAAAAACTTGGTCAAGCTCTTCTAGACGTTCAGTAGTGCCTTCAGGTTGAATGGGAATATTCTGATCTGTTAATGCCGCAACTATTTCTAGATCATCACTTAGTTTTCCGGAGAACTGCAAACGCATTCCACTATTTAGTTTCATATCTTGGTTTGTTCCAACTGAAAAGCCACGGCTAAGAGATCCACTCCTTTTAATTCCATCTCCAAAAATTGATTCTGATGAAAGTGATACTAAGTCATTGCGAATAATTCTTATACTATCCTGCATCTTATCATCATATCTAATTTCAAGTTTTCTATTATTGTATTCTTTCTTTAAAGGAACTATTATACTTGAATATGAAACATGCAATGTATCAAAGAGAGAGTATTGCAAACTATCTGAGAGTGATATTTTTTTTGTTCTGTAGTCAATATTGTAATCAGTTTTATAGAGTGGAAAACCTTGCAATATTATTTGCTCACTGTTCTGGATTATATTGGATGCTTCGAGTATGTAGGAATTATCCAAATTTATTGGATGTTTTTCAGATACAACTTTTCTATTGGAATTTTCCTGAGCGAGTATATTGCTCAATAGTATCAATGTTGAAAATAATATGAGTAGGTTTTTCTTTAGCAAATATTCTTTAAGATATTATAAAATGTTACATCTTAAAAAATAAGATTATTTGTGATGAAATAAAAAGATGAAAATTGGAACTGTTTTTAAATTTTATTTTATTCCCAACGTAAAGCTTCAATTGGATCAAGGTTTGAAGCTTTGTATGCAGGATATGTTCCAAATCCTACACCAATAATAACACAAAGTAAAACTCCTATTACAATCCAATCAAATGGAATAGTAGCAACAGCATTCATTTGTGAGCCAACTAGATTTCCAACAAGTATGCCAAGTATAATTCCAATAAAACCACCAATTAAACTAAGTGCTACAGATTCAGTTAAGAACTGCATAAGAATATCTTTTCTTTTAGCACCGACAGCTTTTCTTAATCCAATTTCTTTAGTGCGCTCTGTAACAGAGACCAGCATTATATTCATTATTCCAATACCGGCAGCAAGGAGTGCAATTCCAGCAATAACAAATGCACCAATTCTTAAGCCTGATGTAATATCCTCTATTTGCTTAAGTATTGATTCGTTAGAAACAATTTCAAAATCATTCACTACACCTGGAAAAACTTTTCGGATTGTTCGCATATATCCCTCTGTAATTTCCATTAAATCTTGGTAACCCGCTTTATCTTCAGACATAACAGAAATAGACAAACTTCGTCTTCTTCCACCATAAAAACTATTGAAAGTTGTTAGAGGAATTATTGCAAGATTTCCTTGCTTTGCCCAAAAATAGCCCCTTGTTCTTCAAGTATTCCAATAATTTTTAAGCGCTTTCCATTAACAGAAACTTCTTCCCCAATTGGATCTATGTTTTTATTTTTAAATAATGTTTTTAATAAATCTGTTCCAAGAACAACAACTTTTTTACCACTTTTATAATCCGGTTTATTAATAGCGCGTCCAGATTCCACATTCCAATCGCGAGTTATAAAAGAACTTGGTGTAACTCCATAAATACTAACATTTGGATTAGTTTTTTCATTTCCATATTTCACCACTCTGCCACCGCGACCTGAAGTTGCAGAAACCGCTTTTGATTCAATCAGTTTTTCTTCTAAATCATCAAAATTATCGGTAGTAATATTTTTTCTATTTCTATACTTTGCCCATTCGCCATGACCTCCAATACGAACAGCAGGCCACTTTTGAATTTGAAACGTGTTACTTCCTAGTGAAGAGACCCCTTCTTCTATACTTGTTCTTAACATAGCTATTATTGTACTAATTGCAATTATTGAAAAAATACCAACAATAATTCCAAGAATTGTTAATGATGATCTAAGTTTATTTGCTCTGAGTGAAGTTAAGGATACCCTTAATATTTCATATAATTCCATAGATAACAGTCTCTTGTTTTACTGGTTTCAATATAATTATAAAAGTAGTATCTTTTTTAATTCATTTAGATTGGATATTTCATAAGTGGGAACTATTTCAGAATTATTTTTGTTTTTTAGAGGATTAAACCAACATGTATCAATTCCATAATCTGCACCACCTTTTATATCAGATGTAAGATTATCCCCAATAATGATTACACTATCCTTATTTGGATTATTAAAAAGAGCAAAGGTATAATCAAATATTTCTCTCTTTGGTTTTGCAAATCCTATTTCCTCAGAAATTATTATATGCTTAAAACATTCTCTTAACTCAGAGTTTTTGAATCTTGGATTCTGCACAGAAGCGAGCCCGTTTGTAACTATTGCAAGTTTAAATTTTTCACTACTCCATTTTACAATATCTGCAGCTCCCTCTAGTAAATAATTATTCTGAGAAAGAAATTCCAAATAATCTATACTGAATTGGATTGAATCAATGTTTTCAACTCTTATCAAGTTAAAAAATCTTTTGAATCGTTCAGTTTTAATCTCCTTAGTTGAAATTAATCCCTTCTCAAAATCATCCCATATTTTTTTATTTACTTCTTCATAGATTTGAAATCTCTTTTCAGTCCATTCAATATTGTATTTGTTAAAACTAGATTTTAGTGCCTCAACTGCTGCTTTATCAAAGTCGTAAAGTGTTCCGTCTGCATCAAAGAGTATTGTTGTATATTTCATATAGTTCCTAATTTTCAATATTTATTTTCTTACTGTCATTCCCAAATCTTTCTGTTGGGAATCTCTTGCGATTATTGAAAATTCCAGCTAAAACCATGCGGGAATGACATTTAATTACAAAAAATGCCTAAGCCAAAAGACTTAGACATTCAGTTAAACTATACATATTATTTAAAGTAGTTATTAACCAATTCCTTCATACATATCATCAATTAAATTTGTGTAACGACTTTCAATGACTTTTCGTTTTAGTTTTAACGAAGGTGTCATTTCACCACCTTCAACTGTAAATGGTTTTTCAAGAATTGTAAACTTTCTAACTTTTTCATATCCTGCTAGTTTACGTTGAAACTGTCCTAAGTCCTTTTCAAGCATTTCATAGATCTGTTTCATTTGGGTCAATTCCATTGGGTCTTTGTAAGTAATTCTGTGTGCATCAGCATATTCTTTTAGAGCTTCAAAATCAGGAACAATTAAAGCTGTTATGAACATTCTTCTATCACCAACAATAATAAATTGGTCAATATATTTACTTCCTAAAAACATATTTTCAATAGGAGTAGGTGCAATATATTTACCACCAGTAGTTTTGAAAAGAGATTTCTTCCTATCGGTAATCATTAAAAATCCTTCGGCATCAAAAACACCTATATCACCTGTGTGTAACCATCCATCCTTAACTGTTTTTACTGTTTCCTCTTTGTTTTTATAATAACCCTGCATAATATTAGGACCATATGCGAGTATTTCACCATCGTTTGCAATCTTAACTTCAACTCCTGGCATGGTGTGACCAACGGTACCAAATTTATAATTGTATGGTCTGTTAACAGCAATAACAGGAGAAGACTCTGTTAATCCATAACCTTCAAGAACTAAAATACCAACTGATTCAAAGAAAACCCCTAGCTCACGAGCAAGTGCAGCTCCACCAGAAACAAAGAAGCGTAATCTTCCACCAGTCTTTTCTCGAATTTTTGTGTAAACTAATTTATCGGCAAGTTTGTGCTTAAGTTTTAATCCAACAGGAACTCCATTCTCAGTTTTGTTAGCTACATTATATTCTTCACCAATTGAAATTGCCCAATTAAATATTTTCTGTTTCTTCACAGGCGAAGCATCAACACCTTTTTTAATTTTTGAATAAATTCTTTCAAATAATCTAGGAACAGCAGTCATAACAGTAGGTTTTACTTCAACTAAATTTGATGCAACCTTTTCAATACTTTCTGCATATGCAATTTGTGAACCTGAGGTAAGTGGCAGATAATAACCCGCCATTCTTTCAAAAATATGAGAAAGAGGTAAGAAAGAGAGAAATAGATCATTTTTACCTACTTCAATTATTTCGTGAACAGCCATAACATTTGAAATAATATTCTTGTGAGTTAGCATCACTCCTTTTGGTTCACCTGTGGTACCAGAAGTATAAATTAAAGAACATAAATCATCTTCACGTGATAAATTAATATTATCTATAAAAAGATTTGGATTTTCCTTTGCAAACTCAATACCTCTATTTTTAACATCACTTAAAAGATAAACATCCTTTTCTCCACCAGTATCAATATCATTCATAACAATAATAAAACGAAGTGATTTAACTTTATCTTTTACTTTTAGAACTTTGTTCATATGAAATTGATTTGAAACTATAATTCCAACAGCTTCAGAATTATTAAGAATAAACTCAATTGTTTCCGAAGTTGAAATAGGATATATTGGAACATCAACTCCACCGAGACCAAGTATTGCTAAATCTGTATAAACCCATTCTGGACGATTCTCAGCAATAATAGCTACCTTATCATTTCTTTTTAAGCCAAGGGAAGCAAAACCCATAGCTACTGCATTTGTTTCATTCTTAAATGTTTCGTAAGATATATCTTCATATTTACCATTTATTTTTTGTTTAAATATTCCATGTTCTGACTTTGGACCAAACTCTTCAGCAAGATGCAGATATATTTCTGGAATAGTTTTAAATGTTTTTAATCCTGGCATTATTATTCTCCGATTATTGTTACTCTTTAATTTACAGTAGCAAAATTATAGATGCAAATTTTTTCTGGATACTTGTAGTATGATGTTAGAAACTGGATTCAATTTTAAAAGAGTACTAAACTATTTTAATTAGTATAAAGAATCCAGTAACCAGTTACACCTTAATAAATATTTGTTTTCTATATAAAAGCCATATCACAAAAAGCCAAATCAGAATATAGGAAATGGCAAATAGTAATGATGCATTTATTGGTGAAGTAAGTGGAAGAAATATATTTGAATAAATATAATATTTTAATGAAACAGTTTCTCCATTAGCAGCAGTAACTTTAATTAGGTAAATAGATTTTGCTGTAAGGCTCGACAAAAAGAAAACGACAATTGCATTAGTTCCATAAATATGAAATGGTTTAATCCACCACTTTTTATCTTGGACATCAATTAGCCAATAACAGAATGCAAGGAATATAAGTGCGAGTCCGCCAGTATAAACTACGTAAGAACTGGTCCATAAACTTTTGTTTATTGGGAACCAAAAATCCCATGCGTAGCCTAATGCCATCAACACAATGCCATAGAAAAACATCCAAACGGTTTTTGTAGTTTTATCATTATCACTCCTTAACCAATATCCAGTTAATACACCAAGCAAAGCAGTTCCCATTGCTGGAATTGTTGATAACAATCCTTCAGGATCCCAAGTTTTAGCGTAACTCCAAAGGTGCCCGTCTAAAAGCAATCTATCTACCCATGCACCAAAGTTTGTAGCAGGTTCAAGATTTGGAGCACCAAATCCCGGAACCGGAACTAGTGTCATCAAACCCCAATAAATTAATAAAAGAGCAGAAGTTACATAAACAAGATTTTCTTTACGTACATTCAGAAATATAAATGACACAAAGAAATAGACAAGTGCTATGCGTTGTAATACGCCAGGTATTCTAATAGTTGATAAATCAAAGAAAGGAAATCCATTCAGAAATAATCCGAGTAGAAAGATTGTTAAACTTCTTCGGATTAATCTAAAAAGAACATCTTTGTTTTTATTATCTGCACTTCTATATTTCGCAAGTGAAAATGTAGTTGTAACCCCCACTATAAAAAGAAAGAATGGGAAAATTAAATCGGTAGGCGTGCAGCCATTCCATTGAGCATGCTTAAGTGGAGAGTAAGTATTTGACCATGAGCCGGGGTTATTAACTAGGATCATTCCTAGAATTGTTATGCCTCTAAAGACATCTAATGAGAGTAATCGTTCACTTTTCTGTGCAGACATATTCACCTTTTTGTAAAGGTAAGCAAAATACTTTATTTTTAATAAACCTTCAAATGTTTAATATTTTAAATTCCAGCTACCAAAATCTATTTTGAATTCTGTGAATTATTTTTATATAATATTTATCGATAGAGTATTTAATCTATCTTCTTTTGTGTTATTATAACCCCATGTTTTAACATGGGGTACTTGAATAGTAGTGAGAATCTCCTCCACCCACATATTCAGCTTTGCAGAATATGTGGGTGGAGGGCTTTTGGGGATACATATTCCCACCCCAGACTGAAGTCTGGGGTTGATAACTGCTATAATTTGTTTTAAACAGAAGTCAATTAAAATGAAACCCATACAATATATTTTTGTATAATTGTTCTTTCAAATAAAAATGATACTGAAATAAATGAAATATTTACGACAACTTTACGACTGGATGTTACACTGGGCAGAAACCCCATATGGTCCAATAGCCTTGTTTTTACTTGCGTTTGCTGAATCTTCTTTCTTTCCAATACCACCCGATGCTTTATTAATTGCACTAGTTCTAGGTGCAAGAAAGAAGGCTTTTAAATTTGCTCTAAACTCTACTGTTGCCTCTGTGCTTGGTGCATTGCTTGGCTACGCAATTGGAAGTTTTGTTTGGTGGAGTTCACCAAATGAATTCTCAAATTTTGCTCTTTTCTTTTTTAATAATATTCCAGGGTTCACTGAGACCATTTTTTACAAAGTTCAAGGACTTTATGAAGAGTGGAATTTCTGGATTGTATTCACAGCTGGCTTTACTCCAATTCCCTATAAAGTTTTTACAATTTCCGCAGGTGCATTTGATGTTAATCTTATTCTATTTGTACTAGCTTCAATAGTTAGCCGTGCTGGTAGATTCTTTCTTGTAGCAGGTTTAATCTGGAAATTTGGCGATCAAATTAAAGGATTTATAGATAAGTATTTTAACTTACTTGCAATTGCTTTTACAGTTTTGCTTATTGGTGGCTTTATTGGAATTAAGTATTTGTTTTGATCATTATCATTACTAATTAAAAAGATTAATAGACTTCAAACTTAGCATATAGATATATTGCAAAAGAGGATTTAATGTTATGTCAAAATGTCTTTTTGATACAAATATAATTAGTGAAATACTTAAAAATAATTTATCGAGCAGCAATGGAATTGTTGCTAAGTTAATCAAGGCCAACCAAATAGTAATTCCACTAGTAACTATTGCTGAACTAAGTCAAACTACTGATTTAATTAATGAATTAATAGATTTTTCACTAAAACATCATGTCATTACTTCAAAGTCATCCAGAATGCTTTTTGAAGATGAAATTGAAAATTATAGTAATAGCAAAACAATAGATATTAAATTAATAGATTTGATTGAAAGTGTTTTAAATGATGAATCTCATATGCGAAAGTATTTTCAATCAGACGAATTTTTACATGAAGTAAATAAGTTAAGAGAAGAAATTAATACCGGATTAAATAACCTAAATATTCTGAAGAATTATGAATTTAAGTATTTAGAAGATTATATGAGAGCATATTTATCCTCAAGACTTAATGAAAATGTATTAGATGAATTTAAAATCAAAAATGATGACGATGCACTAAATCATTTTCATAGCATAAGTTTACAAGGTGCATTTTTATATTATAAATATACTACGAAAGATATAAAGATTAATCGCTCTGACACATTTGATAGTTTAATGATTCCTACTTTACCGTATGTCGACATTTTTTTAATTGCGAGAACGAACTGTGACCTTTAAAAGAATTGACGAACAAGGTTCCATCTATTAAAAATTTACTAGTTTATTCTCTAAGAGACTTGAAAAACTAGTAATACTGCTATTGTCGCAAGACCCCCAAAATATTTCTGCATCTGCTCTTATAGATAAAATATTATTGTTAATATAAATACCTTTTAAAACAAAAAACCCTAATCGAAAATCGATTAGGGTTTCTAAATTAAATCCTGGCAGCTACCTACTCTCCCACGCAGTTGCCCACGCAGTACCATCGGCGTTC
>CBDUTO010000008.1:0-59025 GCA_965370315.1 uncultured Melioribacteraceae bacterium
GAGAAGTGTTATGGAAAAATTAATTAAACTTTCGAAGAAAGATGTAAAGTATGTTGTCGGGCTGATGTCTGGAACTTCATTGGATGGAGTTGATGTTGCTTTAGTTGAAATTAAGAATAATTGGATTGAGACAAGAATAAATCTTGTTGGATTTATTGAATATCCTTTCCCTGATGGACTTAAATCAGTTATACTGAGAAATTCTCAAAAAGAAACAAGCAACGTTGAGGATATTTCTCAACTTAATTTTTTAATTCCCCAATTGTACTTTAATGCAATTGAGTCATTATGTAATCAAATCAATTTTGATATGAGTAAGATTGATTTAATTGGAACTCATGGTCAGACAATACATCATCTGCCTAATTCAACAGAGTATTATGGATTTACTGTTGCTTCTACTCTCCAGATAGGGGATCCTTCAGTATTGGCTAAGCTAACAGGTAAAATTACAGTTGGTGATTTTCGTCCAAGTGACATTGCTTTGGGCGGACAAGGGGCACCACTTGTTCCCTATTTTGATTTTCTTTTGTTTCATTCCAATGAGAAGAACAGAGGGTTACTTAATATAGGTGGAATTTCAAATATCACAATCCTAAATAAAGAGAAAGGGCAAAATAATGTCTTTGCATTCGATACTGGTCCTGGCAATATGATGATCGATATTTTAATGAAAAGATTTTACAATAAGGAATATGATGATAATGGTGCCATAGCATGTTCTGGGAAATTGAATGAAGATTTGCTCGTTGCACTAATAACCAAGGATAACTTTATTGAAGTTAAACCCCCTAAATCTACTGGAAGGGAGTATTATGGAATGGAATTTCTTCTCCCATTATTTGATGAATTTAAAGACATTCCAACTGAAGATTGGCTACATACAGTAACTAAGTATACAGCCTACTCTATTTTTCGTAATTACGAAAAATTTATTAAAGAAGAAACAAAACTGGATGAACTTTTCATAAGTGGTGGTGGTGCAAAAAACAAATTTTTATATGAATCATTAGCTACATATTTCGAAGATGTTGAAGTAAAAGTAATTGACGAAATTGGAGTATCATCCGATGCCAAAGAGGCTATCTGTTTTGCTGTACTCGCAAATGAGACTATAAGTGGAAATCCATCTAATATTCCAAGAACAACCGGAGCTTCCAAACCGACCATTTTAGGGAAGATTTGTCTCCCATAGTTCCAAATATTTACTATAAACAATAAAGCGAATTACCTTATATTTTAATAACTTAGGTGTCTTAAAATAATTTGGTTCGTTGTATTAAACAGAAGATAAGAAACATACTTTTGGTCATATTTATAATTGCTTCAACCTCCTTTGGCCAGATGAGTAGTCAAGTAGGATGGATGAGCAAATTTGGAATAGCTGGTGGGTTGAATGCAACATGGATGTTTCCAAATTATGATGAAATTAATAAGCAAATTCCTACATTTGGTATTAGCGATGAACTCAGCGGAGGGCTGTTAACTTGGGGTGGAAGTGGTTACGTTTATTTAATGATTGTAGATGATTTAAGAATTGGTGGTATGGGCTTCGGAGGAACTCAGTCAGTATCATCACATGCAAATGGATTTAATAGAGAAGTAAGATATAGTTTAAGTGGTGGTGCGTTTACAATTGAATATACTCTTCCATTTATTAAAAGAGTTGGAATTTCGGTTGGAGGCATGATTGGTGGGGGAAAACTAACTGTCGATTTATTTAAAAACAATGATGACTTTTCTTGGCAAGAGACTTGGGATGAGTTCAACGATCCAGAAGGCACAGAAAATATCAATCGTAGAATCGAAAATAATTATATGACATTAACTCCAACTATAAATATTGATGTACCCCTTACAAGATTTTTTGCAATTCGAATAGGTACTGGGTATCAATTTACATTAAGTGAAAGTTGGACAATTGAAAATGAAAGAGTTTTAAACAATGTTCCAAGTGGGTTACATGGAGATGCGTTCTTTATTCAAACAGGAATTTATTTAGGCTTTTTTGCATATTAAAGATTAGAAAACTGCGAAGGCACAAAGACGCTAAGAAATGATGAAGAAAACAAGTATAGTTTATTGGTAGAATTAAGAGAATAAAATTAAAGTGAATAATTATTTAACCTTTGTGTCTTAGCGACTCTGCGGTTAATTAAGGTGGGATTTATGAAAAATGTATTAGTTACTGGTGGTGCTGGATTTATTGGAAGTAATTTTATAAATCATCTTTTGGAAAAAAGAGATGATTTGAAAATTATTAATCTCGATAGCCTAACATATGCTGGAAATTTAGAGAACTTACTTCAATCTGAAAACCATTCTAATTACGAATTTGTAAAGGGTGATATTACAGATCGGGAGACAGTAAATTCAGTTTTTGATAAGTATCAAATTGATAATGTAATACACCTTGCTGCAGAATCTCATGTTGATCGTTCTATACTTGGTTCCGAGGTTTTCTTTAATACAAATGTTATGGGAACCAATGTACTATTAGAAGCAGCAAAAAGATTTGGAGTTGAGAAGTTCGTTCAAGTTTCGACAGATGAAGTTTATGGAAGTCTTGGAGCTACAGGAAAGTTCAGCGAGAATACTCCAATTGACCCTAATAGTCCATACTCCTCAAGTAAAGCTTCTGGCGATATGATGGCACTTGCTTTTCAACGAACATATGGATTACCAGTAGTAGTAACTCGTTGTTCTAATAATTATGGGCCATTTCAGTTTCCTGAAAAACTAATTCCATTGATGATTCTAAACTCGTTGAATGATAAGAAGCTCCCAGTTTATGGGGATGGAATGAACATCCGTGATTGGATTTATGTTACAGACCACAATAAAGCTGTTGAACTTGTCTGGGAAAAAGGGAATGTCGGAGAGGTTTATAATATTGGCGCAGACCAAGAAATGACAAACATAGATATTATTAAATTAATTCTAAATTATTTGAACAAATCTGAAGATTTAATTGAGTACGTGAAAGACAGACCTGGACATGATAGACGCTATGCAATTGATTCATCCAAAATTGAAACTGAACTTGGATGGAAACCAGAGTATAAATTTGAAGAAGCTATTGAGAAAACTATTGATTGGTATTTACAAAATAGAAGTTGGTGGGAAAGAATTATAAGTGGTGAATATCAAGATTATTATAAATTGCAGTACAAATAATAAAGAATGAAAACCGCTAAGACGGAAAGTTGCAAAGGAAAATATAAAGGAAGAAAAATGAAACTGAAATTTTTAATTTTATCGATATTACTTTCGATAACACTTTTTGCTCAAGATATGAGTGAAATACAAAATAGTTCAATGTATGCTTTAAATAAAATCTCTGTTACAATAGGAGGCGATTTTATTACAAATGGTTCATTCCCTGCTTCAGCAACTGAGCGTGTGGATGAATTTGTAACACGCATTTATAACCAATATCGATTGGCGTTGCTTTCAACTACTAAAGATGCAAGATCCCTGGCAGAGTTAAAGGCTGAGATCGATGAGTTTGCTGAACGAGGCATTATATTAAAACATATTGGTGGTGCGGAGCAAATAATCGATCTGCAAAAGTTTCGTTTGACGGCTGATTATTCTGAGAACCCTTATTTGCTAAATGGAGATGTAATAATATTTCCACAACTAGACTGGAATAGAAATTTTGTTGAAGTTGAAGGTGCTGTAAATAAGCCAACTCAATTCCAGTTTGTTGAAGGAGATCAACTTTCTTGTGCAATTCTTTTTGCTCGTGGAATTAGTTCTGCGTATGAAAATGCTGATTTAATAGAAATTACTCGTCTTAGTTATGATGGGATGAAGGAAGAGATAATTTCCGTTACTCTTAAAGAAAATCCGCAAATAAAAAGAGGTGATAGAATTAGAGTTGTTTCTAGTGAAACTCAGAAACGTGACTTTAAGGTACTTGTTGGTGGTGAAGTTAATAAACCTGGCTATATTTATATCACTAAGAACCAAACATCTATAAAGGAAGTAATTGAAAAAGCTGGTGGGTTTAAATCTAATGCAGATTTGCTAAATTCTGAATTAATTCGTGGTACTTATAGATCACGATCGAGAAGCCAACAGGAGCAACCTTTTCAGGATAGAAGAAGAACTTTCAGTTTACATGCATTCTCCATTCAAACAGATTTACTGATGATGAACCGAATGGCAAATATTGAATCTGAAGATTCATTAAGCCTTATGACAGATAATCAATTACGTAATGCAAAAACTATTGTTACAGTGGATTTCAAGAAAGTTTTAATTGATAATTTAGATGATAGCAAGATTATTGTAAAAGATGGTGACATTATATTTATTCCTGAAATTACAAATTTAGTTTATGTCTATGGGCAGGCCATGAATCCGGGATATGTAGAATATGTTGAAGGAATGGATTATGGGTATTATCTGGAGAAAGCTGGTGGGATTGGAAATGCTGCAAAGGATGAAGTCTATTTAGTAAAAAGAAAGACGAGGGCTTATATTGATATGACAGATGAAGATTATAAGTATACTATTGAATCTGGGGATTACATTTGGGTACCTAAAGAGTATCCACGTACATTTGATTTCTATTTAACAAGAACCGCTCGTATTGCAGCTGTTGTAGCTGCAGCGGCTACAGTTTATTTGGCGTTTAAACCCTAGTTTTAATGGATAAACTATATTATTAAAAATTTAAAGTTGAGAGAAAATGTCTGAAATTAAAGAAAAAAAAGAAGTATCATTTACAGATTATCTTACTGTATTACTAAAGTGGAAAAAATTATTAATAATTAATTTGTTGATTGTTGGAATTGGTGCAACAGCATATTCATTTTTTATACCAGAGAAGTTTAAATCTACATCCACAGTTATGATTCAAGAATCGAGTGGTGGTGGTTTGCTAGGCGGAATGATGCAAGACATTGGTGGAGTTTTTAGCAAAGCTTTTGGCGGCGGTGGTGGAAACTCAGAGGATAAATTATTTGGATTTCTTTCTAGTAATCAGATGTCTGAAAAAATAATAAATAAATTTGATTTAGTTTCATATTATGAAATTGAAAAGTATAAAAGAGATAAAACTTTAAAAGCTTTTAGAGATGATTTTAAATCTGATTTAAATGATAATGGTTTTATTGAAGTAAGTATGATTCATGAAAATCCAGATACTAGTGCCATAATTGTTAACTTCGCAGTCTCTGAATTGGGAAGGATGAATCAGCTTTATGCAGTTACATATGCAAAAAAATATCGTGAATTTGTTGAAAAACGATATTTTAAAAATATGAAAGAATTAGAAGATGCTGAAGAAAGGTTAGAAAAATTTCAAAGAGAGTATAAAATTTATGCTATTCCAGAGCAAATAGAAGTAGCTTTCAGTACTTATGCGGAATTAGAAAAAGAGCTATCAATAAATGAACTTGAACGAGATTTTATAATTGAGACTCAGGGTAAAAATAATCCAAATTATGATATAGCAAGTACTAAAGTGAAATTGATGCGGGAAAAAATTATTAAATTAAAGGCAGGGAATGGAGCATCGGATGTCTCAATTATTTCCTTGAAAATGGAGAATCTTTCACAAGTATTAAGAGAATATTTGCAGATTAAAAGGCAGTTGGAAATACAAGCAAAACTACTTGAGTTTACTCTTCCAATGTATGAGCAAGCTATGATGGAAGAGCAAAAGACAATTCCAGCAATTACAGTAATTGATAAAGCTGTTCCTGCAGAGCTAAAAGATTCACCTAAAAAAGCATTTGTTATTTTATCAATTTTCTTTTTAGCATTATTTATTCATTTGCCATTAGTGTTTAGAGGTTACAGTATTTCCAATTCTACTCCTCAAAATGAATATGAAAAGAGGGAAAAAAAGTTTTTCAATGGAATTATTAAGATTTATAATATTACCACTGATTAAGTTTTGATTTTTCTAATTCTTAATATTGTTTTAATTCCATCTCTTTGGATAAGTAAATATCTATTTAAAAAGTGGATAAATCCCTTATCTATCTATTCCGTAATTTGGTACTCCATGATTGCTTTGTATCATATTAAATTGATTAGTTATCATGAGTTGTCTTTTCAAACTTGGTATGTTATAGTCATCTCATACTTTTCTTTATACCTAGGTGTAATCACTTATTTTACAGCTAAAAATTCTATTGGAAAGGGTGAAATAAGTGAATCTTTTGAATGTGGTTCTACACCATTTTTATTTCAGGATAGTGCAAAAATTGCTTTTTATTTGACAATTATTTTAGGAACCATTGGTTTGGTAGGGGCAATACAAGCGTGGTTAGTTTTAATTAATATGTTTGGATCTATTCCTAGTGCACTTCTAAGATTAGGTGCATTGTATCAAATGAGAGTTAGTGGGGAATTAGAAGGGATTTGGCCATATACGTCAATATTTTCTTATGCTGCAATATTTTTTGCTGCAATTTATAGTGCAACTAAATCAAAAGTTACATTTATTTCAGCATTACCTCTAATTGCACTATTGATAAAAGAAGTTGCTATGGCTGGTCGAGCAGGAATTCTTTTTGGGTTAGTTGAATATGCATTTACATTTCTGTTTTCAATATATTATTTAAAAATTCATCAAAGCGATTACCTTTTTAATAAACTTAAATTTTTTTCCTCCATTATAATAGTATTAATCCTTTTTTTAACATCTGTAACATTAGTTAAAAATCTAAGAGCTGCACCAGAATCATTTTCAGGAGAAACAAAAGCATTAAAGTCATTAAATGAAAATAAATTTATTTCTCCTGCTATATATCTCTATCTAAGTGGTCATGTTGGAGTATTAAATAAATTTTTAGAGAAAGATGTAGAAAACTATAGATTCGGTGAGAATACTTTTCAATTTGTATATAAAAACTTGAATAAAATTGGTTTTACTGATGAGCCAAAGACATTACAAAAAGCCTATAGAATCCCTGTTTGGATTAATACAGGTACTTTTATAAGAGAATTAATCGCTGATTTTGGGTTTCCTTCAACAATGTTAATTTTATTTGGTTTGGGTTTTTTTCTTGCACTTAATTGGAATAACTTTTTTCTACATGGAAGATTTAACAATCTAGTAATATTAGTCTTTTTAATGATTATTGTGTTCTTTTCCTTTTTAATGATGATTACTAGATTGGCAAACTGGTTTTTAAGTATGACCTTTATTTTAATGGTTATCAAAGTTATAGAAAGCTTTTTAGTAAAAAGAAGAATAACTGGTAAACTAAGCTAATGACTTCCAAAATTAAACTTATAAGAAATAATATCTTCACAGTTACAACAGCACAAATATTTTCCTTGTTCTTAAATATGGTGACTTTCGGTTTAGTTGCAAGGATTCTATCAATTGAAGACTTTGGAACTTTTAACTATTTACTTGCCATCATTGGTTTTTCTGCAAAATTTATAGATTTAGGTGTTAACCCAATTGTATTGCGAGAAACAGCTAAAACTAACAACTTTAGTGAATATCTTGGTTCTGTACTATTTATTAAATCATTATTATTATTTTGTTTGCTGATAATAATGAATGCTTATTTCTTTTTTGCAGAAATAAATTTAATGGAGAAAATACTTTTAAATTTATTTACAATGAATATTTTTTTTTCCAATAAATACACGAATATACGAGAATTACTTGTTATTCCATTTAAAGTAAAACTGAGGATGGAATTTCCCATGATTCTTGTTTTAGTTGATAATTTTCTATTATTTGTTTTCTCATTATTTCTAAAACCCTCTGAAAACGTTCTAATATATTTTGGAATGGCATATGTGGTTGTCAATATCCCTTCTACTATATTATTGTTTGTTGCATTGAAGAAAAAAGGTTTTGTTTTCAATTATAGCAACAGTGTATTAAAATTATTATTGAAAATGAGTTTACCAATTTATGGATATGTTTTGCTGATGGTAATATATTCACAAGCAGATACTCTTTTTCTAGGTTTAATAAATGGAGAGAAACCTGTAGCGTTGTATAGCACTGCAATTCGGTTGTCTAGTCCATTTATGCTTTTTGCTTCGGCTATAACCGTTACATTTTTTCCAATAATTGTAAAAAAAATAAAGGAGAAGGAAGATATTTCAAAAATTGTTAGTTCAATTTTAAAAATGCTAATCATATTTTCGTCTACAATATCGTTATTCGTATTTTTCCACTCTAAGGATATAATCACAATAGTATTTGGTGAAAAATATATAGAGTCTTCAGTTGCTCTTAAATATCTTTCAATATCGATAGTTTTTTTATTTGTTAATTTCTTTTTAGTCGATTTATTTACAGCATTAAATAAACAAAAATTAAATTTCAAATATGGAATTCTAATTAATCTTATTTCTATTCCTCTCTATATAATTGTTTTACCTAATTACTCATTTATTGGGGCAAGTATAATTAAACTATCTGCCATTTTTCTTGGGAGTATTTTCTTCATTTACAGATTAGTTAACTCAGTAAAAATAGAAATAAACTATATGAATATTATAGGGTGGCTTGTAATAAACATTATCTTTTTCTACTTAGTAAGTGGATTTAAGTTTTATTGGCTTTTAATTCCTGAAGGGATATTTATTGTTCTTTCCACATTTTTGTTGAATGTTTTTGACTATAACGAATTATTTAAAATATTTAGTATGTTTAATAAAGAGAAGCTATTAAGCAAAATAACTTTTTTGGTAAGAAGATGATTTCAATTATTTATGTTTATTATAATTCCTCAGATGTTATTTTTAATTCAATAGATTCTGTTATCAGTAGTAGTAAAACTACTAGTTATGAAATAATAATCGTTGTAAACAAGTGTACTGATATTGAAATTGACGAAATAGAAAAGTATTCAAATAAAATAAAAATTATTGAACTTAAAAAAAATATTGGATTTGGTTCAGCAAATAATACTGGTGTAAAAGAGGCAAGAGGTGAGTATGTCTTAGTTCTTAATCCAGATACTTTATTGACAGAACACATCCTTGATGATATGATTGATGTAATGAATAATTCTCCAGAAATAGGTGCAAGTATTTGCAAATTGTACGATGAAAACAATATTGTGCAAGAGACTGTTATTCGAAAAAAAATTAGTTTTGCATTTTTTGTAATTCAACTATATTTCCTATATAAATTTCCAATAGTTAAAAGCAGATTTAGGAAAAAGTACTATTATACTAGTAATGAATTAAACGAAGAACAATATCCAGATTCTATATCAGGTGCATTTATGCTTATTAGAAAAGATGTTTTTAATAGAATAAATGGATTTGATGAGAACTACTTTATGTATGTTGAAGATATTGATTTATCAATGCGACTTAAAAAAATATCAAAATTATATTATTTCCCAAATAGATATGTTTATCATTTAGGTGATAAAACTTTAGGACTAGAATTTTTAGAAGACAAAATAAGAATGAATTACTCAAGCCTTTTATATTTTATTAAAACCCATTACGGTAAAAGAAGAATGTTTATATTCAAAATCCTTTTATTTATAAATGGGTTATTGTTTTTTCCATTATTTAGTTTTTTTAAGAATGAAAAAACTAAAATAACTATTCAGAAAAGAAGCAAACTATTTTTAAAAATATTTAGCAAAAAGTTTTTTTATGAATAAAATTCTTGTTGTATCTACAATAAATGTTTTAGAAGATCCTAGAATATTTTATAAAATAATTCTTTCATTAAAGAAAGTGTACAATGATGTAACATATATGGTGAAATCTGAAAAGAAAGAACCTTTTATTGAAGACGCCGTGAAAATTGTACCTATTCCTATTGTTAGAAGTATTTTAAAAAGATTTTTTTATCAGCATTGGGTTATTTTCTATAAGATACTAAAAGGTAAATATGATATAGTACAGTTTAATAATCCAGAGTTTATATTTTGTGCCTTTGTATTAAAAATATTTTTTAGAAAAAAAATAGTATTTGATGTTCATGAAAATTTTTCTCGATCCTTTATTAACAAAAAATGGATTCCATTATTAGTAAGAAAAACAATTTCTTTTACTTATCCAAAATTAGAAAAAACTATAATTAATTATTTTGATTGCATAATAATTGCTGAAACTTCGTACAGAGAGCATTATGGAAGTCGTGCAATTGAAATTCTAAATTATCCAATTCTAAATAAAAATAAATTTACTGAAAGAAGCTTTAAAGAAGTAGTGAATTTTGTTTACGTTGGAGGTATAATGGAGGATAGACGTATATGGGAGTTGGTAGAGATATTTAAAATAATTAATTCTAAATATCCCAAAACAAAACTATTTCTTGTTGGTCCTTTTGCTCCTTTGGATTTAGAGGAAGAAGTGAAAACCAAAATATTTGAGTATAAACTTGAAAATAGGATTGAAATATTTGGTAGAAAGTCATTACCTGAAGTTTATGAAATATTAAATAAATCTGATTTTGGATTTTCTTTACTAAAACC
The DNA here is from genome assembly GCA_965370315.1 of uncultured Melioribacteraceae bacterium. Classification (GTDB taxonomy): domain Bacteria; phylum Bacteroidota; class Ignavibacteria; order Ignavibacteriales; family Melioribacteraceae; genus 1-14-2-50-31-20. Next base: position 10,437 of record CBDUTO010000008.1, read on the forward strand.
AATTGGTAATTACTATGAATCACTTTCAACTAAGATTTTTGATTATATGACTTTTGGAATTCCTTTTGCTGTTTCAAACTTTCCAATTTATAAAAAATATGTTGTTGAGGCAAAAACTGGTATTGTTGTAGATGAAGAAGACATTGTTGCAACTGCTAATAATATTATGGAACTAATAAAAGATAAAGAAAAGCTAATAGAAATGAGTAATAACGGAAAAGAACAGACAGAACTGAATTGGAATTGGTCCAGTGAAGAAAATAAGTTGCTAAATATTTATCGGAGTTTATAAATGCCAAATTTAAGGTCTCTATTAACAATTTCTTTATATATCATGCTTTTATTTGTTTTCATTGGATGTGAGTCTCCAAATAAAAGTGTTGAAGTGAAGAATGAAATTCAAAATGTTATTGTTGATAATTTTAATATTATTGATTTACCATATGAAGAATGGCCAGGGAAAATGCTTAATTTAACTGACCCACTTAAACCTCCTTTTCAAACTGATAGCAATGGAGTTTCATTATTTATTTATCATAATACTTCATACTATCATCCTGTAGTGTTGGCTACAATGGCTGATTGGTATCTCGATAGTTATTATCAAACGAATGATTCATTATATTTAATGTGGGCTGCAAAATATTTAAAGAAATTAGAAGAAATTTCCATTGATTATTCGGGAGCAAGTTTATTCCCATATCCATTTAACTATAACATTCATGGAATTGAAAACCAATTACTCGAGGCACCTTGGTTTTCAGGAATGGCACAAGGAATAGCACTGGGTGCGTTCTCATTACAATACAAATATACAGGGGATATTCAGTATTTAAATCGTGCATTTGAAATATTTAAAAGCTATGATAGAATTGCACTAAAGGATAGTCCTTGGATTACGCTTATTGATAGCTCCAACTATCTTTGGTTTGAAGAATATCCTGATGAAACCTCTCCTAATTACACGTTAAATGGATTTATCTATGGTATTTATGGATTATATCAATTTTATCAAATTACAGGTAATAGTTATTCCAAATATTTGCTTAAAGCCAGCATTTCAACAATTAAGAACTATATTAATGATTTTAGAGTACCTGGTGGATTAAGTTATTATTGTTTAAAACATAAACATCAAGCAGCAAACTATCATAAATTACACACTGCCCAAATATCTAGTCTTTATAGAATTACAGGTGATGTGTTTTTTAAAGAAATTGCAGATTCACTTTATTCAGATTATCATTAAGTTTTGAGTGCCATGAAAATTCTTATTATCACACAATATTTCCCACCAGAAGTTGCTGCTGGTGCAAACCGTGCGTATGAACATGCAAAACGTTGGGTTAATCTTGGTTCGGAGGTTACAGTAGTAACTTGTTTTCCAAATTATCCAACAGGCACTATTCCAGAAAAATATAAAGGTCTTAAGTATTATGAAGAAGAGATTGATGGAATTAGAGTAATTAGAACATTTACTTATGCTACTCCAAATAAAGGTTTTTTTAGAAGAATACTTTCATACTTTTCATTTATGTTTTCAAGTGTAATTCAAAGCTATAAAAAAGTTGGAAAGCAAGATGTAATTATTGCATCAAGTCCTCCATATACAGTGGGCATTTCAGGAATGGTTTTAGGAAAGCTTAAAAAAATTCCATTTGTTTTTGAAGTAAGAGATCTTTGGCCTGAATCAATAATTCAATTGGGACAAGTTAAAAATAAAATTTTAATAAACATTCTTGAATACATAGAATTAATGATGTACAGAAATGCATCACTAATAGTTGGTATTTCCGACCCCTTTGTTGATTTTATTTCTGTTAAAGGAATTGAAAAAGAAAAGATAAAAATAATTAAGAATGGAGTTAATTTAGATTTATTTCAACCAAAAGAAGTAAACACAAAACTAAAAAACTCACTCGGTTTAGAGAGTAAATTTGTTATCTCATATTTTGGAACATTTGGGCTTGCACAAGGACTTGAATCTATTATTAGAACCGCAGATATTTTGAAGAATAATAGTGAAATCCATTTTCTTCTTATTGGCGATGGAGCTGATAGGGATAAATTATTGGCCTTGAAAAATGAATTTGAGATTAGTAATGTTACAATCTTAAAACCAATTCCAAAGGCCGAATTAGTCGATTACTATTCAATCTCTGATGTAATGCTAGTTCCTTTGCGTAATTTGTCTTTATTTAATAGTGCGTTACCATCAAAAATGTTTGAAATAATGGCAATGGGAAAACCAATTATTCATACAGTTGATGGTGAAGCAAGGAAACTTCTTGAAAGGGAAGGTGCTGGTAAATTTGTTGAAGCTGAAAACTTTAAAAAATTAGCTAGTGAAATAATTTTAATTAAAAATAATTCAGAATGGTTATTTAGTGCTTCAAAAAGTGCTAGAAAGCTTGTTGAAGAAAAATTTAATAGAAATAATTTAGCAAGGGAGTACTTGAATATATTAAAAGAGGTGTAACTTGAAAAAAGTATTTGGACTACTATTTATATTTCCCATCATTTTATTTATTAGCTGCAAAGAAAATGTAACAGAAACAACCCCACCCACTTTAAGTGATGTAAAAATACTACATCCAAATGGAGGTGAAAAATTTATTGGTTTAGAGCAAGATACAATTAGGTGGAGCAATCCAGAAACTATTGAAAGTATGGGGTTATACTATACTATTGATAATGGAAAAAAATGGACTGCACTTGCTAATAGTGTGAACATACCATCTGGTAAGTTTGCTTGGACTATCCCAGATAAAATTTCAAACACAGTTAAAATAAAAATAATGGCCTACTCTGGTGGTTCCGAAAATGTGGTTGAAAGTGATTCGGTTTTTCAAATTTGTAGGAGAATAGATATTCTCACTCCAAATAATCTTACTGGTTTGGATATTGATACTATACGATATATTACGAACTATAGGTACAATAGTATAGAGTTCTATTATGCAACTAATATAATAGTAAATGAATATGGTACCTATTATGATGACTGGGAAGGAAACCGTATCAATTGGATAAAAATAGAATCTAACACCACTTTTCCAGATAGCTCATTAGTTTGGAGGGCATCGAACAAAAGTGGTCCTTATAAAATCAAAGCAATTGGTACTTTTGACGATATGACAATGACTTTCTATAGTAATGAATTTCTAATTGAAGAAGTGAATTGTAAAATAATATATCCAAATGGTTTTGAAGTTTTTTCCTTTCCACAAAATATTGTAATTAAATGGGAGTCTCTTAAGCATATCCCAGAAAAAATAGAAATTTACTATTCAAAATTTAATATTGGTAAAACTAGTAATTGGAAATTAATAGATGATAATATTGATCCTTCTGCTAGTTCATATAATTGGGAAATACCTTCAATGTATAGTAATGAAGTAAAGTTGAAAATAGTTTTTGTTTTTCCAGATAGTATCATTGCTTATGGAATTAATAATACGATTTTTACAATTCATGATAATAAAGTGCTTGAAGAACAAAGACTATATAATAAGAAATTTGACCTAGGTAATAAATGGGTTTATCTTGAAACCAAAGATTATGTTTGGGATCCTGATCAGGAATATTACACTATGGAAGAAGTGATTGGCAATAAAATAGAAAATGGAATTAAATATTATAATGTATTAAGACATGTGATTAAAGATAGTATTACAACCACAAACAATTGGGTAGAGGGTAGAGAAAACTATTCCCCTACATTTGTGATGCAAAATGGGGATGGGTATGGTATTGACTATTATAATTATGGAATAAACTGCCAGGAATATGAAGAAGAAGTATTTACAAATCAATACAAGATAAAGAAGTATCGGTGGGGTGATGCATACTCAAATGGATATTCAAAAAATGCAAAGGATTTTGGAAGATATATGTATTACAGTATGGTGGAAGGGAATTTAGATAAAAGTGTTTTATTAGGTGCTTATATTGATGGTGTACTATACGGTGATACAACGACTGCATACTAGTAAAATTTTAGGAGGGAATTAAATGAAAATATATCTTAAAATGCTTTTTGTAATCTTGTTTATTATTCTGATTAGCTGCAAAGAAAATGTAACAGAAACAACCCCACCCACTTTAAGTGATGTAAAAATACTACATCCAAATGGAGGTGAAAAATTTATCGGTATGGAGCAAGACACAATTACGTGGAGCAATCCAGAAACTATTGAAAGTATGGGATTATATTATACTATTGATAATGGAAAAAAATGGACAGCACTTGCCAATAATGTAAATATACCATCTGGGGAATTTGTTTGGACAATTCCGGATCAAAGTTCAAATGAGGTGAAAATTAAATTATTAGCATTCTCAGAAAATTTATCAAAAGAAATAACTTCTGATAGCTACTTCTTAATAGAAAAGAGAGTAGTTAAGATTTTTCAACCTATAGATTTTAAAATCTATAGTCTTCCTGGAATAGTAAACATCAAGTGGAGTTCAAATGTTTTAGTTAATAAATTTGAACTATATTATTCAAAGTTTGGTGATGGAAAGGAACCTTGGATTTTAATTAGTGATAATATATCTCCAAATACCAATGAGTATCTTTGGACACTTCCATCTATTTATAGCAATCGAGTTAACCTAAAAGTTATTGGGGTATATTCTGAGAATATTAAGATAGAAGGAACAAGTGATACCGTTTTTGCAATTCATGATGCCTCTGTGTTAGAAGAAGAGAGAGAATATCAAGCAAAGTTTGGAATAGGAAATAAATGGGTTTATCTTGAAACCAAAGGTCATCAATGGGATGATGATGAAGGATACTACATTATACAAGAAGTGATTGGAGATAAACTAGAAAATGGAATAAAATATTACAATATACTCAAGCAAGTGATTAAAGATAGTATTACTTCAACAAACAATTGGGTAGCAGATAGAGAGAATTATTCCCCGGCATTTGTGATGCAAAATGAAAGTTATACAGAACGAAGTTGGAGATATTATTATTCTTCTTGTTATGATTATAATGAAATCGTATTCTCAAATCAGCAAAAAGTGAAGGAATATTACTGGGAGGTAGCTGAGTCTGGAAATGCAAAAAGCAAATATAAAAGAGGAAAGGATTTAGGGATATTCTATTACTACTATATGAGTGAGGGATATATGGTACAAAAAGACTTAGTTGGAGCGTATATTGATGGAGTATTATATGGTGATACAACAACAGTTAATTAATAAAATTTTAAATAGGTAATTAAACATGAAAAATTATAATAAACTATTATTTTTAATAGTACTTATATTTTCAAAACCGATTTTTTCTCAGATTGGTACAACAATACCAAGTAATAGAACTGTTGATTGGACAACTGTTGGATATCATAATAACCCTACAGATAATCTTCCTAAATATGTCAATTCAGTCCTGGTGGCAAAACCTTCAAATGACCCCAATATAAATCTTACTAATATTACTAATAAAATTATTGAGGCTTCCAAGAAAAAAGGTTTAACTGCCGTTATACTACAAAATGGAACTTACAAGATATCTAGACCAATCAATTTTGGAGTAAATCAAAAAAACATAGTATTAAAGGGCTCAGGTAATACCGAATTACTATTCTTGGGTAAACCAACAAAAGCAGCAAACATAATTAGAGTAATAGGCAAAACTACAGATTGGAAGAACGAGTCTAAAATAATTGGTTACAATAATAACGCCCAAAGCATCAGAACTGATAAGAGAGAGAATAAAATTAAAGTTGGTGATTTCATTGAGGTACGAGTTCCCAATGGAAGTTGGCACAATTCGAAACATCATAAAGGGTGGAATCCTCAAAACTATTTGGGAACAATTGTAAAAGTCATTAAAATAGATACTTGTAAAAATGAATATTTTGTTGATCATAGCTTAAAGACAATGTGGGATTTATCATTTAAGGATAAAAAGACTCCAACTTTCACTAAATTCATTCATGTTCAAGAGATAGGAATCGAATCATTAAAACTATCAACCGATAACAACAACAACAGACAAGGATATAGTATCAATATTGCCTATGCAGCAAATTGTTGGGTTAAAGATGTAGAATCGGAATATGCTGCAAGTGTACATTTAAATATTGGTAACTCAACATCAATTGAGGTAAGAAATTCAACATTTCATCATGCAAAAGATTACGGTAATCCCGCAATACCTGATAAAAAAATAATTGCAGGTACTGGCTATGGTGTAAACATTGCTAGGTCTTCAAATTGTTTAGTTGAAAACAATGTGTTCTATCATCTACGCCATGCAATGATAATAGCTCTAGGATCTGATAGAAATGTTTTTGGATATAATCATTCGTACGACCAGTTTTCATATCCTGTCAAAAATTTATCTGATTTAAATCTGCATGGGCACTTTCCATACAATAATCTTTTTGAAGGAAACCGAGTAGATAGAATACATGCCGATCAATGGTGGGGTAGCAATGGTCCAAATAATACTTTTATAAGAAACATAGTCAAAGATGGGACCATCAAATTAGAAAAAACTAATAATGCTAATCTACTTGGAAATGAAGCTAAATTAGTTCTGATTGATAGTAAATCTACTGTGGAAACCTATGCAGACAAGAAATCCCAAAAAACTTGGACTGGTTTTTCTAGACGAGATGCAACTTTGGAAGATATTTCATACTACAAAAAAAGGGAACCATCATTTCTTGATAAGAAACAGAATTGGCCTCCAATAGGTCCGAGTGTAAAAAGTTCTAATAAGTCTAGTAATAAAATTACAACAAAAGAAAAAATTCTCAATTAATAGTTAAAATATTTGTGCTTTTTTTATATTTAATCAATTTTGAATACATGAGGAAGAAGTGTTCACCAAATCTACTTATTTAATAATATTATTAGGATTGTTATTTATCTGGCAGCTAGAGCCGATTTTTGCTCAAGATTATTTTAGTACTAATACTCAACTATTAACCAAAATTGCAGGTGATTTTCAAGATGTAATTGTTGATTCAAGTATTATTTATACAATAGAAGGGAATTTTCTAAAATCCTTTCTATATACAAATGAAAATAGTTTAATTCCTGTTTATGTTAAAAGTGTCTTTCAGGAAAATGCATATCCAGTTAAATTATTTAAAAATGGAAATAGGCTTATAGTATTATTCCGTGATAGATATAATGCTTCCTATAGTCAGAGTGGGATAAAAATATATGAGGTTACATCAAATAACAGTATTCATTTTCTGTCAAATTACTCCGTTGATAGTATTAACCATAGATATGATTTAAAAGTAACAGATAAAAATATTTTTATTGTTACAAGTAAAGGGGAGTTACACATAATTGACTACCAAGTTCCAAGCATCCCAAAATTAATTAGTAAATATATTTTTGAAAATAATATTGTTAATGGTATTAGTAGTATTAATTTGGATGGCAATATAGCTGTTTTGGCCAGAGGTAGAAGTGGCTCCGATATTATTGAAATTAGTAATATTGAAAATCCACAAAAAATTGCATCAGTTGAGGGTGATGAAATAAATACCAATGCCATTATTCATGAGAATTATCTATACATGTTTTTAGGTGATATTGGTATTGCTAAAATATATGATATTTCAGATTTGCAAAATATTATTTTTCTCTCAAAGTTCCGAACAGAGTTATATCTTGACGATATTTCAGTTAATGGTAAATATCTTTTTCTTTCAGGATCTTCTACAAAAATTGTTGATGTAAGTGATAAGTATTTCCCCAGATATGTTGCAAATACAGCACAAATAGAATTGGTTGGCTCTCATTTTATTAGTAATGATAAAATATTTAGCACAACTAGTGGCTATTTAAAGGTTTATTCATTCAACATTTCAAATTCAAGTATCAAAATTATGTATATAGATGTGGCAAGTAATTATTTTTCCGGTCAGGAAATGGAAATTACCACATTATCTTATAATATCCATAAGATTAATCTCGAGATTAGTTCTGATAGTGGTCAAACATGGAGCGAAATAGTGATTGACCATGCTATTAGTGGTGATTATAATGAAATTACTTTTTCTTTGCCAAGAATTCATAGTAAAAATTGTCTCATTAAAATCACAAATTCAGATTCTTTAGATGTATATGATATCTTTTCAAAAAGTTTTACAGTATATACTTTACAACTCCTTCCTTTTGTTAATAAAAGCTATATAAACAGTGTAAATATCAGATGGAGAGAAAATGACATTGATACCGTATCTCTTTATTATTCTATCGATGATGCTAATAGTTGGATAAATATAGTAGAGAATTATTCAGATAATTATATTGGAACTGAAAAAACATATAATTGGGAATTTGAAAACGTTCATTCGGATAGTGTATTGATTAAAGTAATGAATTCAAATGATACAACGATATTTAATATTTCAAAAAAAATAGAATTAAAAAACAGCAGTATGATTATTGATACAAGTAATACTAATTTGCTGAATTATTTCCCACTTCAAGCAGAAAATTATTGGCAATACAAAAAAACGCATATTTCGGGTGTGAGTGGCGAAACCAACCAAGGATATGATAAGATACAAGTATTTGGAGAGACAGTAATAAATAATATCAAGTATTATAACATTAGATGGCTTGGCAATAATAAATACTTTAGAGTTGATACATTGCATAATTCTATTTTAAGTTACATTAATGGTGAGGAAAAACTACTATTTGAGTTGGATAGCCAAAATGGCGACTGTTGGCAATTTGAAAATACCAATAGAGATATATGTAATGAAGGTATTTATGAAGAAAGTATATTTTGCAATATTGATACTGTAATGCATCTCAATCAGTATTTTTATTGTAAAGCTTTTATTTTAAGTAGTAGAATTGGCCCTGTATGGATTTCTAACGATGATTCCTATCAAACTATTGATTATGATAGATATGACTTAGTTTATGCAAAAATTAACGGAGTGGAATACGGCACATTTGTTTCTGTTGAAAATGAAGATTCAAGTCATCCAATAGATTATTTCCTTTCTCAAAACTATCCAAATCCTTTTAATCCAAGTACTAGAATAAATTATAGTCTTCCACACTCTAGCAAGGTTACTCTTAAAGTTTATGACATTTTAGGCAACGAAATAAAAACACTCGTAAACAAAGAGCAAAATGCCGGAATTTATGAAGTTGAGTATGATAGCAAGGGATTATCAAGTGGAATATATTTTTATAGAATAGTAACTGATAGATTTTCTGAAATGAAAAAAATGATTCTTTTGAAATAATTTTAATAAAATATTTACGAGACTATTATTATGAAATCTACTTATTTAATAATATTATTAGCATTGCTATTTATCTGTCAACTAGAGCCGATTTTTGCTCAAGATAGTTTCAACACAGAATTACTTTTTGAGTCTGTTTCTAAGGAAGGTGAATATACTCTAAAATTAGATTCCCCTCAAAATGGCACTTATTTTAATGAGGTTAATTTAGTTTGGTTCTCAGATAGTTTGAACAAATTTTCGTTGTATTATAATATTGATAATAATTCAAATTGGGAGATAATTGAAGAGGGATACATTGATTCATTAGAATATTGGAAGCATTATAATTGGCAGTTTCAAAATATTAACGCAAAAAATGTAAAGATTAAAGTCGCTAGTTTTGATGATACAAACATTTTTGATATTTCCTCAGATATAACCCTTAAATATAGAATTGCTATTGGTGATTCAACTTATGATTCACTTCATACTTTTTATCCTCTAGAAGTTGGTAATGTTTGGCAATATAAGGTTGCAAATATAGTTGAGGATCAAACTGTTAACAAAGGCTACGATTTTATGAAAGTGTTGTCTGATACTATCATTGGAGATAATATATGTTTTAAAGTTGAGACAGTTGGCTGGTTTGACACAATTAAATACCAAATATATGATTCACTTAAAGGTTCTATAGTAAGTTACCTTTTGGATGAAGAAGCAATATCATTTAAATTAAATAGTATGAATAATGAATGTTGGCCATACGAAATGGGTTCAGAAATTTGTAATAGAGGAACATACTTAGAATCAATATTTGATGAAGAAAAACCAGTGATTTATTTTTCACAAGGCGGTTATAATAGTAAATATTTTCACCTCGCAAAAGATTTTGGAACAGTATGGATGAGTTATGACATATCCTGGATAAGTAGAGATATCTGGTATTATGATTTAGTTTATGCCAAAATTGGAGGTATAGAATACGGCACATTTGTTTCTGTTGAAAATGAAGATTCAAGTCATCCAATAGATTATTTCCTTTCTCAAAACTATCCAAATCCTTTTAATCCAAGTACTAGAATAAATTATAGTCTTCCACACTCTAGCAAGGTTACTCTTAAAGTTTATGACATTTTAGGCAACGAAATAAAAACACTCGTAAACAAAGAGCAAAATGCCGGAATTTATGAAGTTGAGTATGATAGCAAGGGATTATCAAGTGGAATATATTTTTATAGAATAGTAACTGATGAATTTTCTGAAACTAAAAAGATGATTTTGATGAGGTAGATAATTCTTCTAAAAGCATGAAAGTTTATTTATGAACCATAAACACAACAATATAACTCAATTACTAAATCCAATCTTAAATTTTATCTGTTTATTTATAATAAATATCTATATTTTTAATTAAATTATCTATCCAATAGATGCAATTACTCATTTATTTATATAAATTACCTATCCAGTTAATGTAATTATCTATTAATTGAGTGTAACTATCAAATATTTTAATATACTTATCTAATAATTTAAAGTAAAAGGTCAATAATATGCTTAAACTCAACACAAATTACCTTGTAAATCTTAGAGGTATTAAGCAATCATACTCCTTCTTTAGAAAAAATGGATTTTCAAATCACAAAATAAGGCTCTTTCATTCTGGCAACACATCAAGTATAAAACTAAATGACTTAGAACACCTCTGTAAAATACTTAAATGCACACCAAACGATATACTCGATTGGCAACCCGATAAAGAAAACAAAACTCCAGAAAATCATCCACTGCATAAATTAACTAAGAAGGAAAGCATAAATTTATCTAAAATAACAAACGATATGAATCCAGAAAAATTAGTTGAATTTTCAGAGAAAGTTCTAGAAATTAAAAATCAATTGAATAATAGTTAAATTTCAAATATATTTATCGAGTATAACTTGAAAAATTATACTTGAGTTCACAAAATTATATATATGAATACAAAACAATTTTTACATTAAAACGTAATTGACTAATATGATTAACTTCACAATAATAGGTGCAGGCATTGTTGGACTTGCAACGGCTCTCAAATTAAATGAGAAATATCCGGAATCAAGTATCCAAATACTTGAAAAAGAGGATGAAGTTGCAAAGCATCAAACTGGGAATAACAGTGGCGTAATCCATTCTGGAATTTACTACAAGCCTGGAAGTCTAAAAGCAAAGAACTGTGTAAGTGGTTACAAAATGCTCTTGGAGTTCTGCGATGAGCATAATATTGAGTACAATCTTTGTGGCAAAGTCGTTGTTGCTACTGACGAAAGTGAAATAGAATATCTCAAAACCCTTTACCAACGTGGCGTTGAGAACGGTTTGGAAAATCTTAAAATGTTGAATGAGACTGAACTTATAGAACACGAACCAAATGTAAAGGGTGTTGCTGGTATCCACGTCCCACAGACTGGAATAATAGATTATAAAAATGTATCTGAAAAGATGAAAGAGGTGCTTCTCTCTAAAGGTGTAAAGATAAAGTTTAATGAAAAAGTTATTGGGATTGAATCAAATAATTCAAATCAGATAATTAAAACAGAATCAAATATTTATGAGACCTATTTCATAATAAGCTGTGCAGGGTTGCAGTCTGATAGAGTTGCTTCGTTAACAGAGGATAATTTGAATGTTCGAATTATCCCATTTAGAGGCGAGTATTACAAACTAAAAGAATCAGCAAAGCATTTAGTTAAAACACTTATCTACCCTGTGCCAGATCCAAATTTCCCATTTCTTGGAGTTCACTTTACTAACTTAATTGATGGTGGTGTAGAAGCCGGTCCAAATGCAGTTTTCTCTTTTAAACGCGAAGGGTATACCCGAACAAGTTTTAATCTTAAAGATACATTCCAATCACTTACTTGGTATGGGTTTCTCAAGGTAGCAAAAAAATACTGGCAAACTGGATTTGGAGAATTCTATCGCTCGTTTTATAAAAAAGCATTTGTAAAGGCATTACAAAAACTAATTCCACAAATTGAAGAAACTGATTTAACCAAAGGTGGTGCAGGTGTCCGTGCTCAAGCATGTGATAAATCTGGAGGATTAGTTGATGATTTCTATCTTATAGAAAAAGAAAATATAATACACGTTCTAAACGCTCCATCACCTGCAGCTACAGCTTCACTAGCAATTGGTGAGCATATAGCTACAAGAGTAGTAAAATCTTTTGATATTTAACTAAGTAGGTTGTGTTATAAACTATAGCGTATTATTTTCAAGTATCAAGTATCAAGTATCAAGTATCAAGTATCAAGTATCAAGTATCTTCCAATTAAAGACCTTTAGCGTAGCAGCAAAAAACTCCTATTTGTTCCAAATTTTTCCCAAAGAAATCATAATAGAAATTGTATATTTGTGAGTTATTTTAAAGTTATTCAGGCAGTTAAATTGAGTAAAAAACTCGAAAAAATATTAATCTTATTAACAGATTTATTAACCATTAATTTGTCATGGGTTCTCTTTTTTTATTTTAGAGTTGAGTCTGGTTTATTTAATTTATTAACTCAACCTGCCTTCTTATTACCCTTAGCTGCAATTTATATGTTTTGGCTTCTAATATTTATTTTTGTTGGAATGTACAGAACGTGGTTTGCTTCCTCGCGATTTGATGAAATGGCAATTTTATTTAAAGCAACTTTTGTTGGAATATTCATACTCTTTTTTCTAATACTTTACGATGATGCAGTTCATAATGTTGTTTCATCGGATAGGTTTATAATACTTATCTATTGGATGTTTCTTCTTCTCTTTGTTGGAAGTGGTAGAATTATCCTACGAAGCATTCAGAGACGTTTATTGATAAATGGAATTGGAAGAAAAAATGCTGTGATTGTTGGCTTCAATAGAAAAGCATTTGAGATGCATAATACAATTGAAAGTTATAAAGGTCTTGGGTTAGATATAATTGCATACCTTGCGGTTCAAGATGAAAATATTGGTAAGAAGCATAACAACATTAAAGTAGTTGATACAGTCCATAATATTAAAGAAGTACTTAAGAATTTAAATGTTACTGAAATTATTCTTGCTCTTGATAAGCATGAAGGAGATATAATGCTTGAGGTTGTGGCTCTATGCGACTCAAACAATATTTCAATTAAAATAATTCCAGATCTTTATGAAATTATAAGTGGTCAGGCTCGTACATCTCAACTTTACGGATTTCCGTTAATCGACATTATGCCTCAGTTAATGCCTGAGTGGGAAAAGAAGATTAAACGTTTAATGGATATTATCATTTCCATTCTATTAATTATCCTATCTTCTCCAATTGTATTTGTTACTTCTTTCGCAATTAAGTTCGAAAGCAAAGGCCCAATATTTTATAAGCAAGATCGTTCTGGATTAGATGAGAAAGTATTTAAAATAATTAAGTTTCGTTCAATGCGAGCAGATGCAGAAAAGGCTTCGGGACCAGTCTGGTCAACAAAAGATGATCCAAGAATTACTAAAGTAGGAAAGTTCATAAGAAAAGTTAGAATTGATGAACTTCCACAAATGTGGAATGTACTTAAAGGTGAGATGAGTCTTGTTGGTCCACGTCCAGAGAGACCATTCTTTGTAGAACAACTCTCTCAAGAAATCCCTTTTTACAAAAGAAGATTAAAAGTGCGACCTGGTGTAACTGGATGGGCACAAGTGAAACATAAATACGATGAGAATGTAGAAGATGTTAAAGAAAAATTAAGATACGATTTATTCTACATTGAAAACATGAGTTTAAGCAACGATTTTAAAATATTATTCAGAACAGTTTTTGTCGTTCTTTTTGGACAAGGACACTTTAATTAACCCGTGGGGGGCTAATAGCAAACTATGAAAAAAGCAATTGTAATAATTCCGACGTATAACGAAATGATGAACATTGAGAAAATGATTCATACAGTAATTGAACTCTATCCGAATATACATGTTTTGGTCGTGGATGATAATTCACCTGATGGTACTGGTGATTTTGTAAAAGCAAAGTCAAAGGATGACGAGCGCATTCACGTACTCCAGCGAGAAGGAAAAATGGGACTTGGTACAGCTTATGTTGCGGGATTTAGATATATCTTGGAACGGGATTACGATTATGCTCTTCAAATGGATGCCGATTTTTCTCATGATCCCAAAGATATTGGGAATTTATTAAAAGCAATTGAGGAGAATGATTTAGTTATTGGAAGCCGCTATATTCAAGGTGTTAATGTTATTAACTGGCCAATGTCTCGATTACTATTAAGCTATTTTGCATCTATTTATACACGTGTAATTACAGGAATGCCCGTTATGGATGCTACTGGTGGATTCAAATGTTTCAGACGAGAAGTTCTTGAAAAAATTGATTTGGACAAAATTAAAGCTAATGGATATTCGTTCCAAATAGAGATGAATTTTAAAACTTATAAATTAGGTTTTAGAATTAAAGAAATGCCAATTGTATTTACTGATAGAGTAGATGGTGTTTCCAAAATGTCAAAAAAGATTGTTCGTGAAGCTGTCACTATGGTTTGGAAACTTAGATTTAGAGCTATATTTGGAAAGCTAGTTTAAGTGTTTTATAAAGCTGAGTCCATTTCAAAATAGATGTTTTTATTAACCCCCGATTTCAATCGGGGGTTAACGAATCCAAAATTCAATATTCCAAATGGACTTTAGTCCGTTTGGATTTCTAAATAGTGGATGCAACTATTAATTCTACAAATAGAATAATTTTAAATGATTGATATATCAATAATAATTGTTAACTATAACGTAAAGGAGTTTGTTAAAAACTTACTCTTCTCGCTTCATAAGGCGTTAGAAAAATATTCTTCTGAAATTATTATTATTGATAACGCTTCCTCCGATGGAAGTGTTAATGATATACAAGAAAAATTTCCTTATGTAAACGTAATTGCAAACAAAATTAATGTTGGTTTTGGTAAGGCAAATAATCAGGGTCTAGAAATATCTAAAGGAAAATTCATTGTACTTCTAAATCCAGATACAATTGTTCGTGAAGACACATTTTCAAAATTAATTGAATTTATAGAGGCTAATAAAGAAGTTGGAATGACAACATGTAAAGTCCTTAATCCTGATGGAACCTTACAACTAGCTTGTCGAAGAAGTTTTCCTGGTCCATGGACCTCTTTCACTAAGATTACAGGACTAAGTAATTTCTTCCCAAAGAGCAAACTCTTCTCGAAATACAATTTAACCTATCTTGATGAAAACAAAGAAAATGAAGTAGATGCAATTTCCGGTTCATTTATGATGTTTACTCGTGAGGTTTATGAAAAAGTTGGAGGGTTTGATCCTCAATTTTTTATGTATGGAGAAGATTTGGATCTCTGTTACCGAGTTCAATCAGCTGGGTACAAAGTTTTCTACACCCCAACAACTGAGATAATTCACTACAAAGGGGAGAGTACCAAGCGGAGTAGTATTGACGAAACAAAAATATTTTATAATGCAATGCATCTCTTTGTTAAGAAGCATTTGTCTTCATCATTCCTTGTAGAGATTATCCTCCGATTTGCAATTGTCGCTAGGAGATTTGTTGCATTTCTTAGTTCTTATAAGATTTCTTTAATTTCTGGAGCTGTAGATTTTTCCCTTTTTGCTGGGTCATTTTTTATTGCTGAAAAATTATACAGACCTGGGTCTTGGACTGGTTTTCCAGAAGATGTAAAACCTTGGATATATTTCTTCCCAGCAATTATACAATTTCTAGTCTCAACATTTGGTGGTAGTTACAAAAGAAATTCCATTTCAGTTTTAAGGGCAGTTATTACTTTGGGTATTGGATTTGTCTTTGCTGCAGCGTTAACATTTTTCTTCAAACAATATGCGTTTAGTCGTGCAATATTACTTATTACATATATTTTTGCTGGTCTATTATTTATCCTTTGGCGGTTTCTTGCAAAGGTAATATTTAAAATGGGGGTAAGTGATAGTGTTAGTAACACCAAAACACTTATTGTCGGAAGTGAATTGTACTGTGTCGAACTTTCAAAAAAACTAGATAATAGTATTACAGATATATACTCTGTTGTTGGATTTATTAGTGAAACTGCAGATGGTATTGGGAAAGTGATTGGTAAATACTCAATTCTCGGAAGCCTTGAAAATATTGTTAAGGTAATTAAAGAAGAGAGAATTAATAAAGTTATTTTTGCATCGCATGAAATATCTTTTGAAAAAATGTTTGGTATAGTTTCGCAAAGTGATGATGTAAATGTGGAATTTTTAGTTGCTGGAACTGAGCTTGACTACCTTGTTGGAAAGTCATCAGTAACAATGTTGGATAATATTCCTTTACTTAAAGTTCATTACAATATCTCAGAGACTATTCATAAAGTTATTAAATCTATTTTTGATTTCAGTTTATCTCTATTATTGATGTTGATTTATCCAATTGCATTTATTCTATCTTTAGTAAAAAAGGAAAAAGATTTTGCCAAATTTGTACTTTCAGCACCAATGGTTTTATTAAAGAAAAAAAGTTTTGTCGGACCAAAAGCTTTGAGTAAGAAAAATTTGTACTTAGGTAAACCAGGTTTAACTGGACTTTGGTATATCGAAAATTACAGATCATCTGATAATAGCGATTTTGAAAAATTAGATATTTACTATGCAAAGAATCAAAATATTTGGTTAGATTTGGAAATAATAGGAAAAAGTTTTAGTAAAATGTTTTTCGAAAAAGAAAAATAGAAGTATTGGAGAAAAAATGCCTGTAAACGCTTTAGAGTTTGAAAAACCAATAATTGAATTAGAGAAGAAGATTCAAGAGATGAAAGAATATGAAGAAAATCTTGATATTAAGGAAGAAATAGCAAAACTAGAAGAAAAAGTAATTATACTTAAAAAAAGTGTTTATAAAAATTTAACTCGTTGGCAAAAAGTCCAATTAGCACGTCATCCAGAAAGACCATATACTTTGGATTATATATATTTAATGACCGATGATTTTGTGGAATTGCATGGTGATAGACTTTATGGTGATGATAAAGCTATTATTGGTGGATTCGCAAAGATTGATGGTCAAAAAGTTATGATAATTGGTCACCAAAAAGGGCGAGATACAAAACAGAATGTTTATAGAAACTTTGGAATGGCTAATCCAGAAGGATATCGTAAGGCTCTACGTTTAATGAAATTAGCCGAAAAATTTAATATTCCTGTGGTAACTTTAATTGATACTCCAGGAGCTTACCCAGGATTAGAAGCTGAGCAGAATGGACAAGCTGAAGCAATTGCAAAAAATTTACTTGAGATGAGCAGATTAAAAGTTCCAATAGTAGTTGTTATAATTGGTGAAGGCGCTAGTGGTGGCGCACTTGGTATTGGAGTTGGTGATACTATCTTGATGCTTGAAAATACTTGGTATTCAGTAATTAGCCCTGAGTCTTGCTCATCAATTCTATGGAGAACATGGGAATACAAAGAGCAAGCTGCTGAAGCACTTAAACTTACATCGGAAGATTTATTGGGACTTAAAATAATCGATAGAATTATTCCAGAGCCGCTCGGAGGCGCACACCAAGATCATAAACTTATGGCTGTAACTTTGAAAGAGGCTTTAAAGGAAGAAATGGAAGTTTTAATAAAAATCAAACCAGATAAGCTAGTTAATAACCGTCTAGAAAAATTTGGTAAAATGGGTGTATATGTTGAATAGTAAATTAATAATATACATTTCCGATTATAGACTCAAATTATAAAATGCTTAAACATACTACATCAATTCGTGTTAGATATGCCGATACAGACAAAATGCAATTTGTCTACAATGGAAAATATCTTGAATATTTTGAAGTTGGAAGAACTGAGTTTCTTCGTCATATTGGATTGCCATACAGCGAAATTGAAAATGGAGGGCACCAACTTCCACTAATTGAAGCTAAACTTAAATATAAAAAACCAGCTGTTTATGACGACATACTCGATGTAGAAGCAAGTCTATCCACACCATATTCAGCAAAAGTTTTTATCGAATACAAAATTACTAATCATGAAACTGGGGATTTAATCTGTGAGGGCTACACTTCTCATATGTTTATCCATGCTGATAGTAAGAAACCAACTCGTCCGCCTAAAATTTATGTCGAAAAATTGGCACCTTATTTTCCCAAGAATACTTAAAATAATTTTCTAATATTTCCAATTTTTTATCAAAAATTAATTACTTAATTTTGCTCAACCTTTTTCCACTAAATGTAAACCAAATTGATATTAGAAAAACTAAAAGAACTATCCAAAGATACAGCAGTATATGGTATTAGTACCATGGTTGGAAGGTTTTTGGGTTTTATGCTTTTTCCAATTTACACTAATGTTTTTAGCAGAACTGAATTTGGAATTTTCACAATTGTTTACACATTTTTAGCTTTCTTAAATGTTGTTTATATCTATGGAATGGATGCAGCATTTATGAAATATACTTCTGTTGCAAAAGGGGATGAGAAGAAAGCAACTTTTTCAACACCTTATCTTTTTGTAACTGCTTCAACAACATTTTTCTCATTTATAGTTTATATTTTTCTTGTTCCAATTAGTGAAGGAATGAACCTTCCAATTGAATATTCTTACCTTTTAGTTTATGTAATATTTATTCTGTTTTTTGATACTCTTGCATTAATACCATTTAGTAGTTTGAGGTTAGAACGTAAAACACAAAAATTTGCTTTTATTAAAATCACTAATATCGTCATTAATATTTCATTGAATGTTATTCTAATTTTAATTTATAATTTTGGAATTGAGGCAATATTTATAAGTAATCTTATTGCATCTGTTTTTTCTTTTGTAGCGTTGATACCAGAGATTGTTAAAAAACTACAGTTAAAGATAGATTCTAAAATCCTTGTGAAAATGTTAAAGTTTGGAATCCCTTATTTAGCAGCAGCGTTCACTTCAATGATTGTACAAGTGATAGATGTACCAATAGTTGAACGGTTGACTGATAAAGCAACGCTTGGTTTGTATAGAGCAAACTACAAACTTGGTATTTTCATGATGCTCTTTGTACAGATGTTTAACTATGCTTGGCAGCCATTCTTCTTGGAAAATGCAAAAGAGAAAAATGCGAAGGAGTTGTTCGCAAAAGTATTTACAATCTTTTTGATTTTCTCTGCAGTTGGTTGGGCTTTTCTTTCTCTCTTTGTTGAAAATATTGTACAAATAGAAATTGCTGGAAGAACTATACTTGGAAGTGAGTTCTTAGAAGGTCTCTCAATTGTTCCAATAATTTTATTGGCTTATCTTTTTAATGGGCTCTACATGAATTTTACTGCTGGAATTTATATTGAAGAGAAAACTAAATATTTTCCGATTGTTACAATATCAGGAGCTACTGTAAATGTTGCAGTTAATTTTACTCTAATTCCAATACTAGGAATTATGGGAGCAGCATGGGCAACTCTTGCAAGTTACATAGTAATGGCTGTTGGATTATTTTTTGTGTCTCAGAGATTTTATAAAATAGAATACGAATATGGGAAAATTCTAAAAACATTTTTGCTAATTGGAATCACAGCTTTTATTATTTATTCATTTAATGAAACAATGAATGTTGGAATTAAAGCTTTAGTATTTATTGGCTTCATGTCATCATTTTTTGGACTGAGAATAGTAAAGAAAGATGAGTTGATTAGAATAGTAAAGTCATTTAGAAGGAAGGAGTCTTAAACCGCAGAGACAGCAAAGGTTTTGCAAAGAGCACAAAGAAATAAGAGGAGGGAGGATGATTGAAAATGAATTATCTAAGATTGTCATTGGATTAGCAATTAAAGTACATAGAAATCTTGGACCCGGATTATTAGAATCAGCATATGAAGAGTGCTTGTTTTACGAATTAAAAAGGGCTGGTCTTTACGTTGAAAAGCAAAAAGCTATGCCGTTGATTTATGATGATGTTAAGTTAGATGTTGGATATAGGATGGATTTATTTGTTGAACAAAAGTTGGTGATTGAAATAAAATCAGTTGAGTCTTTAAATGATATACATTTAGCTCAGGTTCTAACTTATCTGAAATTATCAAAAAGCAAATTAGGTTTGTTGATTAACTTTAATGTTACTTTACTGAAGAATGGAATTAAAAGAGTAGTAAATAATCTATAACCTCAGCGAACTTTGCGAAAAACTTTGAGTTCTTTGCGGTTAAACTATAGGAGTAAGATGAACAAAATAAAATTAAATATAAAAAGAATATCAAATAAATATAATGATATTTTACTTCCTCACTACGCCACAGAAGGAAGTGCTGGTATGGATGTTAGAGCAGCAATAGATGAGAGTATTGTTATTAAATCTGGTGAAGTAAAACTAGTTCCTACAAATTTAATGATGGAAATACCAACTGGATATGAAATACAAGTAAGACCAAGAAGTGGCCTAGCATTAAAGAATGGAATTGGATTGCTTAATTCTCCTGGTACTATCGACTCTGACTACAGAGGTGAAGTTGGAATTATTATGAATAATTTTTCTAAGGAAGATTTTACTATTAACAGAGGTGATAGAATTGCACAACTTGTTTTAACAAGTTATTCTGTAGCAGATGTTGTTGAAGTAGAAAATCTTTCTGATAGCGAACGTGGCGAAGGTGGTTTTGGTCATACAGGAAAAAATTAAAGTTAGGAATATAAATTAACATGAGTGAATTTGTACACTTACATAATCATACACACTATAGTTTACAAGATGCTGCATGCACAGTTGATACACTTATAAATGCAGCAGTTGAAAACAATCAAAAGGCATTAGCTCTTACCGATCACGGAGTGATGTACGGTTTGTCAGAGTTTTATAAGAAAGCTAAAAAGGCTGGAATAAAACCAATACTTGGTTCAGAGGTATATATTGTTTCAGAAGGCTCCCGTTTCTCACGAGGAGATAAAACAGCTGGAAAGAAAAGGACAAAACATTATAAACATTTAATTCTATTGGCTAAGAATGATGTAGGTTATAAAAATCTCACTAAGCTAGTGTCACTTGGTTTTACTGAGGGATTTTATTACAAGCCTAGAATTGATATGGAAATTCTTAAAAAGTATAGTGAGGGATTAATAGCAACTTCTGCATGTATGGGAGGAATCGTTGCAGCTCCATTTCGTGAAGGGAATCATGAAAGGGCTAGAGAGGTAGCACTAGAGTTTAAAGAATTATTTGGTGATGATTTTTATCTCGAAATTCAAGAGCACTGGATGGATGGTGACGAAGTATTCCGTGATCAAATTCCAAAGCTCGCAAAAGAACTTGATATAAAATTAGTAGCTACAAATGACATTCACTATGTAAAAAAAGAACATTCAATTGCTCATAATATCCTTTTGCTAATGGCAGATAAAACTGGCGAAAAAGATTATAAAGAGCTACGCTATAAGACGGATGAAATCTATTTCAAATCAACAGAGGAGATGAAGGCACTCTTTCCAAAATATCCTGAAGCTATTTCTAACACTGTTGAGATTGCAAATAAGATAGATGATAATATTACATTTGGCGGATTGTATTTCCCAGAATTTCCAATTCCAGAAGATTCACCAGCAAAAAACCTTGAAGAATATTTGAGAATTTTAGCTAAAGAAGGTTTGGAAAAACGTTATGAAGGAAAAGAGATAACTCAAGATATATGGGATAGATTTAATTTTGAGATAGGTGTAATCAACGACATGGGCTATCCAGGGTATTTTCTTATTACCGCTGATTTTATAAATGCTGCAAAGGATATGGATATTCCAGTTGGACCTGGTAGAGGTAGTGCTGCTGGTAGTTTGGTGGCATATGCACTTCGTATTACCAATGTTAATCCGCTTGATTACGACTTGCTCTTTGAAAGATTCCTAAATCCTGCACGTCAGTCAATGCCCGATATTGATATTGATTTTGCTGACGATCAGCGTGGTGAAGTAATAGATTATGTAAAAGAAAAATATGGTGAAGACTCTGTTTGTCAAATTGTAACTTTCAACCGACTCTCATCTAAGGCTGTGTTAAAGGATGTTGCGCGTGTTCTTAAAATATCAATTCCAACAGTAACCAGTATTACCAAGCATATTCCATCAAAGTTTGGTAAAGTCTATTCCATTGAAAAATCACTTAAAGAAGTTGCAGAATTAAAATGGGTGAAGGATTCAAAGGATCCTCAAATAATAGATTTAATTAAGTATGCTCAAGTACTTGAGGGAATGAATAGAAACAATTCGAAGCATGCTGCTGGAGTTGTGATTGCTCCAGGCCCAGTAAGCGACTATGTTGCACTTGCTACTGCTGGTGCTTCCAAAGATTTAGTTACTCAGTTTAATATGAAGGAACTTGAAGCTAGTGCCGGACTATTAAAAATGGATTTTCTTGGATTACGAACACTATCAATAATCCGTGATTCTATTTTCCTTGTTGAACAAAATAGAGGAATAAAATTAGTAGCTGATGACATTCCTATTGATGATGCAAAAACTTATGAGCTTTTTTCAAAAGGACAAACTACTGGTGTATTCCAGTTTGAATCTGGTGCAATGCGTGAACATTTAAAAAACTTGAAGCCAAATAGTATAAAGGATTTAGCTGCTATGAATGCTTTGTATCGTCCAGGTCCAATGGAATTTATTGAAACTTTTATTAAGCGTAAACATGGGAAGGAAAAAGTTGAATATCTCCATTCGGTCTTAGAGCCAATACTGAGTGAAACATACGGTATTA
Source organism: uncultured Melioribacteraceae bacterium (assembly GCA_965370315.1). Taxonomy (GTDB): domain Bacteria; phylum Bacteroidota; class Ignavibacteria; order Ignavibacteriales; family Melioribacteraceae; genus 1-14-2-50-31-20. The sequence continues at coordinate 33,387 of CBDUTO010000008.1, forward strand.
TTGTTTATCAGGAACAGGTAATTAAACTAGCAAATATAGTTGCTGGTATGAGTCTTGCTGATGCTGATATATTGCGACGGGCAATGGGTAAAAAAGATTTAACTGCTATGAAAGAGCAGCGTGAAATTTTTATTGAAGGTGCGAAGGTTACACATGACATACATGCAAAAATTGCTTCTGAAATATTTGACAATATTGATAAATTTGCAAACTATGGTTTTAACAAGAGCCATGCTGTAGCTTATAGTTATGTAGCCTATCAAACCGCATATATGAAAGCTAATTATATGCCCGAGTTCCTTGCTGCCAACCTAACTCATGAATTTGGGAATTCTGATAAAGTCTCTATGCTTCTTGAAGAGTGTCGAAAAATGAAAGTTGAAGTACTTCCACCTGATGTTAATAAACCATCGGTTGATTTTAATGTAGATGGTAATAAAATTATTTTTGGAATGAAGGCAATTAAAAATGTTGGAGCACCTGCAGTTGAATCATTGAAAAATGCTCGTGAAAAACTTGGAAGAGATTTTACAACTATATACGATATGGCTTCAAATATTGATACTCGAATTATAAACAAAAGAGCTTTCGAAGGCTTTGTTCTTTCTGGTGGATTTGATAATATGAAAGGTAGTAGAGCCCAGAATTTTGCTGCAATTGAAGTTGCGTTGAGTTATGGATCGAAATATCAGAGTGCTAAGGAATCTATGAGTGGTGGGTTATTTGGTGATGATGCTAACCAAATAGATATTGAAGAGCCTGAATTACCAAATATTGAAAAATGGCCATCTAATGTAAGATTAGCGAAAGAGAGAGAAGTTCTTAATTTCTATCTCTCAGATCACCCCTTAAGAAAGTTTGAATTAGAGTATCATTCATTTGTAAATGTTCAACTTGGTAAAACTGAAACTTTTAAAGGAATAGAATCTGTTGTTGCAGTTGGAGTTGTAACAGAATTCCGTACTAAAATTGATCGTTCTGGTAGGGAGATGGCTTTCTTTAAAATAGATGACTTTTCTGGTTCTTGTGAATGTTTAATGTTTTCAAAAGTTTATGAAGAATTTGGAGATTGCCTTACACTTGAATCCACAGTATTGGTGAAGGGAAGATTAGAAAGCACAGGAGATTCAATAAAGATACATGCTGAGAGTGCTTATCCCCTTGAGAATTCGAGAGCTAAGTTTACAAAAAAAATATTCTTAATTCTCAATTCAGAAAATCATAATGAAGAGACTATTTCGAAGATAAAAAAAATTCTTGCTGCTCATTCAGGTACAATTCCAGTTTACTTAAGGTTAAGGACAAATGGAACAAAAAGAGATTTTTACTTAAATCAAAAGATATCAATTTCGGATTCGTCTATTAAAGAGCTACTTGATTTACTAGGTGAGAACAGTTTAAAATACCTATCGTCTTAATAAATTGATTTAGCGGCTCTATTTTCGTAAATTTGTTGTTCAAAATTTAAATTATGAGGAAAAATATGGTCAAAAAATGGGCCTTAGTATTAGGTGCGTCTAGTGGTTTTGGTGGAGCTTCTGCTGTTGAGTTAGCAAAGGCTGGATACAATATTTTTGGTATTCATCTCGATAGACAAATAACAATGCCAAATGTAAAAAGTATTATAAAAAAAATTGAACGTACTGGACAAAAAGCATTATATTTTAATATGAATGCAGCTGATCAGTTAAGACGGAACGACACACTTGATGAAATTAAAGAAATGTTTGAAGGAAAAAAAGAGATTCAACAGATAAATGTTGTACTTCATTCATTAGCTTTTGGTACATTAAAACCATTTATCACTAAAGACATGGGAACTCGTGTTACAAAAGCACAAATGGAAATGACTCTTGATGTAATGGCTCATTCTTTAGTTTATTGGGTTCAGGGATTAGTTGAACGCGATCTACTTGCAAACAAAGCTAGAATATTTGCCTTAACAAGTGCTGGTTCTCAAACAATATTTCCATCATATGGTGCAGTCTCAGCAGCAAAAGCGTCATTGGAATCTCATATTAGACAGTTAGCTGCCGAGTTAGGTGTAATGGGTGTTACAGCAAATGCAATTATGGCTGGTGTTACAGACACTCCTGCACTAAGAAAAATTCCTGGAAATGAAAAAATGATGAGTGCTGCAAAAGCAAAAAATCCTGGTGCAAGATTAACAACAGCGATGGATGTTGCAAAAACTATTGTTATGCTGATGGATGAAAAAGCAGATTGGATCTCTGGTAACGTGCTTCAAGTTGATGGTGGTGAGTTTATTGTTAACTACACTGGCGAAAAACTTTCACGTCCAATTAAATAGTACTGCTACTACGAAAAAACAAATTTGTCATTTAGAATCCCAACGATGTTTGTCGGGTGTGAGAAAACTTTTGAATGGTGGGGGTTTTATTCTCGTTTAACACCACGGGACTCAAAAGCAAACTCATTTTCAAAATGACAAAATGCGATACTATTGTTTCGCATTGACTATTAAGTTTATAACATTAATTAAGGAAAGTAAAATGAAACCAATCGAATTTACAGATGGCAATTTTGATGCAGAAGTACTACAATCTGATTTACCAGTAGTAATTGATTTCTGGGCTGCATGGTGTGCGCCTTGTAGAATGATCGCTCCTATCATTGAAGATTTAGCTACTGACTTCGAGGGAAAAGCCAAAGTTGGAAAGCTCGATGTTGATTCAAATCAAGAGACAGCAATTAAGTATGGTGTACGTAGTATCCCTACAGTTTTGATAATTAAAAATGGTGAAGTAGTTGATACAATTATTGGTGCTTTATCAAAAGCAGCATTTGTTGAAAAACTTCAAGCCGCCCTATAATTTTTATATCTTTATTTATTCAGGGATTTTTTTACAAAAATCCCTGTCCCCCTTTATTTTAGGGTATTAAAATATCCCTTGACAAAAAAAAAAACTTGCACTATCTTTAACACACTTTTAATGATAAAGGATGCTAGAAGCCTTAAGAATACTATGTGATATGCTTGTTGGTATTATGAAGTGCTTAATTTCATTCACTATTTTACATTTGTAAATATTTGCGAACAAGTTTTTCTTTATAAAAAGTAGTTATAAAACAGACTTGACTAATAAATTCAAATGTACTATTTTAGTTCCGTTGTAGTATTTATATAATAAAGCTGAGACGACTTGAAAACAAATTTACTTTTTTTAACAACCATTTTGACGAACACCTTTCAAGAAAGTTCCCATAGCTTTAAATTTTTTTTAACACCAATTAATTAACTATTTCTTAATGAACAAGGAGAAACCTATGTTTAAAAGACTTTTTACTATTTCACTAGTGCTTGCTTTATTTGCAAGTTTCACAATGGCTCAAAATATGCAAATTTTGAAACCCAATGGTGACAAAACAAAATTAGCTAATGCTAATAATTTTAAAGAAGCTATAAAAGTAACAAAACTTACTAATTTTAAAGGCAATGCGGCCACTTCTGTAATGACATCTGTTCCAGCACCAGTTAACTTTACTGCTGTAGGTGAACTTGATTCTATTAACTATCGTGGAAATGGCGGTCAGTGGAATACAAACTTTGGTATGTTCGGACAAGATGTAATGCTTACATATTTTAAAGCTGAAGCTGATATGACAATTAAAGGTATTGGTTATACTTGTTCTGACGCTGCTGGCGCTGCTAACGGTTCTGTTGATTTAAGAATTATTAAATTAAACTGGACATTAGAACAAATGAATAGCTTTGCAGGTGCAACAAAACAAGGTTATTACCCATCGATAGGTGATGGTTTTAACGAAGTTGATTACTTTGGAGAAGAAGCTACTGATAATTGGGTTTCTGAAGATCCTAATTTCGTAATTCCACCTTGGTCAGATAATGCTGATCCTGGTGCTAATACATGGGATTATGACTTATGGTCTGATGGTGGTTTTGCATGGCCAACTACTCCTGTTGCATCTGAATCTAGTGCACCTGTATATAACTGGTTAGAATTATCTACAACAGGTCTTGGCGAACCTAATGTTCTTGCTGGTGAAGTTTTTGCTGTTGTAGCTATTAATAGTGTTGCAGCTCTTGTTGATGATGATGATAAAAGATTTGGCTTCTGGTCAGACAATACAATGGGTATTCCAACTTGGAAATTCTATGAAAATGGACGTGGCGGTGACGGCGCAGATGCAGGTTGGTGGGTAAGATTATATACTTGGGATTTTGCTGTAGCTGTTGATATTACTGGTGACAGACCTCCAGAAATTAATGATGCAACACAACACATTAGTGGTTTAGATGCAGGTCCATTCCCAGTTTCCGCTGTTATTACTGATGATAATCCTGGTGGTGGTGATGCTGGTGTTGCAGAAGCATTTTTACAATATGCTATTGATGGTGGTGACTATACTGACGTTGCTATGACTAATTCAGGTGATTTATATTCTGCTGAAATTCCTGCTCAAGCATCAGGTTCTATCATTTCTTATAAAATAAAAGCAACAGATGTAGGTGGTAATGTTGCGACGCGTGGACTTCAAGATTTTGTTGTATTTGCTGCACATAATGCAACATTAATCTTAGCAAATGGCACATCAAACTTTTTAGTACCTCACTATTTTGGATATTCTGATTTCGACGGTTATGATATCTGGACATTTGGTGCTGCAAGTACTGAATTATTAGACTTGTATAGTAACATTGTTGAAGTTACAGCAAATAATACTGGACCAGCATTTGATAATAGAGACTTAATTGCTGCATGGATAGCTGCTGATGGTAGTAGAAATTATGCTCTTACTGGGGATGAATTTTTTGGTGTTCACTCTGATTGGACTGATACTGCTCATGTAGCTGGTGAATTTGAATATGATATTTTAGGAGTTACTTTTGAATATAACGATATCAATGATGAAAATACACCTAATATGCTAAAAACTGTCGAAGGGAGCTTACTTGGCGATTCACTACATATGGCTATAGGAACTAGTGATACTCTTATGTATGATCCTGATGGTGTATTTGGTGGAGTTAATTATTTAGATGGTTTTGATGTTACTGAAGATACACAAGTTGATTTAATAGGTATTAAAAGTGATGGCACTGAATATAATATTGCAGCTCACAGAGAATTAGCTGCTGGTAATAAAATTGCATTTTTTGCTTACGATCTTATTTCATTAAGTGCTACTGCTGGTTGGTATTCTTCAACTACTCTTGCACTTCAATACCAAATGTGGAACTGGTGGGATGTAAGAGCTACTTCAGTTAGAGAAATTGGTGGAAATGTTCCAGGAACATTTGAATTAGCACAAAATTATCCTAATCCATTTAATCCATCTACAGTGATTAATTATTCAATTCCTGAGCTTGCAAAAGTTTCTATCAAAGTATATAATATGCTTGGTGAAGAAGTTGCATCTCTAGTTAATCTTGAACAATCAGCCGGGAATTATGAAGTAGATTTTAATGCCGCTAATTTATCATCAGGTGTTTACTTCTATTCAATTAGAGCTGGTCAATTTAGTGTAACAAAGAAAATGATGCTTATCAAATAAGTATTATTATTTAGTTTTATAATTAGCAGTTCTCTTTCTATTTGAGAACTGCTAATTTTTTTTTCATACTTTATATGACTTATTTATTTTACTAATAATTTTGGAGTAGACATGAAAAAGTTTATTACTTTTTCAATATTTCTGTTTATTTCAGTTTTTCTTTCAACACAATTATTTGCACAATCAAGTGCTGGTAAATTGAGTGGAAGAATTACTGATACTGATACAGAGGAGGCTCTTATTGGAGCTAACGTTGTAATATTGAATACTTCACTTGGGGCAGCATGCGATTTAGACGGTAATTATTTTATATTGAATATAACACCTGGTACTTATGATGTACAATTAAGTTTTGTTGGTTATAGTTCAAAAATAATTAAAGAAGTTAGAATTGTCGGTGGTGTTACTTATGAATTAAATTCTACACTTTCTCCAGGTATTGCTATGGAAGAAATTGTAGTATCTGATGAGAAATTTTTTGAAGAAAAAGCAACAAACACAGTTAAAGTAGTCGATTCTGATGCAATATCTAAACTTCCTGTAAGAGGGGTTGAAAATTTTGTAGCTTTACAATCTGGTGTTGTTAAACAAGACGGATCAGGTGGTGCGGCAGGAAACGCAGAAATTAACGTTCGTGGTGGTAGAGGTGGCGAAGTTGTTTATGTTGTTGATGGTGTTGTGCAAAATGATCAAATGTATGGAATGAATCAATCACAAGTTAGTAATGCTGCGATTGATCAAATTTCATTTCAAGTTGGTGGTTATGAAGCCAAATATGGTCAAGCGCAATCAGGTATTGTAAATGTAACTACAAAATCAGGTTCTCCTAAATATACAGTACACGGAGATGCTCTTACATCATCGTTTACTGATGATTTTGGTTATAATGTTTATACTATTGCTGTTGGTGGTCCAATTATACCAGGTAATAAAAATATGACTTTCTTTGTTTCTGGAGAGAGAGGATGGTATAAAGATGGTGAACCTTCGGCACTTGGTATTAATTTTGCATCTACGGGTTATTCTTCTCCTTATAAAGAGAATAATACAGATGCTATTTGGAGATTTTCAGCTAGAACCTATTTTTACTTAGGTGCTAACATGAATTTACAAGTAGGTGGTAACTATAATGATTATAACTCTCGACTTTATGATTATGATGGTGATCTTAGTCATGGTGGCTTTGCAAAAAATAATTCAATCCATAATCCTTTAAGAATTAAGAGTAATACATCATTTAATGCAAAATTATCTCAAAACCTTGGAAGTTCTGCATACTGGAACTTAATTGTTGGATACCAGAACTATGCTCAAGAAGAGGGTGATGGAGTGTTTTTTGATGATTTAGAAGCATATGGTGATACTGTTCTTAACCAATATATTCCTCTTCAAGGAAATCAAGCTCTCCTATATACTGATGATGCTGGTATTTTTGCAAGATTCGGTGCTGTTGATGATTACTATAGAAAGATTGATAATGATAAATTAACTCTTGATTTTAACTTTACTTCTCAAATGGGAAAACACTTATTTGAAGCTGGTTTTGGTGCAACGTATGGCGTACAAAGATATTATTCTGTTGCTCCAGTTGGTATTGCTAGAAACAATGTTGGTTATTGGAGTACAGATACTACATTCATAGAAGCTCAAACAGCCGAAGAAAGATTTGAAAGAGCAAACCCAACTAGATATGGTTTTGATTTATTTGGTGAAAAAGATGGTTCTGTTGGTGATAACCTTGAAGCCCAAAACCCTCTTTTAGGATATCTCTTTTTGCAGGATCGTTTTGAATTAGAAGATATTGTTCTCAATATTGGTTTAAGAGTCGATTATTTTGACTCTAAAGCAAATATTATTGCTGATCCTGAAAATCCATATAGTGGTGGTACTGATCCTAATGACTTTGATGATGGTGATTATAAAGTTAAGGATGCTGAAGTTCAATTCTCTCCTAGAATTGGTATTGGTTTCCCTGTAACTGAAACTACAGTTTTTCATGCTCAGTATGGTCGGTTTATTCAAAATCCTAGACTTATTGATCTTTATGCGTTTCAAAGAAGATTAGATCTTTTGAAACAGACTTCAGATTTTAGACTAGCTACAGGATATATTGATAGTGAAATTACTACACAATATGAAATTGGCTTTAGACAAATACTTGGTAATATTGCTTCAGTAAATATTACAGCATTTTATAAAAATACTGTTGGTTTAGCTAACCAAGGTGTGCAAACTTATTATAGAGAACCAGGCGGTGAAGAATTAGTCTATTTTACACCAACAAATCAAGATTTTGGAACAGTAAAGGGATTTGCATTTTCACTGAATGTAGCTAATGTAAATTATTTTTCACTTTCATTAGATTATACATTCTCTATTGCAGAAGGTACTGGTTCTTCTACAAACTCTTCTTATATTGCTGCTTTTAGAAATCCAAATAATGAAGTTCCAAAAGTTATTGCTCCTTTAGAGTTTGATCAAAGGCATACTGGAATTATGATACTTGATTTCTATATTCCTAGAGGTGATTTAGGTTGGGCTGAGATGATGGGTGCAAACTTTATAATCTCGTTTGCTAGTGGACGTCCATATACTCCTTTGGAAACACAGAATATTACTCAGAATTCATCAAATTGGGGTGATACTAAAGGGTATATCAATTCTACATTTGGTCCTGGTACATTTAGAGTAGATTTTAAGTTAGAAAAATCTTTTTCTCTTGGTGCTACAACAACAATTACTCCATATGTATGGGTAGAGAATTTATTTGAAAATATAAATGAAATTGTTGTTTGGAGATCAACCGGTTCTGGTTATACTACTGATTATCTCGCTACAGAAGAGGGTAAAAAGGTTTCTTTAGCTAATGGTAGTGATTGGACTAATGATTATATGAGTTTGGAGAGAGATCCAAATAATTTTGGAATTCCTAGAACTATAAAATTAGGTTTAAAAATAAACTTTGCTTCACTATAGTGGCAATAATATTACTAATTAAGTAGGTAAAAATATGAGATTAATTAAAAATAAAATAGTAAAAGCCGTTCTATTTTTATTAAGTATTTTGCTCTTCTTTGGATTTACTATAAATTCTCTAGATGAAGGCAAAGATAAAAATAATGATGGCAACAGGCTTAGTAAGACATATGAGAGTAATCCTGCTAGTATTGGGGATTCCTACTATATGTTTATCAACAAAATTGCTATGCCAATGAATAGCAGAGGTATAATAGCAGATGTTGTTACTGGCGGCAATCTAGCTCAAGGTAGAATTGATGGAAAAGGCTTTCTTTATTCTGGTGGTTTTATGATGTCTGGTGTAAATAGGCTTACTGGAGAAATGTGGGCAAATGCTATGGCCTCTGCATCACGTACAGAAGATTATCAAGCTGGAAATGCATCATGGGATGCTACCAATGATGTTCAGGTAAATGATGATACTTATTCAGGTCTTTATCTTGTGAGAGCAAGTGATCCTCCTTTTGGCGAAGTTTGGCAAAATTGGGGCGTTGCGGTTGAAGCGGGTGCTTATTTTTATGATGGCAATAGCGATGGTATTTATAATCCTGTAGATTTAAATGGAAATGGTGAGTGGGATCCAGAAGAGGATTCTCCAGATATACTTGGTGATGAAACTATTTGGTGTGTTTATAATGATGCTATAGATGCTGCTGACAGAAATTGGCCAAATGTTAGTCCACAAGGGATTGAAATTAGACAAACTGTTTGGGCATATGCTACTGCAGGTGATTTAGGTAATATCATGTTCGTAAGATATTCATTACTAAATACTGGTTTAGTTACTGATGTTCATGATTCAGTTTATTTCTCAGTTTGGGGAGATCCCGATTTAGGAAATGCAACTGATGATTTAGTTGGTTCTGATCCAGCATTAAATGCAGGTTTCTTATATAATGATGGTCCTGATGATGATTTTGGGGTTGACCCTCCTTCATTCTTGGTTGACTTTTTCCAAGGTCCATGGACTGAAACTGGTGATCCAACAGATTTTGCTCTTAATACAAAAGGACCTTTGTTGGGTATTGACACCATTTGGGGAAATAAGAATACTGGATTGTCTTCATTTGTTCATTATATGCAAGGTAACCCTAACTTAGATGATCCTGATGATGAAATTATTGCAAGAAATTATATGTTAGGTAAAGATATGGTTGGTGGTTCAATTAACCCTTGTGATTGGGAATTCGGTACTGTTTATAGCGCTGATTGTGGAACTATTGATCCAAGATTTATCTATTCAGGCGATCCTGTTTCTTTAACTGGATGGATAAATAATTTACCATATGATCAGAGACAAATGTCTAATACAGGTCCTATTACTCTTGTTAAAGATAAACCAGTTGATATTGTTGTTGCTTATGTTGTTGGAAGAAGTAACTCTGCTATTGCATCTGTTAAAGAAGTTAAAAAAATAGATAGAGCTGCACAGTTTGTATTCCAAAATAATTTTAATGTACCAGCCCCTCCTCCAGTTGTTAAACCAATTGTTAAGGCAAATGATAATTCAATTGAACTAATTTGGGAAACAGCCCCTCAAATGGAGTATAGTGCAGTTGGTGTTGGTTTTGATATGCGCTTTGAATATTATGAAGTGAAAATGTATCAATCTAATGTTACTGCAGATAATAATGATGGTCGAGAAAATTCTAAAGTATTAGCAAGATATGATGTAAATAATGAAATAACATCATTGATATTTGAAGATCCTGTCTCTAATGAAAGATCTATTATATATCCTGGTGGTACTCAGTTAGATTCATCAATCTATTTTAGCAGAGATAAAGGAAGAATAAGCTTAGTAATAACACAAGATCCTTTTACTAATGGCCCTCTATTAAAAAACAAGCCATATTTCTTCTCCATAACTAGTACCGCAGTTAATGTTGATGAAATAGAATTATTTGATGCTCTAGGAACATGGATAATACCAAATACATCTACAATTGGGACTATATCAAATATTCCAATTATTTTGGATGATGATAAAGGCAATACTGGAATTCTTACCGGTGATGTTCAAAACACACCATATTATGAAGGTATTCTTACTGAACACGTAAATGGTGTTGCTGAAGCAAATGTATCCTATTCTATTCAAGATAAAGAAAAAACTACAAATCATACATATGAAATTGGGTTCTATCAAGATAGTACTAAAATACCATACGAGCTCTTTTATTATGTGCAAGATACTGAGACTGGTGTTAAGCTAATTGACTCCACAAAAAAATTCTATTTTGATGGAACTGATTTAAATGGCGATGCATTTGATCCTGATGCATATTACCGAGATCAGATAAATAATCTAGTTGATGGTGTTACAGTTACTATTCCTTGGATTGCTCCTGGTGTTGGTAGCACAGAATTTGACGGTACTGAGTGGTATCTTCCTGTTGATGATAGCATTACTGGCGGATTATATGTTGGTAGAGATATTGCTAATGTAGTAACATGGTTGCCTATTACATCAAAAGCAGCAAATGCTATTACTGTTGGTGATTTGGAACGTGTAGAATTGCGTTTTGGTTCTAGTAGTAAAGCATTTAGATATGTACAAGAACCAAATAGATTTATTTGGAATGGAAGTAGTAACTCTGACTTAGATTCTGGTTTTGTAGATGTTCCTTTCCAAGCTTGGGTAAAAAACGAGACAGAAGAATATCAACTCGCTGTTGGTTATACTGAGTCGACTAATTCTCAAGATACATTAGGTAATGAGATGGGAATGCCAGATGCTAAGTATTATCCTGGAAGTGATATAGAATTATCTAAAGAATATATTGTAATTTTTAATGCACCCTACTCAGATGATATTAATGATAATTTGATATACTCAGATAGTCTAAATATTGGTTCTGGTGATATTGGAAATGGAATGAGAAGACCTCAAAGCACATTCAATGATTCATTAACAACAATCGGTAAATCTCCTTGGTTTAATGCAATGTATGTTTGTGGTTTCGAAACAGAATTGCCAAGAGATGCTTTTGCACCAACTGGAACATTTATTATTAATCCTGGTGTATATTTAACTGATAAAGACAAATATCAGTATGTTGCACAAACAAGTATTCTTGAAGAAGATGGTCAAGCTCAGTGGGATAAAGTTAATGTATTCCCTAATCCGTTGTTTGGAATAAATGAAGGTGTTAGTTATGTACCAGGTGGTAGATATGATGATCCATTTGTTACTTTTAATAATTTACCAAATGATGTAACAATTAAACTTTATACTTTAAGTGGAGTTCATGTAAAAACTCTGGATAAAAGTGATGCTACCTCTATTTTAAGATGGGATCTTGAAAATGAGAGTGGATTACGTGTTGCTTCTGGAATGTATATAGCTTTAATCAATAATCCAAAATATGGTGATAAAGTATTAAAATTGGCGATTATAATGCCTCAAAAACAGATACAAAATTATTAATTGGTCAATTATTTGGTAGTGGATAACTCTACTACCAAAATTTATAAACTATTTACAAATTGGAGAATATAATGAAAAAGCTATTTACGGTTATAATGATGTTGACCTTTGCAGTATCTCTGTTTGCTGGGGATACAGCTCGTAAAGGTACAGCTGGTGCTGAGCAGTTGCTCATCCCAGTTGGAGCAAGGTCAATAGCTACTAGTGGTGCGTTCAATTCCCACTTTTCAGGTCTTGAATCAGTTTACTATAATCCTGGTGGACTTGATAGAATGAATGGAACAGAAGCAATGTTTAGTATGATGAGTTACATTGCTGATATAAATGTTTCCTATTTTGCTATTGGTACAAAAACAGACTTTGGATCAATTGCGTTAACTTATAAAGCATTAGATTTTGGTGATATTCCAGTTACAACTACATCTAATCCGGATGGTACTGGGCAAAATTACTCACCAAGTTACTTTGTTTTAGGTCTAACCTATTCTAAGTTAATTACTGATAGAGTTTCTGCTGGTGCTACCTTTAGCCTTATTAATGAAGGGATTATGAATACTAGTGCTACAGGTTGGGCTATCGATTTTGGTGTTCAATACAGATTTTCTCAAAATTTCTCATTGGGTGTTACAGTTAAAAACATCGGTGGGAATATGAGTTATACTGGTGAAGAACTTAAACAAAAAGTTGAAGTTCCTGGTGCTGCACTTGGTGGTGGAAAAGGTGTTTATGAAGTTGATACTGAAGAATTCCAAATACCTAGTTATTTTGATTTAAGTCTTGGTTATACATTTGACTTTGATGAATCAAATAATTTATCAGTTGCTGGAACTTTTAGAAACAATAACACTTTTGAAGATTACTTGCACATGGGATTGGAATATGATTTCATGAACGTTGTTTATCTGAGAGGTGGTTATTCTGTGCCTATGGAAGCTGATGACTATGCAATTTATAGTTGGACAGCTGGTGCTGGTGTAAACTTCACTTTTGCTGACGCACTAAATCTTAAATTTGATTACGCATTTAGACCTGTTAGCGAGTTCCCAACTGACAATCATGTATTTACATTGTTGATTGGTGTTAACTAAATATTTGTGTTATTAAGTTCTAAAATTAAAAGGTGTCCTATTTGGACACCTTTTTTTATATGTTTTGGATAAACTCTTACCTTAATTATTTCCTTTATTTTTCTTAATTTAGTACTCTATATTTATGTTTACAATTTGCGAGATCGTAATGAAAAAAATACTTATTATACTACTCTTCTTAAGCATTAATCTTTTTGCTCAAGATAAACTATCGTTCGAATTTGACTATGCCAAGTTTAAATTTGATTCTACTAAAACTTATCTTGAAATATATTATTCTTTAGGGCAAACTAATTTAACGCCATATATAAGTGATAGTATTAATTACATTGGTGCTAATCTTGATATTATGATTACCGATACATTGTCAAAAAAAGTATTAATTAATAAAAGATATTTATCGCAAACAGAAATATTAAGTCTGGATGATTTATCTTATAAAGGTAAAAATCTACTTGGCAATTTAGGATTTATTTTGGCGGAGGGTATCTACAAGTTAGATATTTCTGCAACTGATATTGCTGATTCTACTAATCTTATAAACTATAAAGAAATAATAGAAATTCGCTCTTTTCCAGAGGATAAATACTCTATTAGTGATATTCAATTAGCTACAAGAATTATTTCTGGAAGTAAGAATAATACTTCAATATTTTACAAGAACACAATGGAAGTTTTCCCAAATCCACATAATATTTATACTGAACAGATGCCCGTTCTTTTCTTTTATACAGAGATTTATAATTTAAATCTTCCAGAACTTGAAAACAAAGATTTAGTTTTAATTCAGCAACTAAGTGATAGTTATGGGAATGCATTAAATGTTAAGAAAAAGAAATTGCTTAAAGGTAATAATTCTATTGTTGAGGCTGGAGTTGTTAATTTAAACAAATATCCAACTGGATCATATACTCTTTTATTAAATATTTTTGAAGATTCACTAAAAGTAGGAATTGCATCCACAAAAAGATTTTATCTTATAAACCCATCAGTACAGGTAGAAAAGAAAATATCAACTGATGATATGAATGTTAAGAGTAGCGAATTTGGAATACTTAGCGAAGAGGAATGTGATGAAATGTTTGAAGTTTCAAAACCTATTGCTGCTCAAGTAAATATTGAGGGTTATGAAAAATTGCATAATGTTGATGCAAAAAGGAAATACCTTTTTGACTTTTGGATGGTTAGGGATCAAATACCTGAAACACAAAGAAATGAGTTTAAGGAAGAGTATATGGAAAGAGTGCAATTCGTTGAGATAAGGTATAAAACATTTGTTAAGAGAGGTGTTAAAACAGATAGAGGCAGAATACATTTAATTTATGATGAACCTGATGAGATTGATTATTTCCCAAGTGAATATAATATGAAACCTCATGAAATATGGTACTATCATAGTATTGAAGGTGGTGTTCAATTTGTATTTGGAGACATTACTGGATACAATGATTACGAACTTCTCCATTCAACGAAGCGTGGAGAGATGAGAGATGAAACTTGGTCAAGAAGAATTACTGTTAACTAATGTCTTTTATTAATAAAAATAAGTTTGAATTTTCAATTTGGATATTTTTTACGAAAGTAGTTCACACTATTGGTATTAAGAGAATTCCGGTTTTATCTAAAATTCTTACAGTAATATTTTTCTACATTATTCCTATTAGAAAGAGTACTGTAATTTCTAATCTTACAAAAGCGTTTCCAGAGAAATCCAAAAGTGAGATTAAAAAGATTGCCTTTAATAATTTTCTTAGTGTTGGAATTACATTTATGGAAATAATGGCTTTCCAAAAAATGACTGAAGAGGAAATACTTTCATTAAGTAAAATAGATAACCTTGAAAAAGTTAAAAGTATAGTGGATTCTGAAAAAGGCTCGATACTACTAACTGCTCATCTTGGGAACTGGGAGTTGGGTGCCTTAACAATGGGGCTAACTCTGCAGAGGCAGATTAATGTACTTGTTAAAAAACAACGCAATAGATTAGTTGCAGATTGGATGAGTGAGATAAGAGAAAAATTTTCTAACAAAGAAATTCCACTTGGTGCTTCTATTAGAGAGTTGTATAAAACATTAATTCAAGGTGGAGTTGTTGGAATTGTTGGAGACCAAAGAGGAAAGAGAGAAGATGGAGTAGTTGTTAATTTCTTTAATCAACCAACAGTTACATTTCAAGGCTTTGCTGCTCTAGCAATTAAGAATAAAGTCCCAATCTTAGTAGTACTAAATATTCGTAAACCTTCAGGAAAATATATTATTTCTGTGGAAGAAATAAGTTATGAAAATTTACCAGAAAATTTATCAGATCAACTTCAAGAATTAAATCAACGTTATATGACAATTCTAGAAAATAAAATTAGAGAAGCTCCTGAACAATGGCTTTGGATGCATAACATTTGGAAATATTAATTTATAAAATTCATTAATTATTATAATATATTTAGAAGTTAAATTTAATTGAATTATGAGTCTATTTAGTATTAAAAATTTAAGAAAATCGTCTGTTTATATTACTCCGAATTTCCCTACTCTAGAAACAAAAAGATATAAATTCAAAGTATTTCAATTGATAAATTATTTTATTCTATTTTTATTAATTCTAATATTACTATTATCAATAGCCTTCTCTTTTACCCCTCTTAATAGTTTAGTAATGTTCATGGAAAATGATAAACTTGTTGAGCAATCTGAAAGAATAGGTATATTAGAAAAAAAACTTGTGATATTAACAAGCGAATTAAATCGAATATCAACTCTTGATAAAAGACTAAATTATGCTTTAACCTTAGCTAGTACTGACTCATTAGATTCAACAGCGGCAATTTATGACTCCTTAAGAAAATCGAAAGGAAATAAAATCCCAATTGAGGGATCAATACTTTTAATTTATGAAAAATTGTTCGGAGGTGCTTCCTCGGACTCTCTATTATTTATTAATCCAATTGATGGAATAATTGGAAGAAAGTTTAATCCGATGAAAGGACATTTAGGAATTGACTACTCAGTTGCTAGAGGTACACTTATAATAGCTCCTGCAAATGGAACAATAATATTTGCGAATCATACTACAGAGAATGGAAATGTATTAATAATTCAACATAAAAATAATTATTTAACAATGTTTAAACATTGTTCGGCTCTCCTTAAAACAGTTAGAGAAAATGTAGTACAAGGAGAACCAATTGCATTAAGTGGAAATACTGGTACAAACACAAATGGACCGCATTTGCATTTTGAGATTTGGAAGAACTCTAAACCTATTGACCCCAAGGGGTTAATTATTAATTAATGGAGAGAAAATGGGAAAAAATTACGATCAAGATATTAGTATTTTAAGTGAGGGTGTGAAATTTGAAGGTAAACTCTCAAGTGATGGTAATGTTAGAATTGATGGGGAGTATGATGGGGAAATAGTAGTTAATGGTAATTTAACTCTTGGTGATAAGTCTAAAGGGAAAGGGACTGTAAGAGCTACAAATATAACTTGTGGTGGAGTTATAGTTGGCTCCATAGAAGCTTCTGAAAAATTAGT
The DNA here is from genome assembly GCA_965370315.1 of uncultured Melioribacteraceae bacterium. Lineage (GTDB taxonomy): Bacteria > Bacteroidota > Ignavibacteria > Ignavibacteriales > Melioribacteraceae > 1-14-2-50-31-20. The sequence continues at coordinate 49,993 of CBDUTO010000008.1, forward strand.
ACTAGAATCTACAGCAAAGATAGAAGGTGATATATCAGCTAAAATTCTTGTTATTAACGAAGGAGCAAATTTTAAAGGTACGAGTAACATGCATAAAGAAACAGTTAATAATTTTGATGATAATGAGTAGTTCAGATGAGAACGACCTAACAAAAACATATAGAGATGTTGGCCCTTATCTAGGGTTAGGAACCCAATTAGCTGCAACAATGGTTCTTATGTTTTTTTTAGGAAGATGGTTGGATGAAAAATTTGAACTTTCTCCAATATTAACAATTAGTTTTGCTTTCTTTGGTGGTTTTGCTGGAATTTACAATTTTATAAAATCTGTCTTAAATTTGAATAAAAAGAATAATGAGAGAAATACTTAAAACAATAATATATATATATTTTCCTCCATATTTAATAACGTATTTACTCAAAAATTTTGAAGTTATAGATGTTTCAATTGAGTTAACTGTGTTTTTAGCGCTGTTCCTTAATATTGTTAATCTTTTTATTGCACTTTTGTTTTATGATTTTTCAAAAAGCAAATCCTCACAAACGTTTTTGATCTTAAATTTTGGCGGAATGGGAGTTCGTATCTTCTTTTTGTTAATTACTTTTACATTGAGTCTTATTTTCTTGGAAATTGATAAATATGCTTTTATATTAGTGTTCTTGATTTTTTACAGTATGAGTATAGTGTTCGAAATCAAGCATTTTAATTCTAAAAAAGATGAGATAAAAGTACAGTAAAGTATGGAATTAAACACTTCTACGGCAATTCAAGACACGCTACATCAGGCAAAAGGAGATGTTGGATCAGATTGGATTATGCATCACATTCTTGATTCACATGAACTCGAATTTGCTCCATTTGGATCAATTTCTCTTCCCCATATAGTTCTACCTGATAATATTTCTATTTTTGGAATGAATATTCCATTTATAGGATTAGATATTTCTATTACAAAGCATGTTGTCTTTTTATGGATAGTAGCTGTTTTATTAATAGTTGCATTTAAATTTGCATCAAATGCGTATAAAAAATCACTTGTTCCACATGGAGTTGCAAATTTTCTCGAAGTACTTATAGTATTTGTTAGAGATGAAATTGCAAAACCTACAATTGGAAAAGGGTACGAAAAATTTCTTCCATATTTATTGACTGTATTCTTTTTTATACTATTTAGTAATTTTATAGGATTAGTCCCAAATAGTGCAACGGTTACTAGTAATATTTCTGTTACTGTAACACTTGCGGTAATATCCTTTATAGTAGTTCAAGTTGGTGGAATGATGAAGAATGGCGCATTAGGATATTTCAAAGGTCTTATTCCTTCAGGTGTTCCGGCATGGCTACTACCCATTATGTTTGTTGTTGAAATTCTTGGATTATTTACAAAACCCTTTGCTTTGGCAATAAGACTTTTTGCTAATATGACTGCAGGTCACATTGTAATACTAGCACTTCTTGGACTTATCTTTTTTATGCAAACATATTTTGTTGCACCCGTTTCGGTTGCATTTGCATTATTTATCTATTTATTAGAAATTTTAGTTGCGTTAATACAAGCCTACATATTTACAATGTTATCTTCATTGTTCATTGGTATGGCCGTTCATCAAGATCATTAAAATAAATTAATTATAAACGGAGGAAACTCATGGGATTTGAATTTTTAGCTGCGGGATTTGGTGCTGGTTTAACAGTTATCGGTGGTGCGTATGGTATTGGTAAATTAGCTAGCTCAGCAATGGATGCTAGTGGGCGTCAGCCAGAAGCTGCTGGAGATATCAGAACTTCAATGATTATTGCTGCAGCTCTTATTGAAGGTATCTCACTTTTTGCACTGGTTATTTGTATTCTTTTGGCATTAAAGTAATATCTTAAAAATTAAAGTGGAGTCTTATTTTTAGGCTCTACTAATATTTATACAAGGAAAAGATTAAATGGCTAAAATTATAAATTTGGCTTTTCTTGCTTTTAGTGGTGGAGAATCATCAGGTGGATTGCTTGACGTAAATCCAGGATTGATTTTTTGGACAGTTATTACTTTTGTTATTCTTCTAGTGGTACTTAAGAAAATGGCTTGGGGTCCAATTCTAAATTCTCTTAATGAAAGAGAGAACTTTATAAAGGATTCTATTGATAAAGCTCAGAAAGCTCAGACTGATGCTGAAAAATTACTTGAAGAGAACAACGCTAATTTAGCAAGAGCAGAAGATGAAGCTCAAAAGATTATTCAGCAAGGAAGAGAGTACTCTGATAGACTTAAAGCTCAGATGCTTGAAGAGAGTAAGAGTGAAGCTAAGAAAATGATTACTGAAGCAACTTCTGAAATTGAAAGAAAGAATCAGGAAGCTTTTAATAATCTGAAAGATCAAGTTGCTGATATTGCCATTGTTGCAGCGGAGAAAATAATCCGAGCAAATCTTGATAAAGAGAAACAAGCAAAATTAATTAACGAATATTTAGAAGACTTAAATAAGAATTAGATGAGTAGTTTTAATATTTCCACAAGATATGCTAAAGCTTTTATGGAATTTGCCGAGGGTGAAAACTCTTTAGAGCAAGCTTCAAATGATATGATATTGTTGGAAAATACATTGTCAAAATCTAAAGAATTAAAAGTCGTTCTAAAGAGTCCTGTGATTAATAAGGATAAAAAGGAAGCTATTATTAAAGAGATCTTCGCAGAAAAGGTTGATGCTTTAACTTTAGATTTCATTCTGTTTGTTAATAAGAAGAATAGAGAAAATTTACTTTTCGATATCTCAAAGAGATATAATGAGATTCGAAATATAAAATTGAATAGGGTTGAAGCTGAGATTGTTAGTACTCTTGAATTTTCTGATGAGCAGAAGAAAGTTCTGCAAAAACAATTGAAGGCACATTCAAATAATGAAGTTATTCCCAGTTATAAAACAGATGAGTCACTTATTGGTGGCTTTACTGTGAAAATAAATGATACTGTAATTGATGCTTCTGTAAAGCAACAACTTAAAAAATTAAGAAAAAGTTTAGTTTAAGAATTGAAAAATAATAAGGTATAGATATGGCTGAAGTTAGACCAGATGAAATATCAGCGATTTTAAGACAACAATTAGCCGGCTTTGATAACGAAGCAGAAATATATGATGTTGGTACTGTACTCCAAGTTGGTGATGGTATTGCAAGAGTTTATGGACTATCCAAAGTAATGGTTAGTGAGCTGGTTGAGTTCCCGAATGATGTAATGGGAATGGTACTTAACTTAGATGAAGATAGTGTAGGGTGTGTGCTTTTTGGTGAAACTCAACTCATTAAAGAAGGTGACACGGTAAAAAGAACAAAACGTCTTGCATCATTTCCTGTTGGGACTAAAATGCTTGGACGTGTTGTCAATCCTCTTGGTGAACCAATTGACGGTAAAGGCTCTATTGAGCATGAAGCATATATGCCAATTGAAAGAAAAGCACTTGGTGTTGTAACTCGTCAATCTGTATCTGAACCTTTGCAAACTGGTATAACTGCAGTTGATGCTATGATTCCTATTGGTCGTGGTCAACGTGAGTTAATTATTGGGGATAGACAAACTGGTAAAACAGCTGTTGCTATCGATGCTATAATTAATCAAAAGCATACACATACTGAAGAAGCTAAAGCTAATGGTGTTGATCCAGTTTACTGTATTTATGTTGCCATTGGACAAAAGGATTCTACAGTTGCACAAGTTGTGGCCAAATTAGAAGAACATGGTGCGATGGATTATACAACTATTATAAATGCTGGAGCTTCTACGCCCGCACCGTTGCAATACATTGCTCCATATGCTGGTGCTACTCTAGGTGAATATTTTAGAGATAAAGGTCAGCATGCTTTGGTAGTTTATGATGATTTATCTAAACAAGCAGTTGCTTATCGTGAACTTTCACTTTTATTGAGACGCCCTCCAGGTCGTGAAGCATATCCTGGTGATGTTTTTTATGTTCACTCACGTTTACTTGAAAGAGCATCAAAACTTAATGATAAATTAGGTGGTGGTAGTTTAACAGCTCTTCCAATTATTGAAACTCAACAAGGTGACGTTTCTGCATATATTCCAACAAATGTAATTTCAATTACAGATGGTCAGATTTATCTTGAGCCAAGTTTATTTAACGCTGGCGTTCGTCCAGCTATTAACGTTGGTATTTCAGTGTCGCGTGTAGGCGGTAGTGCTCAAATTAAAGCAATGAAAAAAGTTGCGGGTTCGTTAAAACTTGATTTGGCTCAATATAGAGAATTAGAAGCATTTGCTAAATTTGGTTCAGATTTGGATAAAGCAACTCAAAGAACTTTAACTCGTGGTGCTAGATTGGTTGAGTTACTTAAACAAGGTCAATACACTCCAATTGTAGTTGAAAAACAAGTTGTTTCTGTATTTATGGGAACTCAAGGTTTTCTTGATGAACTTTCAATATCTGATATTAAAAGATTTGAATCTGAATTTATTGAATATCTTGAATTAAAAAATGCAGATATTCTTAAAGCAATTAGAGAAGAAAAAGTTTTAAGTGATTCTACAGTTGAAGGACTTAAAAGTAGTGCTAAAGAATTTTTAACTAAATTCAAGGTGTCTGACTAAAATTTATGGCAACTTTAAGAGACATAAAGCGAAGCATTGGTGGCGTTAAGAACACACAAAAAATTACTAAAGCAATGAAGATGGTTTCTGCTGCACGTTTAAATAAAGCACAAGATAACATTATCAATGCTCGTCCTTATTCCAGAAAAATTGCAGAAGTTTTAAGTCAGCTACTAGCTGTTGAAAAGAACTATGACCATCCTCTCATTAAGGAGAGTGGCGATGAAAAGATAGCCATTATTGCTGCATCATCTGATAGAGGACTTTGTGGTGCATTCAACTCAAATATAATATCCAAAGTTGAAAAAATAATAAAGAATGAATATTCAGAACAAAACTCAAATAATAATGTATCTCTCTATTGCATTGGAAAAAAAGTGAATGATTATTTCAGACGTCATGAATATAATGTTGTTAAAGGATATAACGGAATATTTGGTGATTTGAAATTTGATTTTGTTGCTCAGCTAAATAAAGAGTTAGCAAGCAAATTTATATCAGGAGATTATGATAAAATAATTGTTGTGTACAATAAGTTCAAGTCTGCTGCACAGCAGCAAATAACTGAATTGCAACTCTATCCTGTGAAACCAGAAGTTTCTGAAGAAGCTACACAAGAAGAAAACCTAGATTATATTTTTGAACCCGATAAAAAAACAATCATTGATGGATTACTTCCTCAATATTTAAATGCTCAAGTTTGGGCTGTCCTCTTAAATTCATATGCCGGAGAACTTGGTGCTCGAATGACCGCAATGGATATGGCTACTGAGAATGCATCCGAAATGATTAGTTCACTTCAGTTAGAATATAACAAAAGGCGACAGGCAGCAATTACTAATGAAATATTAGAAATTGTTTCTGGTGCCAATGCTCTCAAAGAAAGTTAGTATTTGAGTAAGGAAAGTTTATAAATGCTCGATGATTTAACTTTAAAATTCGATAAAGCCCTTAAGAAGGTAACTGGACAAGGACGCCTTTCAGAACAGAACATCTCTGATACTATGCGTGAATTGCGTAGGGTATTACTGGATGCAGATGTAAACTACAAAGTTGCAAAATCATTTATGGATGACGTAAAGGGTAGAGCTCTTGGTGAAGAAGTGCTTGCATCTGTCTCTCCTGGTCAACTTATTACAAAAATTCTTTACGACGAACTTACCAAACTTATGGGTGGAACACTTACTGAGTTAACCCTTAATCCATCTGGACCCACAATAATTGTGATGGTTGGTTTGCAGGGTTCTGGTAAAACAACATTTAGTGCTAAACTTGCAAAGTATTTAAAAGAGAAAAACCGAAAAGTTCTACTTACTGCTGCGGATGTCTACCGTCCTGCTGCTAAAGATCAGTTGAAAATTCTTGGAAAACAAATTGATGTTCCTGTATTTTCAATTGATGATAGTAAAGATGCAGTTTTAATTTCTAGTGAGTCTGTTAAATATGCGAACGATAATAGCTTAAATACAATTATTATTGATACAGCTGGTCGTTTGCATGTTGATGATGATTTAATGGATGAAGTCAAAAACATTAAAGAAGCTGTTAATCCAACAGAAATTCTTTTTGTAGTTGACTCAATGACTGGTCAGGATGCAGTTAATTCAGCTAAAGCTTTTCATGATGCAGTTGAATTTGATGGGGTTGTTCTAACAAAACTTGATGGTGATTCACGGGGTGGTTCCGCTCTTTCAATTAAAGCTGTAGTTGATGTACCAATTAAATTTACGAGTCTTGGTGAAACGTTAGACTCTATAGAGATATTTCATCCTGATAGATTAGCTTCTCGAATTCTTGGAAAAGGTGATGTAATATCCCTTGTTGAAAAGGCACAAATTCAATTTGATGAAAAAGAAGCAGAGGATTTAGAGAAAAAACTTCTCTCAAATAAATTTGATTTTGAAGATTTCTTGAAACAGATTAAAATGATTAAAAAAATGGGATCATTAAAATCTCTATTAGGAATGGTTCCGGGTCTTGGCGCTAAACTTAAAAATGCAGATGTAGATGATAACCAGTTAGTAAAAGTTGAATCAATAATTCAATCTATGACTAGAAAAGAGAGATCAAATCCTAAGATTCTTAATGGAAGTCGTAGAATGAGAATTGCTAAGGGTAGTGGTAACTCAATACAAGAGATAAATCGACTTATAAAACAGTTCAAAGAAATGGGTAAAATGATGAAAATGTTTAAGTCTAATAAAAATATGAAACAAGTTTTAGGTAAAAAGAAAAGAAGATTTTAACCCCTTAAATTTTGTTAGCATATTAAAATGCCAAATAAAACATGAAAAAGTAAAAAAAAAGTTGTAATTTAAAGTTTAATTAATATAAAATATGTATGGAGGTTCTTAATTGGCTGTTAAGTTAAGATTAAGAAGAATGGGAAAGAAAAGGCAACCAATTTATAAAGTAGTTGCCGCAGATGAACGGTCACCGAGAGATGGTAAATTTATTGAAGCTATTGGTTTATATAATCCAATTACTAATCCTGCAACTATCGATATAAAAGAAGAAAGAGCATTGTATTGGTTAGGTGTTGGTGCACAACCAACTACTACTGTAAAAGGTCTCTTATCGAGAAAAGGTATTTTGTACAAAAGAGAGTTAGTAAAGTCAGGTCTTAATGAAGAAGAAGTGGCAGCAAAACTTGAAGAATGGTCAAAAAACAAAGAAGCTAAGTTAGTATCTAAAGCTGCAAATAAAGCTGAAGTAAAAGTTAAGAAAGAAGAAAAAATTGAAGAAAATGTGTCAGAAGCAGAGGGCACTGGTTCTGAGGAAAAGCAAGAAGAGAAAGCTGATTAAGTAATTTCTTCTTGTACATTTATTGTGTGTGCCCTTTTTTCTAAATTATTAAAGGTATTCTCATGAAGGATTTCATCGAATTTATTTCAAAACACCTTGTTGATACTCCAGATAGTGTAGTTGTTGAGGAAGTTGAAACTGGCGACAAAGCATTAGAGCTTACTTTAAAAGTAGGCCCTGATGATGTTGGTAAGGTAATTGGTAAGCAAGGTAAAACTGCGCAAGCGATGAGAACTTTACTTACAGCTATTGCTGCTAAGGATGGAAAAAGAGCAATTTTGAAAATTTTAGATTAAATTGTTGTTTGGGATAGTTGGAAGATTATTTTTTAATTGCGAAAATAGCATCTGTTTTCAATACAGATGGGTTCATTAGAATTGAGTCTCATTCTGATTTTCCTGAGCGTTTTTTTCTTCTTAATGAAATTTATATTAACATCTTTGGTGAAAGAAGATTGTTTTTCGTTGAGGATGTTGTTAGAATTGAAGGCAAATTCATTCTAAAACTTAAAAACTTTGATTCCGATATTGATGTTGAATTTTTAGTAGGTTCCACTATTTATGTGAATAAAAATGATGTGGTTCAATTAGAAGATGACACATATTTTATTCACGATTTATTAGGATGCAAAGTTTTTTTTAATACGAAGTTCTTTGGAAAAATTGTTGATGTTTTAAGTTTAGCCTCAAATGATGTTTATGTTGTTGAAAATGAGAATAGTGGTCAGATCCTTATTCCTGTGATTTCAGATGTAATTTCAGATATAAACATTAAGGAAAAAGTGATAAATCTTAAGCAAGATTTTGATGAGTTTAGTGATGATAAGAATTGATATTATTTCTGCTGTCCCCGATCTACTCTATAGCCCACTAAATACAAGTATTGTTAAAAGAGCTCAAGACAAAGGTAAGTGCGAAATTAAGGTTCACAATTTACGTGATTTTACGCATGATAAGTATAAACAGATTGATGATAAACCTTTTGGTGGTGGCCCTGGAATGTTATTAAAGCCAGAACCGTTCTTTGAATGTATTGAAAAGTTACAAAGCGAAAGTGAGTATGACCATATAATTTTTACTACTCCGAAAGGAAAAGTATTTAACCAGTCATACGCAAATAAAATTTCTCTTAGCAAAAATATCATAATTATTGCTGGGCACTATAAAGGTGTCGATGATAGAGTAAGAGAACGATTTGCAACAGATGAAATTTCAATTGGGAATTTTGTGCTAAGTGGTGGAGAACTACCAGCACTAATGATAGCAGATGCTGTTATTAGATTATTGCCTGGTGTTTTGAATGATAGTGAATCAGCCTTGAATGATTCACTAATGAATGATGATTCAGTAGAAGCACCTTATTACACTAGGCCAGCTGAGTATAGAGACATGAAAGTTCCAGAAGTACTTCTATCTGGACATGATAAAAAGATTGCGGAATGGAAAGATGAGCAATCGATAGAATTGACGAAAAAGTGGAAACAAATAAATTCAATGGAGTAAAGGATGGATAAATTAAACGGAATTGTAGATGATCAGATAAGAACTGATCACCCAAATTTTAATGCGGGTGATAGAGTAAAAGTTCATGTTAGAGTTATCGAAGGTGACAAAGAGAGAATTCAGATTTTTGAAGG